>CAYOBI010000002.1:128801-139015 GCA_964402325.1 uncultured Propionibacteriaceae bacterium | reverse complement strand
CAGGGCGGGATCCCACGATTGCGTCATGGGCACCAACCTAGCCCCCGCACCGCCCCCGGCCCTCAGAGCGCCGCGAACGCCTCGGCGATCGGCACCTCACCGTCGCCGAACGGGATGAACCGCCCGATCGTCGCCGGCTGCGCCAGGGCCTCACGGACGGCCAGCGCCACGTTCGCCCGCGAGGTCGGCCGTCCGGACCCGACCCCGGTCTCGACCCGGCCGGAGGGCTCGTCCAGGGTCAGCGTGCCCGGCCCGAGGATGGTCCAGTCCAGGGACGTCGCCCGCAGCGCCTCGTCCGCGGCGAGCTTGGCGTCGGCGTACGGGAAGAAGGAACTGTCGGCCGGGACCCCGAGGTCGGGCACCGACCCGGCCCAGGACACCATCAGGTAGCGACGTACGCCTGCCTGTTCGGCGGCCCGCATCGACCGGATCGCCGCGTCGCGGTCCACCGCGTACGTCCGGGCCGGGTCACCTCCGCCGGCGCCCGCGGACCAGACGACGGCGTCGGCCCCGGCCAGTGCGGCCGCCATCGCCGCGACGTCCATCGACTCCGCGTCGGCGAGCACAGCCTCGGCCCCGGTCGCCCGGACGTCGTCGAGCTGGTCCTCGCGGCGCACCCAGGACAGCACCCGGTGCCCGTCCGCGACGAGCAGGGGCGCCAGCCGCAGCGCGACCTTGCCGTGCCCACCGATGATCACGATCGTTGCCATGGCCTCACGCTAACCCGGCGCCCGGCCATTGCCCAGCACGGCACGGGTCTTCCCCGGCAGCACCCCGGCGGAATATGATTGACGTGTCAACTGTTTAGGAGTCACCACACCACGTGGCCCCATCCGAGGAGACCCGAGGAGAGATCATGCCCGCCGTGACCGCTGACACCCTGACGCTGCCGCGCATCACCCCCGCCCGGCCGGACGAGACCGAGCGCACCGCCCTCGCCGTGACGACCGCACCCAGCTCGTTCGAGGGCGAGGGGTTCCCGGTCCGCCGCGCGTTCGCCGGTGTCCCGCACGAGCTGCTCGACCCGTTCGTCCACATGGACCAGATGGGCGAGGTGGAGTACGCCCCGGGTGAGGCCCGGGGCACCGACTGGCACCCGCACCGCGGTTTCGAGACCGTCACGTACATCATGGACGGCCGGTTCCAGCACCAGGACTCGCACGGCGGTGGCGGGATGATCACCGACGGCGCCACCCAGTGGATGACCGCCGGGCAGGGCGTGCTGCACATCGAGACCCCGCCGGCCGAGCTGGTCGACGCCGGCGGCCTGTTCCACGGCATCCAGCTGTGGGTGAACCTGCCGGCCCGGGACAAGATGATCGCGCCGCGCTACCAGAACCTCGAGGGCGGCCAGGTCGGCCTGCTCGCCTCCTCCGACGCCGGCGCGCTGGTGCGCGTCATCGCCGGGGACATCGACGGCCACGCCGGCCCCGGCTCGACGCACACCCCGATCACGATGGCGCACGCGACCGTCGCCCCGGGCGAGCGGCTGTCGCTGCCGTGGCGCAAGGACTTCAACAGCCTGGTCTACGTGCTGGCGGGCCGTGGCACCGTCGGGGGCGACGCCCGCCCGGTGCACTCCGGCCAGCTGGCGGTGATGGGCGCCGGCGACCGGCTGACGATCGCCGCGGACGGCGGGCAGTCCGGCAAGGAGCCGGTGCTGGAGGTGCTGCTGCTCGGCGGCCTGCCGATCGGCGACCCGGTCGTGCAGTACGGCCCGTTCGTGATGAACACCCGTGCCGAGATCATGCAGGCGTTCGAGGACTTCCAGCACGGCCGGCTCGGCCAGGTGCCGGTGGACGGCCTGCGCCCCTACCACGGCAAGGGTCAGTACTGAGGGCAGGCCGCCCGACCCGGCTCAGACCAGGCTCTTCTGCTTCAGCCAGTCCTTGGCGACCTGGGCCGGGGAGGCCTTCTCGGTGCCCTGGTTGCGGCTGTTCATCGCCAGCAGGTCATCGGTGGTGAGCACCGCCGACACCTTGTCCAGGGTGTCGCGGACGGTCTGGGTGGCCGCTGTGGTGGTGACCAGCGGGACGACGTTCTGCGGCATGATCATGTTCTTCGGGTCGGCCAGCGTGACGAACCCGTTCTCCTTGATCGCCGGCGTGGTGGAGTAGATGTCGGCCAGGTCGACCTGGCCCTCCTTGAGCGCCTTGACCGTCAGCGGGCCACCGCCGTCGGAGATCGCCACGAAACTGATCCGGTCCGCGGGCACCCCGTAGACCGAGGTGAGCCCCTTGGGGCCGTACGGACGCTCGGCCATCTCCGGGTTGCCGCCGACCTTGAGGGTGCCGGAGTAGGAGGCCAGGTCGGCCAGCGAGGTGATGTGGTTCTTGTCGGAGAACTCCTTGGTCACGTTGTAGGAGTCCTTGTCCTCGGCGGGCGCCGGGGTGAGCACGGTCAGGCCGGACGGCGCGGCGGTGCCGAGTGCCTTGTCGACCTCGGCCGGGGTGGTCGCGGTGGTCTTGGCGTCGAAGTACTGCAGCAGGTTGCCGGTGTACTCCGGCACCAGGTCGATCGAGCCGTCCTTGAGGGCGCCGATGTAGATGTCCCGGGCACCGATCTGCATGTGGCGGTCGACCTTCACACCCTTGGCCTCGAGGGCTTGGGCGTAGAGCTCGGCGATGATCTCGGACTCGGGGAAGTTGGCCGAGCCGATCCGGACGGTGCCGGAGGCTGCGGCGGTGGAACTGCCCGACGTCGGGCTGGAGGTGGCGCACCCGGCCAGGGCCAGCAGCAGCGCTGCGGCCAGGGCCAGGAGGCGTACGGGTCGGCGGTTCATGGGTTTCCTTCCGGGTGGTCGTGTCAGTCCGCGCCGGTCGAGGCACGGACGCCGGCGGTGGTGAGGCGGTCCTGGAGCAGGGTGAGCAGGCCGTCGACGAGGAGGGCGAGCAGGGTGACGAGGAGGGCGCCGGCGAGCATCCGCGGGTAGTCCCGGACCGGCAGCCCGTCGAGGATGTACCGGCCGAGCCCGCCCAGTCCCAGGTAGGCGGCGATCGTCGCGGTGGCGATCACCTGGAGCATGGCGGAGCGGAAGCCACCGAGGATCATCGGGGCCGCGAGTGGCATCTCCACCCCGGTGACGATCTGGCGCTCGCTCATCCCGACGGCCCGGGCGCCGTCGACGACGTCGGGGTCGATCGCCTCCACCCCGGCGTACGCCCCGGCGAGGATCGGCGGGATCGCGAGCACGGCGAGCACGACCGTCGACGGCAGCAGGGCCTGGTCGATGCCGACCCCCAGTGCCACCGCGAGGAAGGTCAGCAGGCCGAGCGACGGCAGGGCGCGCAGCGCACCGGACAGTCCGATCGCCGCTGCCCGGCCGCGGCCGGTGTGGCCGATCCACAGCCCGAGCGGCAGCGCGATCACCCCGGCGAGCAGCACGGCGAGCACCGAATACCACAGGTGCTGGGCCAGCCGCTCGGCGATGCCGCCGGGCCCGGGCCAGTGGGCGGGGTCGACGATCCAGGCGAGGGCGGCGAGGACGAAGCTCATGCGGCCCCCGTCCGGGTGTCGGTGGCGCGCACCCAGGGCAGCGCGATCCGCCCGCCGAGGACCAGCAGCCCGTCGAAGACCAGCGCCAGCACCACCGTGCCGATGATCCCCACGGCGATCTCGGTGACGAAGCTGCGGGAGTAGCCGTCGGTGAAGAAGTAGCCCAGCGAGCGGACCCCGATCAGCGCCCCGACCGACACCAGGGACAGCGTCGAGGCACTGACCACCCGCAGCCCGGCGAGCAGCGGCGGCCCGGCCAGCGGCAGGTCGACCCGCCAGAACCGCTGCACCGGGCTGTGGCCGACCGCGACGGCACTGTCCCGTACGGTCCGGTCGACGGCGTCGAAGGCCTCGGCGGACGTCCGCACCATCAGCGCGATGCCGTACAGGGTCAGCGCCACCACCACGTTGACCGGGTCGAGGATCCGGGTGCCGAGCAGCACCGGCAGGATCACGAACAGCGGCAGCGAGGGCAGCGCGTACAGGAAGCCGCTGCCGGCGAGCAGCACCCCGCGGACCCGGGCGCTGCGGTGCGCCCACCAGCCGAGCGGGATCGAGACCAGCAGCGACAGGATGATCGGCGGCACCGCGATGACGACGTGGTTGAGCGCCAGGGCCCCGATCTGGCCGGCGTTCGCAAGGGCCCAGCGCATCTCAGCCCGCCCACCGCTCGGCGAAGCCGGTCAGCCGGCCGTCGGCGTCGAGGACGGCCAGCACACCGTCGCGCGGCTCGGTGTGCAGCCGGCGCCGGGCGCCGCCGATGAACTCCGCGACGAACTCGTCGGCGGGGTGGGCCATGATCTGTTCCGCCGTGCCCGCCTGGGCGATCCGGGCCCCGGTGCGCAGCACCAGCACCTCGTCGCCGAGCAGGAACGCCTCGTCCACGTCGTGGGTGACGAAGACGACGGTCTTGCCCAGCTCGGCCTGGATCCGCAGCATCTCCTGTTGCAGGTCGCGGCGGACGACCGGGTCGACCGCGCCGAACGGCTCGTCCATCAGCAGGATGTTCGGGTCGGAGGCGAGCGCCCGGGCCACCCCGACCCGCTGCCGCTGCCCGCCGGACAGCTGCGAGGGGTAGCGCCGGGCCAGCGTGTCGGGATCGAGGCCGACCAGCTCGAGCAGCTCGTACGCCCGTCGGTGCGCGGTGCGCCGGTCGGCACCCTCGAGCAGCGGGACCGTGGCGACGTTGTCGGCGACCGTCCGGTGCGGCAGCAGGCCGGCGCTCTGCATCACGTACCCGATCCGGCGCCGCAGGGCGACGGGGTCGAGGTCGGCGACGTCGTCGTCGTCGATCCGGACGCTGCCGCCGGACGGGTCGACCATCCGGTTCACCATCCGCAGCAGGGTCGTCTTGCCGCAGCCCGACGAGCCCAGCAGTACCGCGACCCGGTGCGAGGGCACCTCGAGGGAGAAGTCCTCGACGGCGACGGTGCCGTCGGGGAAGCGCTTGTTGACGTGGTCGAACCGGATCATGGCTGTCCTGTCGTCGAATGCGGCCAGTCAAGCACAGACCGCCGACATCGGCCCGTCACCGCTGCGGGAAGAGTTCCGCCACCCGGGTCGCCGGGCGGCCGAGCACCGCGGCGACGTCGCGGCTGGCCGGGCCCATCTCGCCGTTCGCGATCGCCTCGTAGGTGGACACCCAGGCCTCGACCTGCCAGGCCGGCGCCCCGTAGCGCGCCCGCGAGGCGTACGCCTGCTCGGTGTCCTCCTCCTCGTAACGGATCGGCCGGCCCTGGGCCCGGGAGAGGATCGCGGCGATGTCGGCCAGCGCCAGCTCCTCGGGGCCGGTCAGGTCGTACGTCAGGCCGGCGTGGGCCGCCGGGCGGAGCAGCACGGCGGCGGCGACGTCGGCGACGTCGTCCTGGGCGACGGCGGCGACCCGGCCGTTGCCGGCCGGCCCACGGATCACCCCGCCGTCGGCCACGTCCTCGACCATGCCGGGCAGGAAGTCGGCGTAGAGGCAGTCCCGCAGAAAGGTCCAGGCAGGGCCGGCCGCGCGCAGCGCCTGCTCGGTGTGCCAGTGCGTCCGGGCCAACCGGAAGGTGGCCTCGGGTGCCGCGCCGAAGAAGGACGTGTAGACGATGTGCTGGACGCCGGCGGCCCGGGCGGCCCTGATGAAGGACAGGTGCTGGCCCAGCCGGTCCTCCGACTCCGTCGCGGAGACCATCAGCACGGTGTGCACGCCCCGCAGGGCCTGCCGGAGGGCATCGGTGTCCCCGTACGGCGCCCGGGCCGCGGTCGCGCCCGGCAGGACGGGCGCGCGGCGTACGTCACGGACGAGGAGTCGCTGTGCGACACCTGCATCGGCCAGTCGGCGGGCGATCCTGCCGCCCAGTCGCCCTGTGGCTCCGGTCACAGCGATCATGGGGCCACGGTAAGCCTCCGGGGGCCTGCGCGCCAGTGCCCGAAAGGTACCGGCTCCGCCGGACCGATTGCCCGGGCTGGCACGATGGGCCCCATGACGATTCTTGCCTGGCACCGCCACGGGACGGCACCGGCGCAGGGCCCGATCAACGCCCTGCCGCTGGTGCTGCTGCCCGCCTTCCCGTTCGACGCCTCGATGTGGCACGACGTGGTGAGCGAGCTCGACGACGTGCCGGTGCTGACCGTCGACGCCCCCGGCTTCGGCGCCTCCCCACTACCGGTGGGCGAGCCCTCACTGTCGGCGTACGCGCAGGCCGTGGTCGCCGACCTGGCCGAGCTCGGCGTCGTCCGGGCCGTCGTCGCAGGCCTGTCGATGGGTGGCTATGTGGCCCTGGCGATCGCCGCCGAGCGTCCCGCGGTGCTCGCCGGCCTGGCCCTGCTGGACACCAAGGCGGAGGCGGACGGCGACCAGGCCCGGGCGAACCGGCTGGCGATGGCCGCCGAGGCGGAGGGCGCGGCGGGCAACACCGTGGTGCTCGGCCTGCTGGAGGCCGGCCTGAGCCCGATCACGCTGGTCAACCGGCCCGCGGTGGTGGCCACCGTCCGGGAGGCGCTGCGGCAGGCCCCGGTGGCCGGAATCGCCTGGGCCCAGCGGGCGATGGCAGCCCGGCCCGACCGGCTCGCCGCCCTGGAGATGATCAGCGCGCCCGCCCTGGTGCTCCGCGGCGCGCACGACGCGATGACCGGCGCCGAGGCTGCCCGGCACCTGGCCGGCCACCTCGCCCACGTCGACCTGGTGGAGATCCCCGAGGCGGGCCACTTCACCCACGCCGAGGCCCCCGCCGCGGTGGCCGGCGCGCTGCACGCGCTCTACCTGCGGGCGGGCCGTCAGCCGACGCCGACCCCCAGCAGGGTGCCGATGCCGTAGGTGATGGCCATCCCGAGTCCGCCGCCGACGAGCAGGCGGACAACGGCCGGCCCCTTCCGGGCGCCGCCCAGCCGGGCGCTCACCACGCCGGTGAGCCCGAGCGCCACCAGTACCACCCCGAAGGTGACCGGGATCCTGGCCAACGGCACCGGGGTGAGCAGCATCGCCAGGATCGGCAGCACCGCCCCGACGGTGAAGGCGATCGCCGAGGCCATCGCCGCCTGCCAGGGGTTGGTCAGCTGGTCCTCGTCGATGCCGAGCTCGATGTGCAGGTGGCTGCCCAGTGCGTCGTGCGCGGTCAGCTCGTGGGCGACCCGGGTCGCGGTCTCCTTCGACAGGCCCTGGTGGCGGTAGAGCCCGACCAGTTCGGCGAACTCCTGGTCGGGGAAGGTCTCCAGCTCGTACGTCTCCTTGGCGATCAGCGCCTTCTCGGTGTCGCGCTGGGTCGACACCGACACGTACTCCCCCAGGGCCATCGAGACCGCTCCGGAGACCAGCCCGGCGATGCCGGCGACCAGGATCGCCGTCGTCGCGCCCGGGTTCACCGCGGCCACGCCGACCACCAGGCCGGCGGTCGAGACGATGCCGTCGTTGGCGCCGAGCACCCCGGCCCGCAGCCAGTTCAGCTTTCCGGCCACGTCACCGGTGTGCGGTTCGGGGGCACCGCCCGGGTGGGCGGCGGTGGGCGACTGGGCCACCAGGTCGGACTCCCTGGCCGCCTCGGCCTCCGCCTCGGGACCGATCCGGGCCGCCTCGTCGGCGCGGGCCGCCTCGTCGTCGGAGTTGGCGCTTCCATCCACCATCGTGTTGACCTTTCGCTCGAGGGGTTATGAGAGCATCTCACCGTGTCACCGAGTGCGACGCCACCGAGGCGGCACTCACCTGGCACCCCCGCCATCGCAACTGCGGGAAGCCCGTTCCGCCCTGTGGGAGTGGCGGGCCCGGTGACAAGCACGTGGTGAGCGGCAGTTGTCGAGCAGCCGACCTTGCGAAGAAGTCCTTCCACTCCCCGGTCGAGTTCACAGGGGAACGATGTCCAGGCCCACCGAGGCGAGTGTCAGCGGGATCTTGCGTACGGCCGACCGGTCGTACTCCTTGGCATCGTCGGCGAGGTCCTCCCAGGGAACGTTCCAGACATGGCCGGCGCGCCCGTTGCGGAGTTCGAAGTGGGCCCAGTTCCAGCAGCCTCAGCAGGGGCAGGCCCCAGCACGGCGAATGCGCCGGCACCCTCGTTCACCGCTCGTCCCCCGTTGGTGGGCTGCGGCACGCACGGACACCGTCGTACGGTCCCGATAGAGTGGCGCCATGAACTTCGAGAAGATCGTTTTCGGGTTCTTCATCACCCTCGCGGCGACGCTCAACTTCGGTTTCACCATCGGCAACATCGCCGACCCGCAGCTGCACAACGTCTGGGAGCTGTCCGCGGCGATCGTGGTGAGCCTGATCGCGACGGTGTTGAAGTTCGGGGACCGCACCCAGCTGGGCGCGGTGCACCTGGCCACCAGTCTGGTCGCCGACCTGCAGCTGATCGCGTCGGCCGTGGTCTGGACCGTGTACGCGCAGGTGATGCAGGCCGACCCGCTCGGCGCCCACCAGATGTCCACCGTGGTGTCGCTGTCCGCCGGAGCGTTGCTGGCCAACATCATCTCGGTGGTGCTGATGATCAGCGAATCGGTCATGCTGCGCCGCTGAGCGATGAGCACCGTCTTCTTCCTCGTCCTGCGGCGGATGCGTGCGCCGCTGATCCTGGTCATCTCCACGTTCTCGCTGTGCGTGCTGGTCCTGGCGATGGTGCCCGGCGTCGACGCCCACGGCGACCCGGCCCCGCCGCTGTCACTGTTCCACTCCTTCTACGTGATGACGTACACGGTCGCCACGGTCGGCTTCGGCGAGTTCCCGCCGGCGTTCTCCGACGCCCAGCGGATGTGGATCACGGTGTCGATCCTCGTCGCGGTGACGAGTTGGTCGTACGCCCTGGTCACCGTGGTCGCGCTGCTCCAGGACCCGGCCTTCCGCGACGCGGTGGCGTCGGGGCGGCTGGCCCGTCGGGTCCAGCACCTGCACGAGCCGTTCTACATCGTCTGCGGCTGCGGCGAGACCGGCGCACTGGTGGCGCACGGCCTGGACGCGCTCGACTTCCGGGTGGTGATCGTCGACGCCGACGGCGGCCGGCTGCAGGAGCAACTGCTGCACGACTACGCCACCGACCCGGTGCTCTGCGAGGCGGACGCCAGCGCCCCGGCGGTGCTGGAGCGGGCCGGGATGCGCTCGCCGTGGTGCCGCGGCGTGATCGCGCTGACCGCCGACGACGACACCAACATCGCGGTCACCGTCGCGGTCCGGATGCTGCGCCCCCGGCTGCCGGTGCTGGCCCGGGTCCGCAGCGTACGGACCGGCGAGATCAACCTGGCCGCGTTCGGCGCGGACCTGGTGATCAACCCGTTCGAGCGGTTCGCCGCCCACCTCGCCTCGGCGGTGGCGACCCCGGAGCGCTACCACCTGCGCGAGCTGCTGACCGGGCTGTCCGGGGCACCGCGGCCGGAGCGGCACCGGCCCCCGCGGGGGCACTGGATCGTCTGCGGCTACGGCCGGTTCGGCCACGCGGTGACGACCCGGCTGCGCCGCAACGGGATGAGCGTGACGATCATCGACCGCAAGCACTACGACGAGGGCATGGTGACGGTGGAGGGCACCGGCACCGAGCCCGACGAGCTGCGCGAGGCGGGCATCGAGCACTCCGTCGGCATCGTGGCCGGTAACGACCGGGACGTGAAGAACCTGGCCATCGCGGTCACCGCCCGGATGATGAAGCCGGACATCTTCGTGGTGACCCGGCAGAACCGGGAGGCCAACGCCCCGCTGTTCGACGCCTTCGAGGACGACTTCTGCATGGTGCCGAGCCGGATCGTGGCCGAGGAGTTCCTCTCGGTGATCACCACCCCGCTGCTGTCGACGTTCCTGCGGGAACTGCCCGAGCAGGACGAGAAGTGGTGCGCCCGGGTGGCGGCCGCGCTCGAGGCGACCACCCCGGAGCGTACGCCGCACACCTGGACCACCCGGGTGGACCGGCAGCGGGGCGAGGCGCTGTACCGCGAGATCAGCGACGGCAACACCGTCACGCTGCGCCACCTGCTGACCGATCCGTACGACCGGGGGCACCGGGTGCCGGCGGTGCCGCTGATGCTGCGGCGCGCCGGGCGGATCGTCACCATGCCGGACCTGTCGCTGCCGCTGCGGCAGAGCGACGAGATCCTCTGGGCCGGCGCGCTGTCCGCCCGGCGCCGGATCGACCTGACCGCGACGAACGACAACGTCCTCGACCACGTCCGGACCGGGCGCGAGGGCACCGGCGGGACGCTGTGGCGGCTGCTCCGGCAGCGCCGGGCCCGGCGGATCCGCGAACGGGCGGCCCGCCGGCACCCGG
>CAYOBI010000002.1:111538-128701 GCA_964402325.1 uncultured Propionibacteriaceae bacterium | reverse complement strand
TCAGACGTACTTCTCGTACGCGGCGAGGTCGAGCACGCCGTTGCCGGACAGGCCGATCACGACCACCTCGCCGTCCTCGGCGGAGGTCCGCAGGTGCTCCATCGCGCCGGCGACGGCGTGGCAGGACTCCGGCGCCGGGATGATGCCCTCCGCCCGGGCGAACTCGATGCCGGCCGAGAAGGCGGTGTCCTGGTCGACGGCGATCGCCGAGATGTGGCCGAGGTTGACCGCGTGCGAGACCATCGGTGACATGCCGTGGTAGCGCAGGCCGCCGGCGTGGATGGCCGGCGGCACGAAGTCGCGCCCGAGGGTGTACATCTTCAGCAGCGGCGTCATCCCGGCGACGTCGCCGAAGTCGTAGCGGTACTCGCCCTGGGTCAGGCTCGGGCAGGCCGCCGGCTCACAGGCGACGACCTTGGTGGTGGAGCCCTCGCGGATGTTCTGCCCGATGAACGGGAAGGACAGCCCGGCCAGGTTGGAGCCACCGCCGGCGCAGCCGAAGACGATGTCGGCCTGCCGCTCGCCGGCCTCGCCGAGCTGGACCAGCGCCTCCTGGCCGATCACCGTCTGGTGCAGCATCACGTGGTTGAGCACCGAGCCGAGGGCGTAGTGCGCGCTGGGGTCCTCGACCGCCGACTCGACCGCCTCGGAGATCGCCATGCCGAGCGAGCCGGTGGTGTCGGGGAATTTCTCCAGCAGCTCCCGGCCGGCCCGGGTGAGGTCGGACGGTGAGGAGTGGCAGGTGCCGCCGTAGGTCTCCATCTGCATCCGCCGGTACGGCTTGGTGTCGTACGACGCCCGGACCTGCCAGACCTCGCACTCCAGGCCGAGCAGCGCGCAGGCCATCGACAGCGACGCACCCCACTGGCCGGCCCCGGTCTCCGTGGTCAGCCGGGTGATGCCCTCGGCCGCGTTGAAGTAGGCCTGGGCGACCGCGGAGTTCGGCTTGTGCGAGCCGGCCGGGGAGACGCCCTCGTACTTGTAGTAGACGTGTGCGCCGGTGCCGAGGGCCCGCTCCAGGCGGTGCGCCCGGACCAGCGGGGAGGGCCGCCAGCCGGCGTAGATCTCCCGGACCGTCTGCGGGATCTCGATCCACCGCTCGGTGGAGACCTCCTGCGCGATCAGGCTCATCGGGAACAGCGGGGCGAGGTCGGCGGGCGTCAGCGGTTCCCGGGTGGCCGGGTTGAGGTGCGGCGGCACCGGCTCGGGCAGGTCGGCCATCAGGTTGTACCAGTGCGTCGGGACGGTCGACGGCACGGCGAAGCCCAACGGCTCGAGGGAACGTGGGATGACGATCTCGCTCACGGGGGGTCCTTCCTCGGACGGCGGTCGCGACGGTGCGACCAGAGGCCCAGCCTAACGTCCGCGGTCAGAGCGCGAGCGGGCGGCCGTTGCCCGGCAGCGTCCACGCGGCGACCGGCACCGTACGGACCGCCGGAAGGCCCAGCCAACCGGCCATCAGCTCCAGTTCCTCGCGCAGCGCCGGCCCGACGACGCCCGGGTCGGCGCCCTCCTCCAGCCACGCCGCCCGGACCAGCAACTCCCCCTGCCCGCGGTCCGCCTTGAGGTCGACCCGGGCCACCAGCCGGTCACCGAGCAGGAACGGGTAGACGTAGTAGCCGTACCGGCGCCGGGCCTGAGGGACGTAGATCTCCAGCCCGTGCTCGAAGCCGAACAGTCCGCGCCGGCGGCCACGCTCGAAGACCAGCGAGTCGAACGGGCTGACCAGCGCCCGGGCGTCCACTCGGCGCGGGCGGCGGGCCTCGTGCCACAGCCAGGCCTGCCGGGTCCAGCCGGACACCGCGACCGGGGTCAGCTCCCCGGACTCCTCCAGCGCGGCGATCGCCACCCGGGTCTCGTCCCGGGCGAGCCGGAAGTAGTCGGCCAGGCAGCCGAGGGTGCCGACGCCCAGCGCGGCGGCGGCCCGCCGGACCAGGGCGAGCACCGCCTCCGGCTCGTCGGGCGTCGGCGCGGCGGCAACCTCGGCCGGCAGCACCCGCGCGGGCAGGTCGAAGACCCGCTCGAACTGCGGCGTCCGCCCGGCGACGGCCACCCGGCCCGACCACAGCAGCCACTCGGTGGCGGTCTTGACCGCCGACCAGTTCCAGCCCCAGTCCGCCGGGTCGCCCCACTGCGGCAGCGCGCCGAGGGCCCCGTCGCCGGCCAGCCCCGCCTCGACCTCGCGGGCGGTCCCCGGCCGCCGGGCGATCTCGGCGCGGACCGCGTCCACCAGGCCGGGGTGTTCGCGCTGCACCCGGACCATCCGGCCCCAGGCCTCCTGCTCGGCGCGGGCGGCCCGGAACCGCAGCGCGGGCTCCAGCCGGACGTCGATCAGGCTCGCGGCGTGGCCCCAGTACTCGAACACCCGCCGCGGTGCGCCCCCGCCGGCCCGGTCCAGCAGCGTCGTGTCGTACGGCCCGAGCCGGGAGTAGAGCGGCAGGTAGTGCGCCCGCGCCACCACGTTGACCGAGTCGATCTGGAACTGGGCGACCCGGTCGACGGTGCGCTGGACCTGCCGCATCGTCACCGGCCCGGCCGGCGTCCGCGGCCCGCCGAAACCCTGCGCGGACAGCGCGACCCGTCGGGCGGCGGCGAGGTCGAGGGTGGTCGCGCGGCTCATCGGTCGGCCCCGAGCCGGAACCGGTGCAGCCGTTCCCACCGGTCGCCGGCCAGCACCAGCAGGCTGACGTGGCCGGCCCGGCCGGTGATCGGCAGCCGGGGGCGTACGTCCCGCTCGGCGGCCAGCAGCGCGGCGCGGTCGTCGGCATGGCCGACGGTGAGGTGCGGGACGATCGAGGCGAACGCGCCCTGGTAGGGCGGGTGGTCCGGGAAGGCGGCGGACAGCGCGGTGGTCAGCGCCACGAAGGGTGCCGGGTCGGCCGGCCCGAGCCAGAGTACCTCGGCGCCGAACCAGCCGGTCCGGGTGAAGGCGTAGTCGAAGGCCGGCAGTGCGGCGAGGGTCGCCGCGGCGCGGTCGGCCACGGTCCGGCCGATCTCCCGGGCCGGGACGAACGGGAAGAGGAGGGTGACGTGCGCCGGGGTGCCGCCGATGGCGTACGGGTCGAGGT
Source organism: uncultured Propionibacteriaceae bacterium (assembly GCA_964402325.1). Lineage (GTDB taxonomy): Bacteria > Actinomycetota > Actinomycetes > Propionibacteriales > Propionibacteriaceae > Raineyella. Next base: position 125,633 of record CAYOBI010000002.1, on the reverse strand, counting down.
GCGCCCGCCAGTCCGCGACGACGGGCTCCGCCTCCGGCACCTCGATGACGAGTGCGGTGGTCGCGGTCGAGCCGGGCTCCATGGGGGATGACGCTAACACGTCCGAAGGCGCTGACACGTGCCGAAGGCCCCCGGTCGGTCGACCGGGGGCCTTCGGAGGTTCAGTGACCGCTGGGGTCAGCGAAGCACGGTGATGTTGGCCGCCTGCATGCCCTTGGGGCCCTCGACGGTCTCGAACTCGACCCGGTCGCCCTCGTTGAGCGAACGGTAGCCGGTGGAGTTGATGGCGGAGAAGTGAGCGAAAACGTCGGGGGAGCCGTCCTCGGGTGCGATGAAGCCGAAGCCCTTCTCAGCGTTGAACCACTTGACGGTACCGGTGTTCATGTAAATCTGTGTCCTTCAGATGGGAGGTTGTACTGGAGCACATCCTAGTGCCCCGTGGGGTGATGCTGGTGAGACGCCTTCCCAGAAAGACCGGGCCACCCTGGCTGGGTGTCCTGCGCTTGTCCAGATCCCGCGAACCGCAACAACTGTGATTCACAGTACAACCAAGGGGGTCGGGAGCCTAATCGCCGTGCAACAGTGGTGCCATGACACCGTTCCGCGGGTTCACGCCGGAGGCTTTCGAGTTCTATCGCGGCCTGGCGGCCGACAACTCCCGGGAGTACTGGCAGGCGCATCGGGACACGTACGAGCTCCTCGTCCGGGCGCCGATGGAGTCGCTGCTGGCCGAGGTCACCGACGCCTTCGGCGACGCGAAGGTCTTCCGGCCCCACCGCGACGTCCGGTTCAGCAACGACAAGTCGCCCTACAAGACCCACCTCGGCGCACACGTCGCGACTGCCCCGGCGACCGGCTGGTACCTGGAGCTGTCGGCCCACGGGATCCTCACCGGCGCCGGCTTCTACCACGCCTCGTCCGACGGCCTGGCCGCACTGCGGGACCGGATCGACGAGGAGGGCGAGGGGCTGGCCGCGATCGTCGCGACGCTGCGCGAGGACGGCTGGCAGGTCGGCGGGGACAGCCTGAAGACGGCCCCGAAGGGCTGGAGTGCCGACCATCCGCAGATCGAGCTGTTGCGCCACAGGACCCTGTCGGCCTCCCGGCGGGTCGAGGACGAAGTGGCGTCCTCCCCGGACCTGGTCGCCCGGGTCCGCGACGACTGGGAGGAGCTGCGGCCACTGGTCGAGTGGGTCTCCCCCGTCCTGGCCGGGACGCTCAGAGCCGGGTGACCCTCGCGCCGGTCGGGCGCCCTTCGGCGTACGGGATGACGGCGTGGAACGGCCGCGGGTCGTCGTCGAACAGCAACGGCAGGAAGTGCCGGTCGCCCTCCCACATGTCGAGGGCCGCCAGCTCGGCCAGCGGCACCCAGCGCAGATCGCCCTCGACGTTGCGCTCCGGCGGCTCGCCGTCGAACGCGGTGACCAGGAAGACCAGCCCGAAGACGTGCCCGTCGGGGCCGGAGAAGCCGGGCCAATTCAGCGTGCCGCGCAGCGTCATCGCCGTCGGGGTGATCCCGGCCTCCTCCTGCAGCTCGCGGATGATCCCGGCGGCGGCGTCCTCGCCCTGCTCGAGCTTGCCGCCCAGGCCGTTCCACTTGCCGTACTGCTCGTCGGCGGCGCGGGCGATCCGGTGGCACATCAGCACCCGCCCGTCGCGGACGACGTAGGCCAGGGTGGTCAGGACGGGGGCGTACGGCACCCGCCGAGCGTACGCCCCCGCCACCCCCGACTCCGGACGTCGTAGTACTTCTCCGTAGGATGACTCCGACGCAGCAACCGAGACGAGGAGACGACGTGCACCCGTCGCAGCCGGAGGGACCCGCCGGGACGACCCCCGCACCGCGCCTGATCGGGGTCGGCGTGGGCCCCGGTGACCCCGAGCTCGTCACCGTCAAGGCCGTCCGCGCACTCTCCGCGGCCGACGTCGTGCTGGTCCCGCGGACCGAGCGGTCCACCGGCACCGCGGGCCGGGCCGACCGGATCGTCACCGCCGCCTGCCCGGCGGCCGCCGACCGGATCGTCGCGGTGCCGTTCAGCATGCGCGAGCGCAGCGGCGTCGGCCCCGAGCGCCGGGCCGCCTGGGCCGAGTCGACCGACGCGGCCGTCGCCGCCTTCCGGGACGGCGCCGCCACGGTCTGCTTCGCCACCGTCGGCGACCCCAGCGTGTATTCGACGTTCAGCTACCTGGCCGCCGAGGTGGCCCGCGAGGTCCCCGGGCTGCGGATCGAGGTGGTGCCCGGGATCACCGCGATGCAGGCGCTGGCCGCCGCGGACCGTACGCCCCTGGTGGAGGGCCGCGAGGTGCTGGCGCTGGTGCCGGTGACCGGCGGGGTCGAGGTGCTCACCGCGGCCCTGACGACCGCCGACACCGTGGTCGCCTACAAGGCCGGCCGGCACCTGCCCGAGGTCCTGGACGCGATCATCGCGGCCCGCCCGGACCACGACGTGGTGGTCGGCACCGACGTCGGTCTGCCGGACGAACGGCTGCTCGACGGCAAAGACCCGGCGGCCCGCGCGGCCGCCCCCTACTTCAGCACCGTGCTGGTCACCCCGGCACGCCCGACGACCGGAGGCCGACTGTGACGGTGACCGAACGGCCGCAGGGCCGGGGACTGGTGATGTTCGTCGGCGCCGGGCCCGGGGCGGCGGACCTGATCACGGTCCGGGGCGCCCGGGTGGTGGCCGAGGCCGACATCGTGGTCTGGGCGTCCAGCCTGGTGCACCCCGACATCGTCGCCGGCGCCCGGCCCGACGCCGAGGTGATCGACTCCGCCGCGCTGCCGCTGGAGGCGCTCCGCCCGGTCCTCGAACGGGCCCGCGACGAGGACCTGCTGGTCGCCCGGGTGCACACCGGCGACCCGTCGATCTACGGCGCGATGGGCGAGCAACGGGTGCTGTGTGACCGGATCGGCATCCCGTACGGGACGGTGCCGGGGGTGTCGGCGTTCTCCGCCGCGGCGGCCCGCGCCGAGGTCGAGATCACCGTGCCGCAGGTGTCCCAGTCGATGGTTCTCACCCGGCTGGAGGGCGGCCGGACGCCGATGCCGGACCGGGAGACCGTACGCTCCTTCGCCGGACACGGCACCACGATGGCCCTCTACCTGTCCGCGGCCCGCAACAAGGTGCTGCAGGAGGAACTGCTGGCCGGCGGCTACCCGGCCGACACCCCGTGCATCGTCGGCTACCGGGTCACCTGGCCCGACGAACTGGTGCTGCGCTGCGCGCTGGCCGACCTGTCCGCGACGATGCGCGAGCACAAGCTGTGGAAGCACACCGTGGTCCTCGTCGGCCCGGCCCTGCGGGAGGGCCCGAGCGGCACCCGCAGCCACCTCTACCACCCCGGCTTCCGGCACGCCCACCGGGCCGCCGACCCCGCCCTGAAGGAGGACCTCCGATGAGCCGCGACGTCGCTGCCGCCCGGATCGGGCAGGTGACCAACAGCCCGGCGACCCGTCGCCACGCCGACCGGATCGACCGCATCCTGGGCCGGGAGACGCTGCGCTTCGACGGCCCGGCCGCCACCGGGCTGCCGGCCGCGTGGGCGTCCTGCGACCTGGTGATCAGCCACCTGGCGCTGGGCGCGACCACCCGGATCATCGCCCCGCTGCTGGCCGACAAGGCGCACGACCCGGGGGTCGTGGTGCTCGACGAGGCGGGCAGGTTCGCGGTGCCACTGGTCGGCGGCCACTCCGGCGCGGCGAACGCGCTGGCCCGGCTGCTGGCCGACGGCCTCGGCGCGACGCCGGTGCTCACCACCGCGACCGACGCGCTCGGCCTGCCCGCCCTCGACACCCTGGGCTGGCCCTGGTCGGGCGACCTGGCCACGGTGACCCGGGCGATCCTCGACGGCCGGCCGGTCCGGCTCGACCGCACCGGCCGCTGGCCGCTGCCCCCGCTACCCGACAACGTCGCCGAGGAGTGCGCCGACCCGGCCGCGCAGGTCGTCGTCACCGACCTGGCCCGGGTGACCGGCGCCGGCCTGCCCAGCGTCGTGGTGCACCCGCTCTCCCTGGTCGCCGGGATGGGCTGCAACCGCGGCACCACCGAGGCGCACCTGGCCCGGCTGCTGGCCGGGACACTGGACGAGGCCGGCCTGGCCCCCGAGAGCCTGGCAGCCCTGGCCAGCGCCGACGTCAAGGCCGCCGAGCCCGGGCTGGTCGCGCTCGCCAGGAGCCTGGGCGTCCCGCTGGTGACGTACGCCGCCCCGACCCTCGCCGCCCAGCCGGTGCCGAGCCCGAGCGCGGTGGTGGACGGCCACGTCGGCACGCCGAGCGTCGCCGAGGCCTCGGTGCTGGCCCACGGCGCCGAACTGGTGATCGGCAAGCGCCGCACCCCGGAGGCGACCTGCGCGATCGGCCGGATCCCGCCGCGCGGGCAGCTCAGCGTGGTCGGCCTCGGGCCCGGCGCCCGCGACCTGGTCACCCCCCGGGCGAAGCACGCCGTCACCTCGGCCGCAGTCGTGGTGGGCTACGCGCCGTACGTGGCGCAGGTCAGCGACCTGGTCTCCCCCGGTGCGGAGGTGTTCAGCTCCGGGATGGGCACCGAGGAGGAGCGCACCGCGTACGCCATCGCCCGGGCCCGCGAGGGACGCCGGGTGGCGCTGGTCTGCTCCGGCGACCCCGCCCTGTACGCGATGGCCAGCCCGGTGCTGGAGCAGGGCACCGACGGGATCGACGTGGAGGTCGTCCCCGGGGTGACCGCCAGCCTGGCGGTCTCGGCCATCCTCGGCGCCCCGCTGGGCCACGATCACGTCACCCTGTCGCTGTCGGACCTGCACACCGACTGGCGGACGATCGAGCGCCGGCTGCAGGCCGCCGCCGAGGGCGACTTCGTCGTGGTGCTGTACAACCCGCGCAGCCGGACCCGGACCACCCAACTCCCCCGGGCGCTGGAGATCCTCGGCGCGCACCGGCCGGCGGACACCCCGGTGGCCGCGGTGCACGAGGCCTGCCGGCCCGACCAGCGGACGTACCTGGCAACCCTGGCGACCTTCGACCCGACCCGGGTCGACATGAACTCCCTGGTCGTCGTCGGATCGTCGACCACCCGCTACACCACCAGCGGGACCGGGCGCCGGGTGATGGTGACCCCCCGCGACTACACCTGGATGCCCGCATGAGTGTCGAGAACGCCCGCCGGGCGGCGCGCGCCGCCCGCCCCCCGCTGGTCATCGCCGCGCACGGCAGCCGCGACCCCGAGGGCGCCGCGGCCGCCCGTACGCTCGCCGACCTGGTCGGTCGGGAACTGCCCGACGTCACCGTCGGCCTCGGCTTCGTCGAACTGACCGCGCCGGGCATCGCCGACGCGGTCGCCACCGCCGCCCGGGACACCACGGAGGTCGTGGTGGTCCCGCTGATGCTCGGCAGCGGCGGCCACGTCCGTCGCGACATCCCCGAGGCGATCGAGGCCGGCCGGGCCCGGGTGCCCGGCAGCCGGGTGGCGTACGCCCCGCACCTCGGGCCCGATCCCGCGCTGCGCGCGCTGGTGCTGGACAGGATCGGGGCGGTGCTCGGCGACTGGGCCGCCCCGGCGACCACCGTGGTGCTGGTCGGCCGCGGCTGCAGCATCGCCGAGACGAACGCCCAGCACGTCGCGCTGGCCCGGATGGTCGAGGAGGAGGGCGGCTTCGCCCAGGTGCTGCCGGCGTTCCTCCAGGTCACCGCCCCGGACCTGCCGGCGGCGCTGGACCGGGCGGTCCGGCTCGGCGCCGAGCGGATCGTGGTGGCGCCGAACTTCCTCTTCCCCGGCTCGATGCGGACCTGGACCGGCGACCAGGTGGCCGCCTGGCGCAACGCCCACCCCGGTGCCCCGGAGATCCGCGTCGCCGAGGTGATCGGCCCGTGCGCCGAACTCGCCGCGGTGGTCGCCGACCGCTACCGGGCCGGCGCCCGCCGGCTCGACGACGGGGGCGCGACGCCGGTCTACCTCAGCGGCCTGGTGCTGCGCGGCCGCGACGTGCTGGTGGTCGGCGGCGGCCGGGTCGCCGAGCGGCGGATCCTCGGCCTGCTGGACGCCGGGGCCCGGGTCCGGGTGGTGTCGCCGATCCTCACCCCGGTGCTGTCGGCGCTGGAACTGGCCGGCCGGTTCGACTGGTCGGCCCGGGCGTACGCGGACGGTGACGTGGCCGACGCCTGGTACGTGCTGGCCGTCACCGACGACCCGGCGGTGAACACCCGGGTGGCCGCGGAGGCGGAGACCCGGCACACGTTCTGCGTCCGGGGCGACCACGCGGCCGGCGGCAGCGCCTGGACCCCGGCGACCGGCCGCGGCGCCGGCATGCTGGTCGGCGTGATCGGCCGCCGCGACCCGCGGCGGACGGCCGCGGTCCGCGACGCCCTGGTCGAGACCCTCCGCTCGACCTAGCTCGACCGGCTGCTGGATCGACCGGCTCCTAGATCGACATCGCGTTCAGCGCGGCGGCCGCGACCGCACTGCCGCCGCGCCGGCCGAGCAGGGTGAGGTGGTCCAGGCCCCAGGGGTTGTCCGCCAGGGCCTCCTTGGAGCGGTCCGCCCCGACGAACCCGACCGGGATGCCGATGATCGCGGCCGGTCGGGGCCCGCCGGCGCCGATGGTCTCCAGCAGGTGGAACAGTGCGGTGGGGGCGTTGCCGATCAGGACGACCGAGCCCTCCAGCCGGTCGGCCCACAGGTCGACGGCCGCGGCCGCCTTGGTGGTGCCGAGCCGGCGGGCCAGGCCGGGCAGCGCGGGGTCACCCAGCCGACAGACCACCTCGTTGTCCGCCGGCAGCTTCGAGCGGATCACCCCGTGGGCCACCATCGTCGAGTCGCACAGGATCGGTGCGCCCGCGGCGAGCGCCGCCCGGCAGGCGGATACCACCCCGGGCGACCAGCGCAGGTCCTCGACGATGTCGGGCTGGGCGCAGGCATGGACCATCCGCAGCGCGACGTGGGCGACGTCCTCGGGCAGGTGCTCGAGCCGGGTCTCGCGACGGATCATCGCGAAGGACTCGGCATAGATCGCCGCACCGTCGCGCAGGTACTCGTACGGGGGCAGTTGGGGTGTCGTCCGGTCCACGGCCCGACTATAACGACACGGCGTAGTAGCCGGGCCGCCGGGGCACGGAAAAGCCCCCCGGTCGGATGACCGAGGGGCTTCCTCAGCGCGCCCGGAGGGATTCGAACCCCCAACCTTCTGATCCGTAGTCAGATGCTCTATCCGTTAAGCTACGGGCGCTTGGTGCCGTTGCACGTGCTCCTTGCAACGAACAGGAACTCTAGACCCTCGGCGACGAGATGCCAAATCAGGCCCCCGACCCCCGTCCGCGACGGGACCAGTGGCGCACTGGTAAGCACCACCAGCACCGGAGAATGGCACGCCACGCCCCCGTTCGACCCGCACCAACACGAGGATCGGCGGACTTTGTGATCTGTTTCACGCGACGATTTCTCGCTCAACACTTGTAATACCAGCTGGGTGAGTGGCCTAGAATCGGTCCAATCCCAACAGGTATCCGTCCTAGTCCCAGCCGGTTCCCACTCAACGAGGAGCACACCGTGTCCGTTGACACCACCCAGGCACCCACGACCCACAAGGCCCTTCTGGAGTGGGTCTCCGAGATCGCGGCCCTCACCGAACCCGACTCCATCTACTGGTGCGACGGCTCCCAGGAGGAGTACGACCGCCTCGGCGCCGAGCTGGTCGCCGCCGGCACCGCCATCCGCCTGGCGGAGAACAAGAAGAAGAACTCCTACTACTTCGCCTCCGACCCCGACGACGTCGCCCGGGTCGAGGACCGTACGTTCATCTGCTCGACCGACGAGGTCGACGCCGGCCCGACGAACAACTGGCGCGACCCGGCCGAGATGAAGGCCACCCTGACCGAGCTCTACCGCGGCTCGATGCACGGCCGGACGATGTACGTCATCCCGTTCTGCATGGGCCCGATCGACGCCGAGGACCCGAAGTTCGGCGTGGAGATCTCCGACTCCGCCTACGTGGCGATGTCGATGCGGATCATGACCCGGATGGGTGCCGCCCCGCTCGAGGCGATGACCGCGGGTGGCGACAAGGCGTTCGTCCCCTGCCTGCACTCGGTGGGCTACCCGCTGGACGAGGGCGTCGAGGACGTCGCCTGGCCCTGCAACACCCAGAAGTACATCGTGCACTTCCCCGAGGACCGCGCGATCTGGTCGTACGGCTCCGGCTACGGCGGCAACGCCCTGCTCGGCAAGAAGTGCTACTCGCTGCGGATCGCCTCGGTGATGGCCCGCGACGAGGGCTGGCTGGCCGAGCACATGCTGATCCTCAAGCTCACCTCGCCGGCCGGCAAGGTGTACCACATCGCCGGCGCGTTCCCGTCCGCCTGCGGCAAGACCAACCTCGCGATGATCGAGCCGACCCTGCCGGGCTGGAAGGCCGAGACCCTCGGTGACGACATCAACTGGATGCGCTTCGACGAGGAGGGCTACCTGCGCGGCGTCAACCCGGAGAACGGCTTCTTCGGCGTCGCCCCGGGCACCGGCGAGTCCTCGAACCCGAACGCGATGAAGACCATCAACATCGGCAACTCGATCTTCACCAACGTCGCCCGGACCCTGGACGGCGACGTCTGGTGGGAGGGGATGACCGACGAGAAGCCGGCCGAGCTGATCGACTGGCAGGGCAACCCGTGGACCCCGGCCTCCGGCACCAAGGCCGCCCACCCGAACAGCCGCTTCACCACCCCGATGGAGCAGGCCCCGACGCTGGGCGCCGAGTGGAACGACGGCAAGGGTGTCCGGATCGACGCGATCCTGTTCGGCGGCCGCCGCGCCACCACCGTCCCGCTGGTAACCGAGACCTCCGAGTGGTCGCACGGCGTCTTCATGGGCGCCACCTGCTCCTCGGAGACCACCGCCGCCGCCACCGGTGCGGTCGGTGTCGTCCGCCGCGACCCGATGGCCATGCTGCCCTTCATCGGCTACAACGCCGGTGACTACATCCAGCACTGGCTGGACATGCCGACCCTGCACGAGAACGCCCACCTGCCGAAGGTGTTCTACGTGAACTGGTTCCGCAAGTCGGCCGACGGCAAGTTCCTCTGGCCGGGCTTCGGCGACAACAGCCGCGTGCTGGCCTGGATCGTCGGCCGCCTGGAGGGCACTGCCGAGGCCGTCCAGACCCCGATCGGCTTCGTGCCGACCCTGGACGCGATCGACCGCACCGGCATCGAGGACGAGGTCGACGACGCGACCATGGCCGAGGTGCTGAAGGTCGACGCCGAGGAGTGGAAGAAGGAGATCCCGCTGATCGAGGAGTGGTTCACCAAGCTCGGTGACCGCTTCCCGCAGCAGCTGTGGGGCGATCTGGAGCAGCTGAAGACCGCTCTCGACAACGCCTGACGGACCGCTCACCCGCTGGCCCGTCGGGGGCCGGGTCAGCGGGTGAGCACCGCCGCCAGCAGCTCGATCCGCTCGAGCAGGCTGGAGAAGAAGATGTGCTCGTCGACGGCGTGGGCGCCGCCGCCGCGCGGGCCGAAGCCGTCCAGCGTCGGCACCCCCAGCGCCCCGATCAGGTTCGTGTCCCCGGCTCCGGCGGCCGGACGGGACCCGTACCCCCCGACCGAGGCCGCCCAGGCCTCGTCCGCCCCGCTCGGGGCCCAGGCCGGGCGATGGCTGACCAGTTCCATCGAGAGCTCGGCCCCCGGGCGCACCGGCCGCAACGCCGCCAGCCCGTCGAGCACCTCCCGCTCCGTGCCGGCATCCAGGAAGCGCAGGCCCAGCTCGCAGGAGGCCGCCTCCGCCACCACGTTGGTCCGCCCGCCCCCGGCGATGGTGCCGACGTTGCACAGCACCTCGCTGCGCTCCCCCGCCGCCGCGACGATCCCACGTACGACCAGCAATTGGTCGACCAGTTCGTCGATCGCCGACACGCCCGCGCCGGGGTCCAGCGCGGCATGCGCCGCCTTCCCGCGCACCCCCAGCCGGACCCGACTGCTGCCGCGCCGACCCACCTTGAACGCGCCGTCGGGATGCGGCGACTCGAAGCCGATCGCCGCCACCACCCCGTCCAGGCTGTCGCGGACCAGCTGTTGCGAGGTCGGGGAGCCGACCTCCTCGTCGCACACCACCAGGACCCTCACCGGGCGGTGCGCGCGGCCCCGCACCCGCTCCAGGGCGGCGAGCATCACCACCAGCCCGCTCTTCATGTCGTAGACGCCGGGCCCGCGGACCACGTCGCCCTGCACCGACCAGGGCACCGCCCCGGCCAGGGTGCCGACCGGCCAGACGGTGTCGGAGTGCCCGACCAGCAGCAGCGGCCCGCCGGCCACCTCCCCCGGCACCTCGCACCGCAGGTGGGTGCCGGCCTCCCCCGGGATCCTCTCGACCGACGCCCCGGCCGCGGCGAACCAGTCCGCCAGCAGCCCGGCGACCGCCGCGCTGGCGGTGCGGTCGAACGACGGTGTCTCCAGCTCCACCAGCCGGCGCAGTCGGTCGAGCTCCATGACGGTCTCCCCCTCGAGTCGAGTTACGTTTCGTATCATCTTCCTCAATTATGACGATCCCACTACGATGGAGCTTCACCCCGGGACGTTGGCGTAACATACGATTCGTAAGCTGAGGACCGTGAAGAGGGTTGATGCAGCCGGACCAGCCACCGGCGGCCTGCTGGGCGGGCCGCTGTCGTCGTACGAGGATCTCGCCGGGGCCAGCGAGCTCTACCACCGCGTCTTCCGCTACGGCGCGGCCGGGCCCTCGCTCAACACCAACCTGCTCGGCGCGCTGCGCCGCAACGGGGGGTCGACGGTGGGCGTGAAGACCCCGGAGGGCCGCCTCGTCGGCTTCGCGTACGGGTTCCCCGGCACCGACGGGCGGGCCCGCTACCACTACTCACAGGCGGCGGTGGTCGACCCGCAGTTCCAGGGCCGCCACGTCGGCCGGATGCTCAAGCTGTGCCAGCGCGAGGTCGCCCTGGACTGGGGCGAGCACCGGATGCGCTGGAGCTTCGACCCACTGCTGGCCCGCAACGCGCACTTCAACTTCGACTCCCTGGGCGCGACCGGGATCGCCCTGCACGAGGACTACTACGGCCAGCCGGACACCGACCGGATCATCGTCGAGTGGGACCTGGACCGCGACGCCCGGGCCGGGTGGCGGCGCCCGGTCACGCCGCCGGTCGGCCGGCTCGGCCCGGCCGACTGGGGACGCCCGCTCGCCGACGCCACCGGGGTGTGGCTGCCGATCGCCGGCACGATGGTCTCCGGCGACCCGGAATCCGAGGAGGTGCACGCCCAGCGCCCGCGGGTCCGCGAGGTGCTGGCCGGCCTGTTCGCCGACGGGTTCGTCGCCACCAGTTGCGTACGGGTCGACGACCGCACCGCGGCCTACCTGTTGCGGCACCGGACAGCCGCCGATGCCTGAGCCCCTCGAGGCCGAGGGGCGCGCGCTGAACCGGCGGCTGCGCACCCCGCAGGACCGGTTCGGCCAGCGGATGCGCACCAGCCTGACCTCGGAGGCCCTGCAGCAGAACGTGATGGCGGCCGAGACCGCCTCGCTGGCGAGCACCTTCGCGGCGCTCGCCGGCTCCGGGTCGGTGCCGCGCGCGGCGCAGCTGATCCTGGGCTCGCGGCGCCGGTTCATCATGGGCGAGGGCAAGTCCGCGGCGTACGCGGCGCTGCTCAACGCCGACCTGGCCGCCACGGTGTCCAACGTCTTCCTGATCGACGGGCACGCCCTGGCCCCGCTCAACGTACTCTCCGACGTACGGTCCAGCGACGTGCTGGTGCTGTTCTCGCTGCGCCGCTACCGCCGGGAGACGATCGCCCTGGGCCGGCTGTTCCAGCAGGCCGGCGGGCACGTCATCGCCGTCACCGACAGCGCCGACGCGCCGTTGGCCCGGTACGCCTCGGTGCTGATCGCGGTCGACACCGGCTCGGCCTCGTACGCCGACAGCCCGACCGCGCTGGCGGCGGTCTGCCACCTGCTCAGCACCCTCACCGCGGCCGCGTCGAAGGGCGCCGTCCGGCGGCTGCGCAAGCGCGACGAACTGAGTTCCCTGTTGTCCCTCTACGACGACCGGGCCCTGCCCGGCGAGGAGGATCGATGAAGATCACCAGGATCCGGCTGTCCGAGGTGCGGCTGCCGCTCGTCCACAGCTTCCGCACCAGTTCGCACGCCAAGGCGAGCCTCGACCACATCCTGGTCGAGCTGACCGACGAGTCCGGCGCGGTCGGCTGGGGCGAGATCGCCTCCCCGGCCGGGCCGTACTACTGCCCGGAGACGACCGGGACGGCCTGGTCGATCGCGGTGGAGTTCATCGTCCCCCGGGTGCTCGGGGCGCGCTGGGACCGGCCGGAGGACGCCGAGGGCTCCTGGGCGGCGATCCGCGGCCACGAGTTCACCAAGGCCGGCTTCGCCGGCGCCGCCTGGGACCTGTGGTCGCGGCTGCAGGGGGTGCCGCTGGCGACCGCGCTGGGCGGCACCCGGCAGCGGGTCCGGGCCGGGGTCTCGCTCGGCATCGAGCCGACGATCGACGACCTGCTGGTCCAGGTGGAGCGCCAGGTCGCCCACGGCTACCGGCGGGTGAAGCTGAAGATCGCCCCCGACTGGCTGCTGGAGCCGGTCCGGGCGGTCCGCGCGGCCCACCCCGACCTCGACCTGCACGTCGACGCCAACGCCGCGTTCACCGCCGACGAGGAGACCCTCGAGCGCCTGGCCGCCCTCGACGCGTACGGCCTGACGATGATCGAGCAGCCGTTCGGGGTCCGCGACTTCCTCGGCCACGCCCGGCTCCAGGAGCGGATCGCCACCCCGGTCTGCCTGGACGAGTCGGTCACCGACCTGGACGACCTGGCGACGATGATCGCGCTGCGGTCGGGCCGGGTGCTCAACATCAAGGTCTCCCGGATGGGCGGCCTGACCCGGGCCCGGGACGCCCACGACCTGGCGACCGAGGCCGGCATCCCGGTCTGGTGCGGCGGGATGCACGAGTTCGGCGTCGGGCGGGCGGCGAACGTCGCGCTCTCCTCGCTGCCCGGCTTCACCCTGCCGTCGGACGTCTCCGGCTCGGACAAGTACTACGCCCGCGACATCATCACCCCACCCGTCGTCGCCCGCGACGGCTGCGTCGAGGTGCCCACCGGTCCCGGCATCGGCCACGAGATCGACCGACACTGGATGGAGAGCAACCGGTCCCGGGCGTACGACAGCGCCGCCGCCCCCGTCCCGTCCCACGCCTGACCACTACCCGAGGAGCACACCTCCGATGACCAGCCCAGTCCTCTACTTCGTCGACGACCTCGCCGAGGGCGTCACCACCCCCGCGGCGCCGTACCACCGGGCCGACCCGGCGGCCCCGCAGATCAACGTGATGGACCTCTCGGTGACCCGCGGCGACGGCATCTTCGAGACCGCGGGCGTGCTGCACCGCGACGTCCAGGCCCTCGACGCGCACCTGCGCCGGTTCGCCAACTCGGCCCGGATCCTGGACCTGCCGGTGCCGCGGCTCGACGTCTGGCGCGACGCCATCCTGGCCGCGGTCGCGACGTACGACTCCGACCAGCCGGGCTACGTGAAGTTCATCATGACCCGCGGCGTCGAGGGCACCGGCGTGCCCGTCGGCTGGGCGTACGTCGCCACCGCGGAGGACTTCAGCGCCGAGCGCGGCGTCGGGATCCGGGTGGTCACCCTGGACCGCGGCTACCGCCACGACGTGGCGCAGACCTCCCCGTGGCTGCTGCAGGGCGCCAAGACCCTGTCGTACGCGGTGAACAAGGCGGTGCTGCGGGAGGCGGCCCGCCGCGGCGCCGACGACGTGATCTTCGTCAGCAGCGACGGTTTCGCCCTCGAGGGCCCCACCTCGACCCTGCTGGCCCGGTTCGGTGACACGTACGCCACCCCGGCGACCGACCAGGGCATCCTGGCCGGCACCACCCAGGCGAGCGCGTTCGACTGGCTGGCGGAGCAGGGCCACCCCACCGAGTACCGGCAGGTCACCGCCGCCGAACTGCCCGGCGCCGACGCCCTCTGGCTGCTGTCGAGCTCCCGCTTCGCGGCTCCGGTGCGGGAGCTCGACAGCACGCCGATGACGGTGGACGAGGCGATGACCACCCGGATCAACGCGGCCCTCGAGGCCCGGGTGTCCTGAGGGTCAG
>CAYOBI010000002.1:39134-111438 GCA_964402325.1 uncultured Propionibacteriaceae bacterium | reverse complement strand
GTCAGGCCCCGGTGTCCATGGTGGACAGGTCGCCGACGTCCTCGCCCAGCGCCTGGGCCTTGAGCACCCGGCGCAGGATCTTGCCCGAGCGTGTCTTCGGCAGCGAGTCGACGAAGTCGACCACGTCGGGCTTGGCGATCGGGCTGAGGTGCTGGGCGACGTGCTTGCGGATGTCCTCGGCGAGCTCGGGGGAGCCCTTGAGGCCGGCCCGCAGGATGGCGAACGCGTGGATCGCCTGGCCCTTGACCTCGTGCGGCAGGCCGATCGCGGCCGACTCGATCACGTCGGGGTGGGAGTTCATCGCGGCTTCCACCTCGGCGGTGCCGATCCGGTGGCCGGAGACCTTGATCACGTCGTCGGTGCGCCCGACGATCCAGACGTAGCCGTCGTCGTCGATCCGGGCCGAGTCGCCGGTGAGGTACGCGCCGGGGTACTTCGACCAGTAGGTGTCGACGTAGCGCTTCTCGTCCTTGTACAGGGTCCGCAGCATCGCCGGCCACGGGTGCTTCAGCACCAGCATGCCCTCGGTGCCGGTGGGCACCTCGTTGCCCTCGTCGTCGAGGACGGCCACCTCCTGGCCGAAGAACGGCTTGCCCGCCGAGCCGGGCTTCAGCGGCAGCGCCGGGGTCGGGGTGATCTGGAACATGCCGGTCTCGGTCTGCCACCAGGTGTCCATGATCGGGCACTGGCCCTTGCCGACGACGGAGTGGAACCAGTGCCACGCCTCCGGGTTGATCGGCTCGCCGACCGAGCCGAGCAGCCGCAGCGAGGACAGGTCGTGGCGGTTGGGCCAGGCGTCACCGAAGCGCATCAGCGAGCGGATCGCGGTCGGGGCGGTGTAGAAGATCGAGATGCCGTAGTACTCGATCAGCTGCCACCACCGGTTCGGGTACGGGTAGGTCGGCCCGCCCTCGAACATGAACGAGGTGGCGCCGTTCAGCAGCGGCCCGTACAGGCCGTACGTGTGGCCGGTGACCCAGCCCGGGTCGGCGGTGCACCAGTAGCGGTCCTCGTCGCCGACGTCGAAGACGTACTTCGTGGTGGCGTACGCGCCGACCTGGTAGCCGCCGTGGGTGTGCACGATCGCCTTCGGATGGCCGGTGGAGCCGGAGGTGTACAGCAGGAACAGCGGGTCCTCGGCGTCCATCGCCGCGGTCTCGCACCGGCCGTTGGCGATCGGCAGCGCAGTGAGGTCGTGGTACCAGTGGTCGCGCAGCGGGTCCATCACGACCTCGCTGCCGGTCCGCCTGACCACGATGACGTTCTCCACCGTGGGGGAGAACCGGATGGCCTCGTCGACGATCGACTTCATCGGGAAGACCGAACCGTTGACCCAGGACCCGTCGGCGGTGATCAGCAGCTTCGACTCGGAGTTGTCGATCCGCTCGCGCAGCGCGTCCGCGGAGTAGCCGCCGAAGACCACCGAGTGCACCGCCCCGATCTTGGCGCAGGCCAGCATCGCGAACCAGATCTCCGGGATCCGCGGCAGGTAGATGGTGACGATGTCGCCCTTGACCACACCCATCGCCTTGAGCACGTTGGCCATCCGGTTGACCTGGCGGTTGAGGGCGTGGAAGGAGAAGGTCCGGGGCTCGCTGCCGTTCTCCGGCACCCAGATCAGCGCCAGCTTGTTCTTCCGCGGCCCCTCCAGATGGCGGTCGACGGCGTTCAGCACGATGTTCGTACGACCGCCGGTGAACCAGCGGAAGAAGGGGGCCTTGGAGTCGTCCAGGACGTCCTGCCAGGGCTCGAACCACTCCAGTTCGGCGGCCTCACCGGCCCAGAACCCCATCGGGTCCTGTCGGGCCTCCTCGGCCAGCCGTGCGGGATCGGTCACGGTCACGTGCTCCAGCACGCGCCCGCTGGGATGGATGGCGTCGCTCTCACCGAGGCCCATGGGAACTCACTTTCTGGTCCGGGGGCGCCCGTGCGTTCGTTCCACACGGCGGATCACACACCCTTGTGCGCCCGAGTCGTCGGGAACTCTAGCGACGGCCGGGGGCATTGGACAGACCAACGAACCAGCGGGCAGCACGGAAATGTGACGGGAATCTCGCCCGCCCTTAAGGGTCCGATAAGCCGGACGACAACAGCCCCCCGGGTCGACGACCCGAGGGGCTGGAAGCGCGGAGGCGGCGGGATTTGAACCCGCGATGGGATTTAGGTCCCAAACCCGCTTAGCAGGCGGGCGCCATAGACCGGACTAGGCGACGCCTCCGAGCACAGGGGCCGGACGGCCCCGAGTACCGAGGGATCATGCTACAGATTCCACCCGGGACGGTCCAACCGGCACGCCGGGCTGTCCGGAACTCCCTGAACTGCGGGTTACATTGGGGGAAACCTGTTCTTGACTTGCTCGGAGAGCCCATGGACCCCCAGCCCGACCGGCCGCACGCCGACTCGTTCGCCGGCGCCTCCGGATGGACGGTCCTGACGACCGTCGTCCCGGGCGTCGGCCTCATCCGGGCGGGTCATCGCACCCTCGGCATCGTCGTGCTGTCCCTGGTCGTCGCCGCTTTCGGTGTGCTCGGCGCACTGGTGGCCTTCCGCCGCGAGTGGGCGCTGACCCTGGTGGTCAACCCCGACGTCCTCCGCGGCGCCGGGATCGCCCTGGCGGTGCTGGGGCTGCTCTGGGTCGCGACCGTGGTCCTGGTCCACCTGCGGCTGCGCCCGGTCCCGGTGCACGCCTGGCAGCGCTGGGCGGGCTTCCTGATGGTCAGCGTGCTCACCTTCGCCGTCGCCGCCCCGTCGGCGGTCGGCGCCCGGTACGCCTGGTCGCAGGCCGACCTGGTGACGGCCGTGTTCGGCGGCAACACCGCCCAGATCGCCGGCACCGTGCCGCAGGTCTGGAAGCAGAAGGGGCGGCTCAACGTCCTGCTGCTCGGCGGCGACTCCGGTCCGGACCGGACCGGGATGCGCACCGACACCGTGATGGTCGCCTCGATCGACACCAGCACCGGCGACACCGTGCTGTTCGGCCTGCCGCGCAACACCGCCCGGATGCCGTTCCCGGAGGGGGCGCTCCGCAAGGCGTACCCGAACGGCTTCTACGACGGGGTGAACGCGGACAACCCGCTGTACTTCCTCAACGCGATCTACGAGTTCGTCCCGCAGCAGCATCCCGAGCTCTTCCCGGACACCGCTCATGCCGGCGGTGACGCGGTGAAGGCGTCGGTGGGCGAGGCACTCGGCCTCACCATCGACTACTACGCCGTCGTCGACCTGGCCGGCTTCGAGCGGCTGATCGACGCGATGGGCGGGGTGACGGTCAACGTCAACAGCTACATCCCGATGGGCGGCGCGACCGACGCGCACATCCTGCCGAAGAAGTGGCTCTCCCCCGGCGCCGACCAGCACCTCGACGGCAACCAGGCGCTCTGGTACGCCCGCGGCCGCTTCGGCTCCGACGACTTCCAGCGGATGGCCCGGCAGCGCTGCGTGATCAGCGCCCTGGCCGACCAGGCGAACGTGACGAACCTGTTGAGCCGCTACGAGGCGATCGCCCGCGAGTTCCAGGGCGTCGTGCAGACCGACATTCCGCAGGGCGACCTGCCGTCGGTGATCAACCTGGCCCTGTTGATGCGGACCGCGAACATCCGCTCCATCGCCTTCACCAACGGCACCGCCGGGTTCCGTTCGGCACACCCTGACTACGCGCTGATGCGGACCCAGGTGCAGGCGGCGATCAAGGAGTCGTACGTCAAGGAGTCCGCCTCGGCCGTGCCGTCCGCGGCGCCGAGCCCGACGACCGCGACGCCGACGCCGACCACCTCGAAGAAGGCCACCGGCAAGGCGACCACGCCCACTCCGACGGCCAGCGCGACCCCCTCCGAGGCCAGCGTCAACGTCCGCTCGGTGTGCGCGTACGACCCGGTGGCCGCCCAGGAGGCGATCGCCAACCCGCCCTACTGGGTCAAGTAGCCGACGTCACTCGAGCCGGCCGTACGCCGCCCGCATCCGCTCGGTCACCTCGGCGGCGAGCCGGTCGAGGTCGTGTCCGCGGTCCGGATCCAGCAGCGGGACCCGGTCGGGGTGCGTCTCGTCCTCGCGCGGGTAGAGCCGCAGCTGGTCGTCGGTCATGGTGGCGCGGGTGATGTCGGTCCAGCGCCGCTCGCTGGTCCGGCCCAGGGCGGACAGCCGGTAGCCGTCGTCGTCGAGGGTGATCCGGACCCGGCCGCGGAAGGCGACGATCAGCGCCAACGTCAGCTGGACGGCACCGAGCAGCACCAGCAGGCTCGCGATGACGGTCAGGACGACGTGCCAGTGCAGGCCGGTGGCCGCCATCAGCAGCACCCCACCCACGATCAGCAGGACGGCGGCGATGCCGAAGGCCCGGGTCGGCAGGGCGGCATCCAGGCGGTAGGTGTTCACGCGGCGAGAGTGGGATTCGAACCCACGGAACGGTCACCCGCTCGGCCGCTTTCAAGGCGGCTGCACTAGTCCACTATGCGATCTCGCCAATGAGGATCAGGGTCGATCCTAGCGAAGCCCATGTGCAAGGCTGGGACCATGCTCATGCGCGCGATTCTCGCCCCCGAACCGGGCGGTCCCGAGGCCCTGCGGATCACCGAGGTGGAGCGGCCCGCGCCCGGTCCCGGCGAGGTGCTGGTGAAGGTCGCCGCCGCCGGGGTGAACCGGGCCGACGTGCTGCAGCGCGAGGGGCACTACCCGCCGCCGCCCGGGTACCCGGACATCATCGGACTGGAGGTCTCGGGGGTGGTCGCCGACCTCGGCGAGGGCGTCACCGGCTGGCGGCCCGGCCAGGAGTGCCTGGTGCTGCTGGCCGCCGGCGGCTACGCGGAGTACGTCGTCGCCCCGGCCGGCCAGCTGGTGCCCCCGCCGCCGGGGATCGACCTGGTCGACGCCGCCGGGCTGCTCGAGGTGGCGGCGACGGTGGTGTCCAACATGGACGTGGCGCACCTGGCCGCCGGCGAGGTGCTGCTGGTGCACGGCGGGGCGGGTGGTATCGGGTCGTTCGCGATCCAGTACGGCAAGGCGCTCGGCTGCACCGTGCTGGCCACCGCCGGCTCGGCGGAGAACCTGGAGTACTGCCGCTCCCTCGGCGCCGACCACGCCCTCGACTACCACGAGGACTGGGTGGCCGCGGTGGGCGAGGCCACCGACCACCACGGCGCCGACGTGATCCTCGACATCATCGGTGCGAAGTACCTCCCGCTGAACGTACGGGCCCTCGCCGTCGGCGGGCGCCAGGTGACGATCGGTCTGCAGGGTGGCCGCAAGGGCGAGCTGAACCTCGGCGTCCTGCTCAACAAGCGGGCCAGCATCCATGCCACCTCGCTGCGGTTCCGGCCGGTGGCGGAGAAGGCGGCGATCTGCGGGCGGGTGGCCCGATCGGTGTGGCCGATGCTCGCCGAGGGCCTGGTCCAGCCGTTGCACACCCAGCAGGTGCCGTTCGAGGAGGCCGCCCGGGCGCACGGGATGATCGGCGCCCACGGCCACCGGGGCAAGATCGTGCTGGTCGTCGACGAGACCGCCCGAGCTCCTAGACTCGACGCATGAGCGAGCAGCCGCAGGACGACGCAGCCGAGGAGAAGGCCGAGGAGCGCGTGTACGTGGTGGGCCCGGAGGACATGGCGGAGGCCGGGGCGGGCCCCGAGGAGCAGAACGGCTCGGTGACCGACCAGGTCGAGGAGCCGGCGAAGGTGATGCGGATCGCCACGATGATCCAGCGCCTGCTCGACGAGGAGCGGGCCGCCCCGCTGGACGAGCCGAGCCGCCAGCGGCTGGCCGAGCTGCACGCCAGCTCGGTGACCGAGCTCAAGGACGGCCTGAGCCCCGACCTGGCCGCCGAGCTGGAGCGCCTGGCCCGGCCGTTCACGCCGGCGCACACGCCGTCGGACGACGAGCTGCGGATCGCCCAGGCCCAGCTGGTCGGCTGGCTGGAGGGCCTGTTCCAGGGCATCCAGACCGCGCTGGTGGCCCAGCAGATGGCGGCCCGGGCCCAGCTCGAGCGCGGCCGTCGCGAGCTGCCCAACCAGCAGAGCCCGCTGGGCCAGCACCCGGCACCCGGCCAGGGCCCGGGTCAAGGCGGCATGTACCTCTAGTAACCCCGAATTAACCTCGCCGCCCCCGATCTTTCACCCGGTCAGGGAACCATCCCCCGGTGTGCGGACGTCCAACCGCATGGACAACACCACACTGAACGTCACACGAGTAGGGGATGACCGTGAGCGTTTCTGTCAGCGAGGCCGGGTGCGCCGAGCACCCTGAGCTGTACCAGCACCCGCTGCTGGAGGAGGATCCGGGCCGGTCGGCCACGGCCGAGCAGCGCCGGGAGCGGACCGCGATGGCCCGCCGCGCGGGCGCGATCTGCGCCGGCTGCCCGGAGATGGCCTCGTGCCTCTACCGGGCCGTCGTCGAGCACGACGTGGCCGGCTTCGTGGCCGGCACCACCGAGCCGCAGCGGCGCCGGATGCGGACCCTGCTGGACCTCTCGGTCGGACCGGACGACCTCGACTCTCTCACCGGCGTGTCCGCCTCGCCGCACCAGGTCAACCACGCCGAGATCGTCCGGTTGCGCGCCCAGAACCCGCACATGTCGCTGGAGACGATCGCCCAGCGGCTCGGTTGCTCGCTGTCGACGGTGAAGCGGCACCTGCGCCGGGCGCGGGCCGAGGCCGCCGGTCTCCCGGAGCGTACGGCTCCCCGGGACGCCGCCGAGCCGCCGAGCCCGGACGAGGTGCTGTCGGCCCGGGCGTTGGTCGTCCGGACCGAGCCGGCGCTGGCCGCCTGAGGCCTTGCTCAGACCCGGTCGAACCACCGGGAGAGTTCGGCGAGGGTGCCGCCCTCGTCGAACCTCCCGGTGACCGCGTCGGCGGCCAGCCGGACCTCCAGCGGGGCGTCACCGACGGCGACCCCCCGGCCGGCCCAGCGCAGCATCTCGACGTCGTTGCGGCCGTCGCCCATCGCCAGCACGTCGGCCGGGTCGATCCCGCGGCGGGCACAGACGTCGGCCAACGCCATCGCCTTGTGCACGCCCTCAGGGGCGATGTCGAGCCAGGCGCTCCAGCCGATGAAGTACGAGACGCCGTGCAGACCGAGCCGCTCGGCCAGTTCGATGAAGTCCTCCGGCGAGCTGCCGGGGTCACGGACGATGACACGGGTGACCGGCCGGGAGGCGAGGTCGTCGACGCCGACCACCTCCATCGTGCCGCTCAGGTCACCGGGCGGGAACGGCGCGTTGAGCCGGTAGCCGCGGCCCACCTCCTCGACCGCGATCAGCGCCTGCGGCGCCATCCGCTGCACCCGCTCGATCACGTCGGCCGGGTCGAAGGTGACCATCCGCACCACGTCGACCGGCGGGTAGCGGACGATCACCGCCCCGTTGGAGCAGACGAACGGCCCGGCCGGCAGCCCGATGTGGTCGACCACCCCCTGGGTGTCGTGCCAGGAACGGCCGGTGGTGAGCACGACCGGGGTGCCGTCGGCGGCGATCGCCGCGATGGCGTCGCGGAGGTCGTCCGGCATCCGTGCGTCGTGGTCGACGATGGTCCCGTCGATGTCGAGGGCCACCAGCCGCGGACGCCAGGTCGCGCGCACCATCCGGTCTCAGCCCTGCTGCGGCAGCAGCGCCTCGCGGCCGAGGTAGGGCCGCAGGGCCGTCGGCACCCGGACCGACCCGTCGGCCTGCTGGTGGTTCTCCAGCAGCATCACGATGATCCGGGTGACCGCGCAGAGCGTGCCGTTCAGTGTCGCCAGCGGGGCGGTGCCGCGCTCGAACCGGCCGCGGATGTTGAGCCGGCGGGCCTGGAAGTCGGTGCAGTTCGACGTCGAGGTGACCTCGCGGTAGGACTGCTGGGTCGGCAGCCACGCCTCGCAGTCGAACTTCCGTGCGGCGGACAGGCCGAGGTCGCCGGAGGCGACGTCGATCACCCGGAACGGGATCTCCAACGCCTCGAGGAACTCCTTCTCGAAGCCCAGCAGCCGGCGGTGCTCCTGCTCGGCGTCGGCCGGGTCGCAGTAGACGAACATCTCGACCTTGTCGAACCAGTGCACCCGGAAGATGCCGCGGGTGTCCTTGCCGTACGACCCCGCCTCGCGGCGGTAGGACGGGCTGTAGCCGACGTAGTGCTTCGGCAGCGTCTCGACGATCTCGTCCATGTGGTAGCCGGCCAGCGGCACCTCGGCGGTGCCGACCAGGTACATGTCGTCGCGCTCCAGCCGGTAGACGTCCTCGGCGGCCTGGCCGAGGAAGCCCGTGCCCTCCATCGCGGCCGGCTTCACCAGCGCCGGCGGGATGATCGGGGTGAAGCCCCAGTCCAGCGCCTTGCGGATCGCCAGGTTGATCAGCGCCAGCTCCAGCTCGGCGCCCTGCCCGGTGAGGTAGTAGAAGCGGGAGCCGGACACCTTAGCGCCCCGCTCCATGTCGATCGCGCCGAGGATCTCGCCGAGCTCCAGGTGGTCCCGCGGGACGAAGCCCTCGGCCTCGAAGTCCCGCGGGGAGCCGATCGCCTCGAGCACGACGAAGTCGTCCTCACCGCCGACCGGCACCTGCGGCGCGATGATGTTGCCCAGTCCGCGCAGCACGGCGGTGAAGGCCGTGTCGGCCTCCTTGCTGGCCGCCTCGTGCTCCTTCACCTCGGCGGCGAGCACCTTGGTGTGCTCCAGCAGCTCCTGCTTCTCGGCGCCCTTGGCCCGGCCGACCAGCTTGCCCAGGTCCTTCTGCTCGGCGCGCAGCGTCTCGTACGACGCGATCGCGGACCGGCGCTTCTCGTCCAGCGCGAGGAGCTCGTCGACGACGGCCTCGGACTCCCCGCGGGCCCTCTGCGAGGCTCGTACACGGTCGGGGTCCTGGCGCAGCAGCTTCGGATCGATCACGGGGTCAGCCTAGCCGTCCTGCCGTCCCTCGGGACGCCTAGGATCGATCCATGTCCCGTCCCCTCCCCCGTCGTGTCCGGCTCTGGCTGCCCCCGGCGGCGCTCCTGGTGTACGTCGCCTGGACCGCGCTGGCGGTCTCCGGGACCCTCGCGCCGCTCGACCGGGCGCTGCTGCTCGATCCCCCGCCCGCCCGCACCGGTGCCACCTTCCAGGTGCTGGCGGCGGTCGGCATCGTCGGCGCCCCGGTGGTGCTGTACGCCGGCCTGGTGCTGCTCGCCTCGTGGGCGTACCGGCGTCGGCTGCGGGAGCTGTGCTGGGCGATCCTGCTGGCGGTCGCGCTGTCCTGGACCGGCACCGAGGTGGCCAAGGCGGCGCTGGCGCTGCCGCGCCCGCCGACCTCCCCCGACATCCTCGGCGTCGGCGGCTGGGGCTACCCGTCGGGCCACCTGAGCGCGGTGGTGGCTGCCGCGGTGATGATCACCGCGACGATGATGACCACCCGGCAGTCGCACGCCACCACCCGCGGCTGGCGGGTCGGCGGGCTGGCGCTGGTGGCGCTGTACGCGGTCGAGCGCTGGTGGCTGGGGGCGCACTGGTTCTCCGACATCGTCGGCGGCATCCTGTGGGGCGGCGCGTCGGCCGGCTGGGCGCTGCTGCTGGCCCGGGTGCACGTGCACGGTGCGCCCGTCCCGGCCGCTGACCCGGCCGAGCCGGCGGCGGAGCAGCCCCGGGCCGCGGTGATCTACAACCCGACGAAGGTGCTGGACGTGCCCACCTTCGTCCGGCACGTCGAGTACGAACTGACCGCCCGCGGCTGGCGCCGGGCGATCTGGCTGCCGACCACCGAGGACGACCCGGGCCTCGAGATGACCGCGATCGCCGTCCGCAAACAGGTGGACCTGGTGATCGGCGCCGGTGGCGACGGGACGGTCCGGGTGATCGCGGCGGGCCTGGCCGGCACCGGGATCCCGCTGGCGATCGTCGCGGCCGGCACCGGCAACCTGCTGGCCCGCAACATGGGCATCCCGCTGGACGAGGTGCGGGCCCTGGAGGCCGCCTTCGACGGCGCCGACCGGACCATCGACCTGATCCGGGTGCAGGCCGACGACGGCCCTGCCGACCACTTCTGCGTGATGGCCGGGATCGGCATCGACGCCGCGATCGTCGGCGAGGCGGACACCGACCTGAAGCGGGCGATCGGCAACGGGGCGTACGTCGTGTCGGCCGCCCAGCACGCCAACCACCCCGCGCTCGACACCCGGATCTCACTGGACGGCGAGCCGGCGCTGCGCACCCGGGCGCACCTGGTGCTGGTCGGCAACGTCGGCCTGCTGCAGGCCGGCATCCAGCTGATGCCGGACGCCCGGCCCGACGACGGGCTGCTCGACCTGGTCGTCGCCTCGCCGCGCGGCGTCCGGGACTGGGTACGGGTGTTCACCCGGGTGCTGACCCGGGTGGACCGTACCGACGAGCGGCTGCGCCGGCTGTCCGGTCGGCGGGTGGAGATCGTCGTCGACCAGCCGGACCGCTACGAGCTGGACGGCGACCCGCAGGGCACCTGCACCCGGCTGACCGCCGAGGTGGTGCCGGGGGCACTGGTGCTGCGGGTGCCGGCCTGAGTCACTTCCAGGTGAAGCTGTCCAGGATCTTCTGCACGTCCGCCGAGGCGTCCTTCTCCTTGGGCCAGGACCAGTTCAGCGCGATCAGCTTGTCGCCGGACGCGAGGTAGTACTGGTGCAGCACCAGGCCCTCGGCCTCGGCCTGCAGACCGGTCAGCTTCCGCCCGTCCACGGTCAGCGCGGGCGCGTCACCGGCCCCGGGCATCGCCGCCTTCGCCTGCTGCACCAGCGTGTCGAGGCTGCGCCCCGAGGTGTCGACGAAGACGCTGAACGAGACCCCCGAGCTCAGCCCGTCCTTGGCCAGGTAGGCGTCGATCTGGCCGGAGGTGTCCGCCGAGCCGAGGTCGGTCCAGCCGTCCGGGACGACCAGGGAGTACAGCGGCCGCTGCAGGGTGCCGCCGGCGGCGACGCCGGTGGTCGGGGTCGGCGTCACCGGGGTGACCGGCGTGGTCGCCGCCGTGCAGCCGGAGAGGAACAGGGTGCCGGTCAGCACCGCGCCGGCCACGACGGCCGCCGCGGCGGGGCGGAAGGTCCACGACATGTCCGGCAGCCTACTGCGCCGGGTGCCGCAGGCCGTCCAGCCAGGTCCGGGCCTCGGCGTACGCCTCGTTGGTCTGGCCCTCGTCGAGGATCGGCGCCTGCCGGTCCGCCCGCGGGTAGGAGCCGAGGAAGGTCACCCGGGCGCACACCCGGTGCAGCCCGGTGAGCGTCTCCTGCATCCGCGGGTCGTCGATGTGTCCCTCGGCGTCGATCGAGAAGCAGTAGCTGCCGAGCGCCTGCTTGGTCGGCCGCGACTCGATCCGGGTCATGTTCACCCCGTGCCCGGCGATCTGCTCGAGGATGCCGAGCAGCGAGCCGGACCGGTCGACCTTCATGTACGCGACCAGGGTGGTCTTGTCCGCCCCGGTCGCGCGCGGCGGCGCGGCCGGCCGGCTGATCACCACGAACCGGGTGACGGCGTCCTCGTTGTCGGCGATCCCGTCGGCGAGGATCTCCAGGCCGTTCATCTCCCCGGCGACCCGGGCGCAGATCGCCGCGTCGTGCCGCGAGGCCGGGTCGGACACCTCGACCGCCGCCCCGGCGGTCGAGGGGCCCTCGGTGACGACGGCCCGGGGCAGGTGGTGGGCGACCCAGAGCCTGGTCTGCGCCGCGGCGTGCGGGTGGGTGACGACGGAGCGGATGTCGGCCAGCGCCGTGCCGGGGCGTACGCACAGCGCGAACTGCACCGGCAGCAGCACCTCGCGACGGATCATCAGCGGGTGCGAGTCGTCGGCGAGGTAGTCCAGGGTGGCGCTCACCCCGCCCTCCAGGGAGTTCTCGATCGGCACGAACGCCGCGTCGATCTGCCCGGCGCGGACCGCGTCCAGCGCTGCGACCACCGACCGGAAGGGGGTCAGGACGTCCTCGTCCGCGGCGATGAGCAGCAACGCCTGGTGGGTGAACGTCCCGGCGGGGCCGAAGTATCCGTACGTCAGTGGAGGCACCCCGCCAGCGTAAACGGTGACTAGAGTCACTGTGTGGCGATGGAACACGACTGGGCGACCCTGGACCTGCACCGCGAGGCCCGCACCGGCGATCCGGAGGTGGTGTACGGGGCGGGCAAGTCCCCCGACCAGGTGGTCACCCTGCTGCAGGAACTGCACGAGGCGCACCCCGACCGGGCGGTGCTGGCGACCCGGCTCGGGCCGCAGGCCCGCGACGCGATCGCGGCCGCACTGCCGGACGCGGACCTGGACCCGGTGGCCCGGACCGTGACGTACGGCCCACTGCCGGCCCCGCACGGGAAGGTCGCGGTGATCGCGGCCGGCACCTCCGACGCGCCGGTGGCCGCCGAGGCCGCGGTGACCGTCCGGGCGTTCGGAGCGTCGGTGGTCCGGATCACCGACGTCGGGGTGGCCGGCCTGCACCGCATCCTCGACGCCCGGCCGCGCTTCGCCGACGCCGACGCGCTGGTGGTGATCGCCGGGATGGAGGGCGCGCTGCCGTCGGTGGTCGGCGGTCTGGTCGGCGTCCCACTCGTCGCGGTGCCCACCTCGGTCGGCTACGGGGCCAGCTTCGGCGGCCTGTCCGCCCTGCTCGGGATGCTCAACTCCTGCGCCCCCGGCGTCGCCGTGGTGAACATCGACAACGGCTTCGGGGCCGGGGTGCACGCCGCCCGGATCGCCCGGGCCGTGGGCGTGGCAGCCGGCCGATGAGCGGCCTGCTCTGGATCGACGCCACCGCCGGCATCGCCGGCGACATGCTGCTCGGCGCCCTGCTGGACGCCGGCGCCGACCTCGGCCAGGTCCGCCGCTGCGTCGCCGCGGTGCACCCCGCCCTCGACGTACAGGTCGACCGGACCACCCGGCACGGCCTGGCCGCGGCCAGGGTGACCGTGCTGGACCGCACCACCGGGCGCGCCGCGGACGCCCCCGACCAGCACCACGATCATCGCCACCATCATCCGCACCGGCCCTGGCGGGAGGTACGCGACCTGCTGGCCGGCGCCGACCTGCCGACCGCGGTCAGCGACCGCGCCCAGCGGACCTTCGAAGTGCTCGCCGCGGCCGAGGGCCGGGTGCACGGGGTGGCACCGGAGGAGGTCGAGTTCCACGAGGTCGGCTCGCTCGACGCGATCGGCGACGTGGTCGGCTGCTGCGCCGCACTCGTCGACCTGGCCCCCGACCGGGTGGTCTGCTCGACGGTGACCGTCGGCCACGGCGAGCAGGTGCTCGGCGCGCACGGCCGGATCCCGGTCCCCGGACCGGCGGTGACGACCATCGCCGCGGCGCACGCGATCCCCCTCACCGGCGGGCCGGTCGCGATGGAGACGGCCACCCCGACCGGGGTGGCGCTGGTCGCCGCGCTGGCCGACGGGTACGGCCCGCTGCCGACGATGACGGTGACCGGCACCGGCCTGGGTGCCGGCAGCCGGGACCCGGAGCGGGTCGCGAACGTGGTGCGGGTCGTCCTCGGCCGGCCGCCGGCCGACCGGCCGGCCGGTCAGGTCGTGCTGGAGACGAACGTCGACGACCTCGACCCGCGGCTGTGGCCCGGTGTGCTGGCCGACCTGCTCGCGGCCGGCGCGGCGGACGCCTGGCTGACCCCGATCCTGATGAAGAAGGGCCGCCCGGCGCACACCCTGGCGGTGCTCTGCGACGCCGCGGACCGGGCCGCGGTGATCGCCATCGTCACCGCCGCCACCAGCGCGATCGGGGTCCGGGAGACGGCGGTGACCAAGCACCCGATCGAGCGGGAGCTGGTCAGCGTCGAGGTCGACGGCCGGGAGGTCGCGGTGAAGGTCGCCCGGCACCGGGGCCGGGTGGTCAACGTGCAGCCGGAGTTCCGCGACGTCGAGGCGTACGCGGCCGCGGCCGGGCTGCCGGTCAAGCAGGCGCTGGCCCGCGCGGTGGCTGCCGCCGATGGACTATGGCGTCGCGATAGTCGGTGAGGGTCGTCACCAGACCGCGCCAGCGCTCCCGCAGGGTCGGCACCGGCCCGGTGCGCCCGGCCCGGCGCGCCAGCGCGTCCTGGTGCCACCACCAGACGATCACGGCGAGCACCGCCCACTGCACCGCCGGGGAGAAGGTGTCGCGGATCCGGGCGGCGACGGCGCTGAGGCTGTCGCCGTAGTCGAGGCCGCGTCCCGGGATGTACGACAGGGACAGGAACACCCCGCGCCAGATCATCAGCCCGTCCAGCCGGGTCGCGCCGATCAGCACCAGTGGACCCCAGGCGATCAGGTCGTACCAGGACAGCGTGTAGAGCGAGGTGGTCAGCCAGCCGACCGACAGCACCAGCGCCGTACGGACGGCGACGGTGATCGGGTCCCGGTCGGGGGCGACGCCGTCGGGGGTGCCGGCGACCGGGTGCCAGGGGAGCACCCGGGACAGCATCCAGGCGACCAGCACGGTGCCGCCGAAGGAGAACACCGAGAGCACCCCGGTGGCCACCGACACCGGCAGGAAGTACGTCAGCACGGTGTAGAACGGCTGCGCCCACGACCCCACCGAGACGTACGAGGTGTTGCGCAGCGCGGCGAACAACGCTCCCGGGGCGAACAGGCCGTACAACAACCCCATCGACACGGCGGTGCCGACCCCCAGCCCGAGCAGCTTGCGCGGCTGGCGCCGATAGCCCCAGAGCATCGCCATCCCGTACAGCCCGATGCTCAGCTTGCAGGCCCCGGCCAGGCCGATCATCACCCCGGCCCCGACCGACGAGCGGCGCATCAGCATGATGCCGAGCATCGCGAACATCACCGACCAGCCCTCGTTGTGCGCCCCGGCGGTGATCGCCCAGATCAGCAGCGGGTTGGCGATGGTGAGCAGCGCCGCGCGGCCCCTGAGCTGCTCGTCGCCGTGCGCCAGCCAGACCACCACGGCGCTGGTGACCAGGAACGGGACGAACGCCGACAACTGCAGCCAGAAGACGATGTCGTGCATGTTGAGCCCGCCGAACCGGTTGGCCAGCAGCTGCACCCAGCTCATGATCGGCCCGTACACGCTCGGGGTGTCCTGCCAGGGTCGTTCGGTCCAGCGCAGCACCGGGTCGAACTGGCTGCGGAACACCGCCGCCGGGGTGATGTCGTACGGGTTCATCCCGAGCGCCTGCAGCCGTCCGTACGCCGCGTACATCAGCACGTCCGCCGAGGTGAGCGGCGGCACCATCAGCGTCGCCACGTTCAGCACCACCCCGAAGGTGAACACCCGCCAGACCTTCGGCGTCCAGCCGTCGCGGACCGCCCGGACGGCGATCGACAGGCCGACGCCGCCGGTGATCACGGCGCCGAACAGCACCCCGGAGACCACCCACTCCCCCGGCGTCGGGACCAGCCCGGCCGGCAGGTAGTACGGCGGCAGCAGCGAGGCGCGCGGTCCCAGCGTCAGCGTCACCGCGGACGGCCCGAGCACGCCGACGCCGACGGTCAGCAGCGTGGCGAGCAGGATCAGCCCCAGGCCGACCCGCGGGCTGTTCCGCCAGGTCAGTCCGGCCGGCGGCAACCAGGACGTACGCATCACTGGCCCAGGCTAGCCGTCCGCCAGTCCGGCGGCATCGTCCAGCGGGGCTGCGGCAGAGCCAGCGCCCGGTGCAGCCGGACCAGGTAGTTCGCGCGCGGGACCTCGATCACCCCGAGCGAGGCCAGGTGCTCGGTCCGCCACTGCACGTCGAGCAGCCGGCGGTCGGCGTGCCCGCCGGCCCTGAGCATCGCGACCAGGCCCATCAGCGCGACCTTGGAGGCGTCCCGCCCGGCCTGCGGGTCGTGGAACATCGACTCGCCGGCGAACAGCCCGCCGTAGCCGACCCCGTACAGGCCACCGGCGAGACGCCCGTCCGGGGTCCAGGCCTCCACCGAGTGCGCCCGGCCGGCCCGGTGCAGCTCGGTGTAGATCGCCACGATGCCCTCGTCGATCCAGCCCCCCTCGCGGTCCTGCCCGCCGCAGGCGGCGAGCACGGCGGCGAAGTCGCGGTCGACGGTCACCTCGAAGTGCCGGGCGCTCTTCCGCAGCGAGCGGGGCACCCGCAGCCCGTCCAACGGCAGGATCCCGCGGCGCACCGGGGAGAACCAGCCGATCCAGTCCGCCGCCGGCAGCTCGTCGGAGACCTCGTCGGCGATCGGCATCGGGAACATCCCGTTGACGTACGCCCGCATCACCAGCGGCGCGTCCATCCCGACGGTCAGCGCGACCAGGTCCTGGTCGGCCCACTGGCCCGGTCCCGGCAGCGGGGAGGGATCCAGGTACGAGCGGGCCATGAGGACATTATGGGTGAGTTCCCCGACCGGGCGGACCGGACCCGGGACGTACGCTGGGCCCCATGGTGGACGAAGACTCCGGCACCTCCGGCGAGGTGTCCCGCAACACGGCCAAGGTGGCGGCCGGTACGACGCTGCGCCGGATCCTCGACATCGCGATCGACGGCTCGACCTCCCTGCCGGGGGCGAAGTCGGTGGCGGCCAAGCACCTGCAGAAGCACCCGCGCACCGACGAGGCGATCGACGCGGTGATCACCAGCCACATCGCGATGGCCTCCACCTCGGGGTTCCTCACCAACGTCGGCGGCCTGGTGGTCACCGCGATCAGCCTGCCGCTCAACCTGGTCGGCCTGGCGGTGCTGCAGGCCCGGATGGTGGCGGCGATCGCCCACCTGCGCGGCTACGACATCGAGGACACCCGGGTGCGGACGGCCATCCTGATGTGCCTGATGGGCGGTGAGGAGGTGACCCGGCTGGTCGGCAAGGGCCGGCTGCCGGGCACCCCGATGCTGATCGCGACCGCCCCGATGGCCAGCCCGACCCTGTACGAGACGGTCTCGGAGAAGGTCGTCACCGCCCTCCTCACCACCCACGGCGGCAAGGGCGTCGGGGTGCTGGCGACCAAGCGGATCCCGATCATCGGCGGCGGCATCGGCGCGGTCTTCGACGGCGTCGCCACCCGCCAGATCGGCGTCTTCGCCAAGGGCGAGCTGGTGCAGCGCCGGGCGATCGGCTGACCCTAGCGCTCCAGGACCGCCCAGCCGTGCGGTTCGAGCTCCAGCAGGTCGTCGCCGCTGTGCGCGATCACCGTGCCGATCGGCATCGGCCGGGAGGTGTCGTCCACGTTGAGCGCGACGGCGATCTCGTGGTGGCTGCCGCCGGACTCGCTGGTGCACTCCACCACGATCGTCTCGTTGGTCACCGCGACCACCTCGACGTCGGCCCGGACCAGCCACGGGTGGCGGCGGCGCAGACCGATCAGTGCCTGGTGCTCGGCCAGGATCGGCCGGCCCAGCAGGGACAGGTTCTCCGGGCGGGGCGGCATCGCCGGGCGGATCTGGTCGTCGCCGCCGGGCCGGTCCTCCTTCGTGCCGACGAAGCCCTGCTCGTCGCCGTAGTAGATCGACGGGACGCCGGGCAGCACCGCCAGCAGCACCACGGCGTGGCCGAGGTGGCGGTCGTCGTGGAGCCGGCTGCGGATCCGGGTGACGTCGTGGTTGCCGATGAACGTCTGCGGCACGAAGGTCTGCAGGAATTCCTGGTGCCGCTCCAGGGCGTGCGCCAGTTCCCACAGGTTGGCGTCGTTGAGCGAGGACCAGATCGCCTTCCACAGCTCGTACTGGGTGACCCCGTGCAGGCCCGACCGGGTGACGAAGTCAGGCAGGTCGCCGTGGATCACCTCGCCGAACAGCCAGGCCTCGGGGTAGTCGGCCCGGACCTGCGCGGCGATCGGGGCCCAGGCCTCCGGCCCGGGGGCGTACGCGGCGTCGAGGCGCCAGCCGTCGATGCCGAACCCGAGCCAGTGCTCCATCACCGCGACCACGTGGTCCCGGACGGCGGGGGTGGCCAGTTCGAGCTCGGGCAGGTCGAGGTTGCCCTCGAAGCAGCGGATGTAGCCGTCCACCCACTTCATCCAGGAACCGTCCGGGGTGCCCGGGCCGGCGGCCTGGGCCCGGACCACCGCCGGGTGGGTCCGCGCGACGTGGTTGAAGACCCCGTCGAGGACGACCCGGATGCCACGCCGGTGGGCCTCGTCGACCAGCCGGCGCAGGTCGGCCTCGTCGCCCAGCCGTGGGTCGACCCGGTAGTGGTCGAGGGTGTCGTAGCCGTGCGAGACGGAGGCGAACACCGGCCCGAGCAGCAGGCCGTTGCAGCCGACCGAGACCAGGTAGTCCAACCAACCGATCAGGTGGTCGAGGCGGTGGTGGACGACATCACCCGCGACCGACGTACGTTCCGCCCCGGTGAACCCGAGGGGGTAGCAGTGCCACCACACGGCGTAGTCGACCCAGGCTGGCTGGCTCACGGTCATGTCCCCAGCCTAGCCACGTGGGCGTCCTCACAATATGGAACAGCCCGACGCATCGTGGACGACGCGGCGGCAGAATGAGGCCAATCGACACCGGTGGCCAGGAGAGTGGGAGCGGCACATCGGTGCACGTCTCCATGGCCGGCGCCCAGTTCGGGTCGCGTCGGCTCGAAATGCCGCCCGTCGATCGACCCACGAGGTCCGGACCTTTTTGTTAGGGTCCGCGATGGGGCAGCAATGACTACAAGGGAGTAATGGATGACCACACCAGTTCTCACCACGGGTGACGGCCAGCAGATCGAGCTTCCGTTCGTCCAGGCCGTCAACGGCGACAACGGGTACGACATCAGCAAGTTGCGCGCCCAGACCGGGAACGTCACCCTGGACGAGGCCTTCGGCAACACCGCCTCGTGCCGGTCGGAGATCACCTTCATCAACGGCGAAGAGGGCATCCTCCGCTACCGCGGCTACCCGATCGAGCAGCTCGCGGAGCACTGCACCTTCGTCGAGGTGATGTGGCTGGTCCTCTACGGCGAGCTGCCCACCAAGGAGCAGGTGGAGAGGTTCGAGGAAGAACTCGTCCACAACATGTTCCTGGACGAGCGGATGCGCGACCTGTTCCGCTGCTTCCCGCGCCAGTCGCACCCGATGCCGGTGCTGTCGGCCGGCATCTGCGCGCTGTCGACGTTCAACCGCCAGCACGTCGGCCTCGACACCGAGGACGTGGAGATCGCCACCCGTAAGCTCCTCGCCCAGGTCCCCACCCTGGCCGCGTACGCGTACAAGAACTCGAAGGGCCAGCCCTTCATGTACCCGAAGTACGACCTGTCGTACGTCGAGAACTTCATCCGGATGGCCTTCGGCACCCCCGCCGAGGAGTACCAGTTCCAGGACATCGTCACCAAGGGCCTGAACGCCCTGCTGGTGCTGCACGCCGACCACGAGCAGAACTGCTCCACCTCGACGGTACGTCTGGTCGGCTCCTCGCAGGCCAACCTCTATGTCTCGGTCGCCTCCGGCGTGAACGCCCTGTCCGGCCCGCTGCACGGCGGCGCCAACCAGGCCGTGCTGGAGATGCTCGCCGCGATCCGCGACCAGGGCATCTCCCCGAAGGACTACCTGGAGCAGGTCAAGGCCAAGAAGGCCGGCATCAAGCTGATGGGCTTCGGCCACCGGGTCTACAAGAACTTCGACCCGCGCGCGGCGATCATCAAGCGCTACGCCGACGAGATCCTCAGCACCTCCCCGAACGGCGACCGCGAGCTGCTGGCCATCGCCAAGGAGCTCGAGGAGACCGCACTGTCGGACGACTACTTCGTCTCCCGCAAGCTGTACCCGAACGTCGACTTCTACTCCGGCCTGATCTACGAGGCGATGGGCTTCCCGGTCGAGATGTTCACCGTGCTGTTCGCCGTCGGCCGGCTCCCCGGCTGGATCGCCCAGTGGCGCGAGCACAACGCCGATCCGAAGGCGCGGATCTCGCGTCCGCGCCAGATCTACATCGGCCACGACAAGCGTGACGTGGTCCCGATGGACCAGCGCTGACCCTGCAGGACCCTCGGGGCCCCGGGAGACCGCTTCGGCGGTGTCCGGGGCCCTTCTGTCTGTCCTCTCACCGGCCCCCGGGGCGCATCGGTACGCCCTGGTCAGAGGGTGTTCGGCCGGAATCCTGCGACGGCCTCGAGCCAGCGCACGACGGCCACTGCGCCGGGATCCGGATAGCCCTGGGCACGCTCCCCGAGGTAGCTGGCCCGGCCCCGCCGGGCCACCGCTCCGACCGTCCCGCGGGCGCCCTCACGGGCGGCGTCGACCACCGCCTCGACCCCCCGTTCCCAGGCCTCGGCTGCGGGTGCCAGCGCGTCCAGCATGGTGCCGTCGCCGGGGGCGGCCGACCCGAGGGTGGCGATGCCCTCGACCGCCGCCCGGAACGCGCCACCCAGGTCCTCGCCGCGTTCCAGTGCCTCGGCGGCCCGGAGCAGGCCCATCGCGTACAGCGCCCCGGAGCTGCCACCGACCTCGCGCCGGACGATCCAGGACAGGTGCCGGAGCAGGTGGTCCGCGTCGCCCTCGACCGGGTCGTCGAACCAGCCGTACGCCCCGCGGGCGAGGGCCTGGCCGAGGTCACCGTCACCGACCTGCTGGTCGAGGTGGGTGAGCTCGGTCTCGCTGTCGAGGAGGGCCTGGCAGGCGACGTCGATGGCGGAGCGGACCCGGGCGTCCGGGATGCCGCGGTCCTCGGGGGCGGCGACCGGCATCGGCACCGCCACGGTGCTGATCGCTGGCGGGGCGGCGACGTCGCGGCCCGGCCAGGCGAGGCAGGCGGTGGGCGCGTCGAGGGCCGCCAGCACCGCCTCGCCGGTCTGCTCGAGCGGCAGCACGCTGACCGAGACACCGGCCATGTCGAGACTGGTCATCACCTGCCCGCAGTAGAGCCGGACCACCTCAATCCGGCGCAGCTCCAGCTCGCGGACGACCGCCCTGGCCGCGATCGACAGCTCGATCGGCGGGGTGGCGCCCGCCCCGCCGACGAGGACGACCACCCGGGCGCCGGCCCGGACGCCGCGCTCGGTGGCGATCCGCGACACCATGATGTGCACCAGCTTGTCCGCGTCGGTGGCCCGGATCCGGCGGACGCCCGGCTCGCCGTGGATGCCCAGGCCGAGCTCGATCTCGTCGTCGCGCAGCTCGAAGCTCGGCGTGTCGAGACCGGGGACGGTGCACGGGGACAGTCCGGCGTTGACCGTGCCGATCCGGTCGGCGACCGCCTGCGCGGCGTCCCGGACCTCGTCGAGCGGGCGGCCCACGTCGGCGAGTGCCCCGGCGACCTTCTCGACGAGTACGGTGCCGGCGAGCCCGCGCCGGCCGGCGTTGTCCTCGGACTCGGCCAGCGCGACGTCGTCGGCGACGAAGACGGCCTCGACCCGGTAGCCGTCGGCCCGGGCGAGCTCGGCGCCGAGCTGGAAGTTGAGCCGGTCGCCGGTGTAGTTCTTCACCACCAGCAGGCAGCCTGCGGCCCCGGTGACGGCGCGGATCGCCTGGTGGACGGCGTCCGCCCCCGGGGAGGAGAAGATCCCGCCGGTGACCGCCGCGGTGAGCATGCCGGCGCCGACGAAGCCGGCGTCGGACGGGTCGTGCCCGCCGCCACCGCCGGTGACCACCGCCACCGGGACGGCGCCGTCGGTGGGACCGGTGGCGGACCGATCGGCGCGGACGACGGTCGTACGGTCCTCCAGCAGACTCAGCCCCGGCTGCACCAGGACCAGGCCCTCGAGAGCCTCCTGCA
Source organism: uncultured Propionibacteriaceae bacterium (assembly GCA_964402325.1). GTDB lineage: Bacteria > Actinomycetota > Actinomycetes > Propionibacteriales > Propionibacteriaceae > Raineyella. Next base: position 89,935 of record CAYOBI010000002.1, on the reverse strand, counting down.
CGACGTCGGAGGGGTCGTTCAGCAGTTTTGCGGGCATGACTACCACCATGGGCACCGCGCGCCGGGTTGGCAAGCAGTTTCGTGATGTGCCCCGCCCGCGGCGTCAGCGGACGACGATCAGCCACTCCCCCTTGACCCGGCGGCTGACCCGGGTGCGGGTCACCTCGGCGGCCTCGCCGACGGCCCGTTCGACCGCGGCGGCGACGGTGCCGGCCCGCACGTCTTCCTCGGCCCGCCCCGTCGGCTCGAGGCTGAACCGGACCACCACCCAGGGCAGCCGGTCCTCCATCACCAGGTCGGGCTTGTCGAGGTGCGCCAGCCGGCGGGTCGCCGCCGCAGCGAGCGGCAGCACCTCACCGGGCCGGTGCCCCGGGCGTACGTCACCGATCTGGAGGGCGACGCGGTAGGACGGCATACCCCGACCCTAGCGGCCCTCCCAGGGCACCTGGGCGACCCGGACGGCGGCACGCCTGACCGCCTCGAGGGGGCCACGCTCGGCGGCCTGACGGCGGCGCAGCAGCGGGTCGGACGTGGGCACCCCGGTGAGGGTCTGGTTGACGACCCAGGCCCAGGGCCGGATGCCGGCGCGGGCGAGGTCGGCCTGCAGCTGCTGGGCCTCGAGGACGGGTGTCGTCTCGGCCAGGGTGACGATCACGACCTTGGTGTGGTCGGGGTCCTGTAGCCGCATCATCGGCGTGGTGAAGTGCGCCCCCGTGGGCATGGAGCGGGTGATCTCGTGGTGGTACGAGCCGGTGGCGTCCATCAGCAGCAGGGTGTGCCCGGTGGGGGCGGTGTCCATCACCACGAACCGCCGGCGCCCCTCGGAGACGACCCGGGAGAAGGCCTGGAAGACCGCGACCTCCTCGGTGCACGGCGACCTCAGGTCCTCGGCGAGCGCGGCCCTGCCGGCCTCGTCGAGGGTGGCTCCCTTGCTGGCCATCACGTGCGCCCGGTAGTCGGCGGTGGCCCGGTCGGGGTCGATGGCCGACACCTCCATCCCCTCGCCCGCCAGCGCGGGGTCGAGGTGGGCGGCCGGGTCCGTGGTGGTGAGATGGACGTCCTTACCGCGAGCGACGAGGCCGCGGGCGATCGCGGTGGCGATGGTCGTCTTGCCGACCCCGCCCTTGCCCATGCACATCACCAGCCCGTGGTCCTGCTCGGCCAGCTCGTCGATCAGGGACCCGAGATCGGGCAGCAGCGCCCGGTCGGTCCCGGCGTCCCCGGCCACGAGCGGGTCCGCCGCGGCGCCGGCGCCACCCAGCAGGCTCCGCAGCGCCGGCACCCCGACCATGTCGACTCCCTGTAGCGGAAGCAGATCGGTCGACAGTCCGGCGAGTCGGTCGGGCAGGACGGCCAGGGCGGCGCTCTCGCGCCCCCGGATGGCGTCGGCGAGCCGATCATGGCCGGGATCGGCCGGCAGCACCGCGTTGACGACCAGGTGGGTGGCGGTGACGCCGGCCTCGGCGAGTTCGTCGACCGTACGGGCCGCCTCGGCCAGGGCACCGGACTGGGCCCGGGTCACCAGCACCAGCCGGGTCAGGCCGGGATCGGAGAGGGCGGCGAGGGCCCGCCCGTACGTCGCACGGGACTTCTCCAGGCCCGACATCGGGCCGAGGCAGGAGGTGTCGCCCTTGCCGTCGTCGATGAACCGGGTCCACTCCCCCGGCAGTTGCAGCAACCGGATGGTGTGACCGGTGGGGGCGGTGTCGAAGATGACGTGGTCGTAGCCGGAAGCCGTGTCGGTGCCGGCGAGCAGGTCGGTGAACTCGTTGAACGAGGCGATCTCGGTGGTACAGGCACCGGAGAGCTGTTCGGTCACCGAGGCCAGGTCGGCCGCGGACAGCAGGTCCCGGACCGGGGCGAGCGTACGTTCGCGGTAGTCGGCCGCGGCCTGCTCCGGATCGATCTCGAGGGCGTCCAGGCCGGGCACGACCGAGACCGGCGTGATCCGGTTGCCGATGGACTGGCCGAAGACCTGACCGACGTTGGACGCCGGGTCGGTCGAGACCAGCAGCACCCGGCGCCCCCGGTCGATCAGGTGCACCGCGGTCGCGCAGGCCACGCTGGTCTTGCCGACCCCGCCCTTGCCGGTGAAGAAGACATAGCGGGGAAGGTCAGCGAGGTACTTCATGGCGCGGTGCTCCTGTTCGCGATCAGCAGCAGGGCCGGCCGGTGGCGATCCGGAGGAAGGCACGCGCGGAGGCATCGGCGGCGAAGGCGGCGGGGTCCTGGGCGAGATTCGCTCGCGTGACCGGGACACCCTGGTCCGCGAGCCAACGCGCGTCAGCGGTGAAGTCGACCAACGTCTGCTCCGGGTCCGGCCCGCAGACGCCCGTGTTGCAGCACAGCGGCCCTTCGAAGACCTGCACTCCAGTCACCACAAACTCCTCACATCGGTGTTCATCGATACCGCGAGTCAACCAGTCGGATCGACGAACGTCAATATGACCTCAGCAACACCGGGCCGCAGTGGTCGACTCACCCAGGAATGCGCGGGCTACCTCCACCACCTCGGCGACCGCGGTGTAATGGGCCCAGCGCCCTCGCTGCTCCCGGGCGACCAGCCCGGCGTCGACCAACTTCTTCAGGTGGTGGGAGAGGGTGGGCTGACTGATCCCCAGCGCCTCGGGGAGGTGACAGGCGCAGGTCGTCCCGTGCTCCGACGAACTGATGTGCGCGAGCAGGCGGACCCGGGTCGGATCGGAGAGCGCCTTGAAGATCTCGGCCAGGCGTGCCGCCTGGCCCGTCTCGATCAAAATGGAGGGACCCGAGAGGCAGACCTCGCCATCCTCGCCGCCGGATGTCCTGTCGAGTGCTACCTGCGCCATTGCGCCAGTCTAGCGGGTCACATTGACAACCATCAATAATTCACTACGCTTCCGATCGAAGATCATCGATGTGAAATGGGGGTTCCGGTGCCAGAGACGGACATCCGGCCGGGTGCCACCGAGCACCACTCGGTCGCGGGGCGGCTCAGCCGGCTGGACCGGTTCCTCCCGGTCTGGATCCTCGCGGCGATGGCCGCCGGACTGCTGCTCGGGCGGTTCGTGCCCGGTCTGCCGGCCGCCCTGGACGCGGTCCGGATCGGCTCGGTCTCGCTGCCGATCGCGATCGGCCTGCTGGTGATGATGTACCCGGTGCTCGCGAAGGTCCGCTACGACGAGACCCGTCGGGTCACCGCCGATCGGCGGCTGATGGGCCTGTCGCTGGTGCTGAACTGGATCATCGGGCCCGCGGTGATGTTCACCCTGGCCTGGCTGCTGCTGCCCGACCTGCCCGAGTACCGTACCGGCCTGGTCATCGTCGGCCTGGCCCGCTGCATCGCCATGGTGCTGATCTGGAACGACCTCGCCTGCGGTGACCGGGAGACTGCGGCGGTGCTGGTGGCGGTCAACTCCGTCTTCCAGGTGCTCGCGTTCTCCGCGCTGGGCTGGTTCTACCTCCAGGTGCTGCCCGGCTGGCTCGGCCTGCCGACGACGTCGGCGGACTTCTCCTTCCGGGCGATCTTCGTCTCGGTCCTGGTCTTCCTCGGGGTGCCGCTGGTGGCGGGCTTCCTCACCCGCCTGATCGGCGAGCGGACCCGGGGCCGGGCCTGGTACGAGGGGCGCTTCCTGCCCCGGATCGGCCCGCTCGCGCTCTACGGCCTGCTGTTCACGATCGTGCTGCTGTTCGCCCTGCAGGGCAACCAGATCACCGGTCGCCCCTGGGACGTGGCCCGGATCGCGTTGCCGCTGATCGGCTACTTCGCCGTCATGTGGTTCACCGGACTGCTGGCCTCCCGCGCGGCCGGGCTGGACTACGCCCGCTCCACGACGGTGGCCTTCACCGCCGCCGGCAACAACTTCGAGCTCGCCATCGCCGTGGCGATCGGCACCTTCGGCGTCACCTCCGGCCAGGCCCTGGCCGGCGTCGTCGGCCCGCTGATCGAGGTCCCGGCCCTGGTCGGCCTGGTGTACGTGGCGCTGTGGCTCGGCCCCCGGCTCTTCCCGCACGACCCGACCCTGCCCCGATGAAAGGAACGCCCATGTCCACCCACCAGCCCGAGCACCGGCCGTCCGTCATGTTCGTCTGCGTACACAACGCCGGCCGCTCCCAGATGGGCGCCGCGTACGCCAACCACCTGTCCGGCGGGAGGGTCGAGGTGCGCTCGGCCGGCTCGGCCCCGGCCGACGAGGTCAACCCGGCCGTCCTTGCGGCGATGCTGGAGGACGGCATCGACATCTCCGCCGAGAAGCCCAAGATCCTCACCCCCGAGGCGGTGCAGGCCTCCGACGTGGTGATCACGATGGGCTGCGGCGACGCGTGCCCGTTCTATCCCGGCAAGCGGTACGAGGACTGGGTCCTCGACGACCCGGCCGGCAAGGACCTCGCTGCGGTCCGCCCGGTCCGCGACGAGATCCGCCGCCGGGTCACCGCGCTGCTCGCCGACCTGGGTGTCGACGTCCTGCCCCGCTGAGCCCGTGCCCCGCCCCACCCGCGCCGACCTCGCCGCTGCCGCGGGGCGGACGATCCCCGACATCCTGCCTGACCCGCTCCGGCTGCTGGTGGTGGGGATCAACCCCGGCCTGTGGTCGGGGGCGACCGGGGCGCACTTCGCCCGGCCGGGCAACCGGTTCTGGCCCGCGCTGCACGCCGCCGGGATCACCGACCACGTGTTCGACTGCACCGCCGGCATGCTGCCGGCGGACCGCGCGGCCCTGGAGGCGATCGGCCTGGGCATCACCAATCTCGTCGCCCGCGCCAGTGCCCGGGCCGACGAGCTCTCCACCGCCGAGATCCGCGCCGGCGCGGCCCGCCTGGAGCGTACGGTCCTCGCCCACCACCCCCGGGTGGTGGCGGTCGTCGGGATCGGCGCCTACCGCACCGGCTTCCACCGGCCGCAGGCCCGGCCGGGACGCCAGCCGGAGGACCTGGCCGGCGCCGAGGTGTGGGTGCTGCCCAACCCGTCCGGGCTGAACGCGCACGAGACGGTGGCCAGCCTGGCCGAGGCGTACGGGGCCGCGGCCGACGCGGCCGGGATCCCGCGCCGCCCCGGGTGGCTCAGCGACTGACCCGGTAGCGGACGAAGGACGGCACCAGCAGCGCGGCCAGCACCACCCCGACCACCACGGCGACGCCGCCGCCGGCCGTCGCGGCCACCGTCCCGACCGCCGCGGCCGCCGCACCGTGCAGGGTGTCGGCCAGCCGCGGGCCGCCGGCGACCACGACGATGAAGATGCCCTGCAGCCGGCCGCGCACCTCGTCGCTGGCCGCCTCCTGCAGGATGGTCTGGCGGAACGCGGCCGAGGCCATGTCCGCCGCACCGCCGAGCGCCAGCATCCCGAGCGCGGGGCCCAGCAGCCCGGCGCCGGCGAACAGCCCGAAGCCGAGCATGGCCGCGCCCCACACCACGATGCACACCACGACCGCCAGGCCCTGCCGGGTGACCCGGGAGATCCAGCCCGACAGGATCCCGCCGAGCAACGCCCCGGCGGGGATCGCCGCGAACAGCAGGGCGAACGCCGTACCGCCCTCGGCCGGGCCGCCGAACGACTCGTGCGCCAGCTGCGGGAACAGTGCCCGCGGCATCCCGAAGGTCATCGCGATCACGTCGACGAGGAACGACATCATCAGCACCGGTTGGCCGCGCAGGTAGCCGAGGCCCTCGACGACCGAGCGCAGGCCGGGCACGCCGCGCGCCTCACCGGCGGCCGGGGGCAGCGCCGGGAGCCGGACGGCCGCCCACAGCGTGGCCAGCAGCAGCACGCTGTCGGCCAGATAGAGCCAGGAGAAGCCGAGCACCGGGATCAACGCCCCGCCGACCAGCGGTCCGGCGATCGCGCCGAACTGCATCACCGTCATGTTCAGCGAGTTCGCGGCGGGCAGCTGACCGGCGGGCAGCAGCCGGGGCAGGATCGAGGTCCGGGTCGGCTGGTTGATCGCGAAGAACGCCTGTTGCAGTGCGAAGACGACCAACACCAACCAGACGTTGCCCAGCGCCAGCGCCGACTGGGCCCAGAACAGCGCCGAGGTGGCGATCAGCCCGATCGTGGACAGCAGCATCAGCCGGCGCCGGTCCATCGCGTCGGCCAGAGCCCCGCCCCACAGGCCGAAGACCACCAGCGGCACCAGGCCGAACAGCCCGGTCAACCCCACGTACGCCGAACTGCCGGTGAGCGCGTAGATCTGCGCCGGGACGGCGACGACGGTGAGCTGGGCGCCGATCACGGTGATGATGTTGGCGGTCCACAGCCGGCGGAAGTGGTCGTTGTGCAGCGGGCGGGTGTCGGCGAGCAGTTGTCGTACGCCCACGGTCACCCCCGGAATTGACAAGAGCGGGCGCCAGGACTCGAACCTGAACCTCCACACCGGAAGTGTGGCGCCCCACCCTTGGGCCTCACCCGCATGCACCGCCGAACGGCGCCCGACCGACTCTACCCCGGGACAGGCGACCCCGGGGGACGTGTGCCACGTACGCTGGATCGGTGCCGCCCCGCTCCCCGCTCCCCCGCCGCCACGGGCTGGAGGCCGCGTGGGTCCGTACGCCCGACGCGAACAGGCCGGCGCCGTGGCCGACGATGCGCGACTTCCTGCTCGACCGGCTGGCGGCCGACGCCCCGGTGGAGGCGATGCTGCGTGACGGCCGGTTCGTCGCCGGCGACGGGAAGCCGTTCACCGGCGCCGAGGCGTACGCCCCGCACACCTTCGTCTGGTTCCACCGCGATCTGCGGGACGAGCCGGTGGTGCCGTTCCCGATCGGCATCCTGCACCGCGACGAACGGCTGGTGGTGGTGGACAAGCCGCACTTCCTGTCCTCCATCCCGCGCGGGCGCCACGTCACGCAGTCGGTCGTGGTCCGGTTGCGCGAGGCCCTCGGCCTGCCGGAGCTGTCCCCGGCGCACCGGCTGGACCGGTTGACCGCCGGGGTGCTGCTGCTGACCACCGAGCGCCGCTGGCGGGCCCCGTACCAGCAGGTCTTCGAGCACCGGCTGGCCCGCAAGACGTACACCGCGTTGGCCCCGGTCCGCCCCGACCTGGCGCTCCCGCTCGAAGTGGCCAACCACCTGCACAAGCGCCACGGCGTGCTGCAGACCGACGTCGTGCCCGACCGGGCGCCGAACACCCACACCACGGTCGAGCTGCTCGAAACCCGTGGGACGTACGGCCGCTACCGGCTCACGCCGACCACCGGGAAGACGCACCAGCTGCGGGTCCACCTGAACGGGCTGGGCATCCCGATCGTGGGGGACCCGCTGTACCCGGAGGTCCTCGACGTCGATGTCGACGACTTCTCCACCCCGCTGGAACTGGTCGCCCGGACCCTGGCCTTCGACGACCCGATCAGCGGCGAGGCGCGGCTCTTCACCAGCGCCGTCGAGCACACCTGGCCGTGACGGGGGCGTGAGAGACTGACCGGCATGTCCTGCCCGGTCCGCATCCTCTTCCACTCCCCGCGCATCCCGCACAACACCGGCGCGACCATCCGCCTGGCCGCGATCACCGGGGCGCCGCTGCACCTGGCCGGGCCGCTGGGCTTCTCGATGGACGACACGCACCTGAGGCGGGCGGGCCTCGACTACCACGACATGGCGAACGTCACCGTGCACGACGACCTCGAGGCGGCGTACGCGGCCCTGCTGCCGGCCCGGGTCTTCGCGTTCACCGCCCACGCCGACGTACGCCACACCGACGTGGACTACCGGGAGGGCGACGTGCTGCTCTTCGGGCCGGAGCCGACCGGGCTGGACCCAGCTGTGCTCGCCGATGCGCGGGTGACCGAACGGATCCGGATCCCGATGCGCCCGGGCAACCGGTCGCTGAACCTCTCCAACGCCACCGCGATCGCGGTCTACGAGGCATGGCGCCAGTTCGATTTCCCCGGAGCAGCCTGAGGGCAATACCCCCGGGGGTAATCAGGTAGGCTGTCGTCATGAGCTTGTCCCCGTGCGCCGTGTCCATCCCCCTGATGCTGGGCCTGGTGGTCGGCGTCACGGTGCATCCGGTCGCCGGCATCGCACTGGGGGTCGCCGTCCTCGCCTGGAACCTCGTCCGGGCCCGCCGGGGTAAGGACTGCACCACCTGCGCCTGGCCCCGGCGCCCGCAGTGAGACCCTAGAATCGCGGCATGGGACACGACCACGACCACGGTGCCGCCCCGCGGCGCCGCCTGGTGGTCGCCCTGGCGATCACGGCGACGGTCCTGGCGGCGGAGGTCGTCGGCGCCGTCCTGACCCGCAGCCTGTCGCTGCTCACCGACGCCGCCCACATGCTGACCGACGTCGCCGGGCTGGCGATGGCGCTGACCGCGGCCCGGCTCGCCACCCGGCCGGCGGACGAGCGCCGGACCTGGGGGTTCCGCCGCGCGGAGGTGATCTCCGCCCAGTGGCAGGCGGCCCTCCTGCTCGCCGTCGGTGTGTACGCACTGATCGACGGCGCCCGCCGGCTGCTGGAGCCGCCGCAGGTGCCGTCCGGGGCCCTGCTGGTGTTCGGCGTCATCGGCCTGGTCGGCAACCTGGCCTCGCTCGGTGTCCTGCTCGCCCATCGTGACGTCAACCTCAACCTGCGCGCCGCCTTCCTCGAGGTCGCCAACGACGCGCTCGGCTCGGTGGCGGTGATCGTCGCCGCCGTGCTGATCGGGACACTCGGTTGGCTGCGCGCCGACGCGGTGGCGGCGATGGTGATCGCCGTGCTGATCATCCCGCGCACCCTGGCGCTGCTGCGCTACTCCACGACGGTGCTGCTGGAGTGGACGCCGAGGGGGCTCGACCTGGCCGAGGTGCGCCGGCACCTGCTGGAACTGGACCACGTGCTGGAGGTGCACGACCTGCACGCGAGCATGATCGCCACCGGGCTGCCGGTGCTCAGCGCGCACGTCGTGGTCGAGGAGGAGTGCTTCACCACCGGCGCCGCGCCCCGCGTGCTGGACGACCTGCAGGCCTGCGTCGCGGGGCATTTCCCGGTGTCGGTGGAGCATTCGACGTTCCAGCTGGAGCCACCGGGGCACCGCGATCATGAGGACATGCCGGGCGTGTAGGCTGGGCCCAGCATTACGCGGAGCCCGAGGAAGCCGGTGAGATTCCGGCACGGTCGCGCCACTGTGAGTCCAAGTCAGGAACTCGGCCCGCGTCAACCGCGACTGGGACGCGCCATCCCGGAGAGGACACCATGAGCGACCCGTGCATCCACTGCGCTCACGACCGCACCGCCTGACGCGCCCCGTCCCAGACGTGGAGCGCGCCCGGGCCGGGTTTCTCGGTCCGATTCCACTCACTCGTATCCACAGGACCCTTCGCGGTCCGGGCGCGCCTCCACCCCTTTGGAGGACCCATGACCATCACTCCACCCGTGACCATCACCCCACCGGACGCCGACGTGTACGCCGCTGCGCTCGCCCATTGCGACTCGTTGGCGATGCCGACCGGGGCCCTCAACGGCCTGGTCGAGCTGGGCTGCTGGATCGCCTCCGCCCAGGGCCAGGTGCCGCCGGCCCCGCTGGACAACGTCCGCACCGTCGTCTTCGCGGGTGACCACGGCGTGGCCGCCGACGGCGTGTCGGTCTACCCGACAGCGATCACCGTCGGCATGGTGCACGGCATCCTCGCCGGCAAGGCGGGGATCAGCGTGATCGCCCGCCAGCACGGCATCCACGTACGCCTCCTCGACCTCGGTGTGGACGCCGACCTGGACGTACCCGCCGACGTGACCTCCCACAAGGTGCGACGCGGCTCGGGCAACATCCGGGTCGAGGACGCCCTGACCCGCGACGAGGCCGAGCGGGCGCTGGCCGAGGGCGAGGCGATCGCCGCCGAGGAGATCGCTGCAGGGGCCCAGCTGCTGATCGCCGGCGACCTGGGCATCGGCAACACCACCCCCTCCGCCGCGCTGATCGCCGCCACGTACGGCGTCCCGGCCGCCGAGGTGACCGGCATCGGCACCGGCCTCGACGAGTCGGGGCGGCTGCGCAAGGCCGCCGTGATCGACGAGGCGATCGCCCGTTGCGGTGACCGGCTCGCCGACCCGGTCGAACGGCTCGCCTGCCTGGGCTCGGCCGACATCGCCGCCGCCACCGGCTTCATGATCGCCGCCGCCCGCGCCGGGGTGCCGATCCTGGTCGACGGCGTGATCGCCGGCGCCGAGGCGACGATGGCCGAGTCCATCGCCCCGGGCGCCAAGGACTGGATGCGTGCCGGCCACCGCTCCCCCGAGCCGGGCCTGACGTACGCCATCGACCGGCTGGGCCTGGCGCCGATCCTCGACCTGGGCCTGCGCCTCGGCGAGGGCAGCGGTGCCGCCGCCGCGGTGCCGCTGGTGCGCTCCGGCATCGCCCTGATGCGCGAGATGGCGACGCTGGCCGATGTCAGCTGACGGCTGGAGACTCGCCGCGGGGACTCTCACCCGGATCCCCGCGGGAGCCATCAGCCAGGTGACCCGCCCGATCGCCCGCACCGCGATGGTGGTCGGGTCGGCCGTGATGGCACCGGTCGCGCTGGTGGCCGGCGTCGTCGGCGGGGTCGCCGTCCTGTTCGGCGCCCCCGCGCTGGTCGGCGGCCTGCTGGTCGTCGGCGTCGTCGCGCAGCTCAGCCGGTCGATCCACTGGGACGGGCTCGCCGACACCGCCGACGGGCTCGGCTCGTCCTGGGACCGCAACCGGGCCCTCGACATCATGCGCACCGGCGACGTCGGCCCGATGGGCGCCGGCACCCTGGTCGTCGTGCTCGGGCTGCAGGCCGCGTCGTACGGGGCGCTGCTGGCCCGTCCGCTCGGCTGGCTCGTCGTGGCCGCGCTGGTCTGCGCCTCGCGCGCCGCGCTGGTGCTCGGCTGCCTGCGCAGCGTCCCGGCCGCCCGACCGGAAGGTCTCGGACAGGCGGTCGCCGGGTCGGTGCCCTGGTACGGCGCGGCCGCCGTCTGGCTGACCTGGGCCGCGGCACTGTCCGGCGTCGCCGTGGCCGACGGGACGATCTGGTGGGCCGGCGCGGTCGCCGCGGTCGGCGGGCTGGTCGCCGCCGGGGTACTGCTGTGGTGGTGCGTCCGGCGGCTGGGCGGGATCACCGGTGACGTGCTCGGCGCGATCGTCGAGGCGGCCGCGGCCGGCCTGGCGGTGATCGCGGTGATCGCGTGGTGACCCGTGCTCTGGGCCTGGCGCTCGGCTTCGGGCTGGACCGGCTGCTCGGCGACCCCCGTCGCGGGCACCCGGTGGCCGCGTTCGGCCGGGCGGCCGCGGCGCTGGAGCGCCGGACGTACGCCGACTCGATCGCCGCCGGGGCGGGTCACGTGGGGCTGCTGGTCGGCTCGGCCTGGCTCGGCGCCGCCGTCGTCGACCGGGTGGCCCGGCGTTCACCGGTCGCCGAGGTCGTCTGGACCGCCCTGGTCACCTGGACGGTGCTCGGCGGCCGGTCACTGGAGCGGGAGGCGTCAGCGGTGGCCAGGCACCTCGAGCGGGGCGACCTGCCCGCCGGCCGCAAGCAGGTCAGCCACCTCGTCGGCCGCGACCCGTGGGCCCTGGACGCCGCCGGGGTCACCCGCGCCGCGATCGAGTCACTGGCCGAGAACACCTCCGACGCCGTCGTCGCACCGCTGGTCTGGGGTGCTGTCGCCGGGGCGCCGGGCATGGTGGCGCACCGCGCGATCAACACCCTCGACGCGATGATCGGCTATCGCCACGAGCGCTACGAACGGTTCGGGAAGGTGGCGGCCCGGCTCGACGACGTGGTCAACTGGCTGCCCGCCCGGCTCGGTGCCGCGCTCGCCGCCGGGACGTCACCCGCCGCCCGGCGAGCGGTCCGCGAGGACGCCGCCGCCCACCCGAGCCCGAACGGCGGGCAGATCGAGGCGGCGTTCGCCGGCGCGCTCGGGATCCGGCTCGGCGGCGCGAACGCGTACGACGGGTTGGTCGAGGACCGGGGAGAGCTGGGGGACGGTCGTCCGGCGGAGCCACGGGACGTGGCCCGGGCGGTGCGGCTGGCCCGTCGGGTGCAGCTCGGAACACTGGCGGTGGCGGTGGCGGTGGCGCTGGCAGGTTGTGCAGCCAGGTCGCCTCGAGGCCGCTGACCCACCGGCCCCAGGCGCGGGTCGACCGGTTCGACACGGAGTAGACGTACCCCAGTGGCGAGCGCCACACCCAGGTGCCCGGACCGGTCCGGTCCAGCCGGAAGCGGCCATGGGTCCGGGCCCGGTGGGCCCGACGGCCGAGCGGACCGAGGTTGTCGATCGCGGTCGCCCCGCCGGCCCGCCACGGCACGCTGTGGTCGATGTCGCAGGACCGGGCGGGGACCTGCCCCCAGGGGGAGACCTCGTACGGCTGCAGCTGCACCACCTGCTCCCGGATCCGGTCCGGTATCTCGTACGAGTCGACGGCCGTCCCGTCCCGGGTGTCGATCACCTGGGTGACCCGCGCCGAGCAGCCCCCGAGGAACTCCGCGAGCCGCGACAGTGGCACCGGCCCGTGTCCCTCGACGCGTGCGACACCGCTGCCCGCCTCCAGGTCGGCCGCGCTGACGTGCAGGTGGAGCCGGACCACGGGCCGGAGCCGGTCCGGATCGACCGTGCTGAAGGCGGTCGCCAGATCAGCCGCCCGGGCGCGCCACCAGGACCGGGCGGTCGGGCCCGCCTCCGCCGCGTCCGCCGCGTCCGGGCCGGGATCGGGCGGCAGTGACTCGGGATCGTCGGGCTCGGTGAGCAGGCCGATCGGCAGGGACTGCTGCCGGTCCGACGGCTCGGGACAGTCGGGCGCGGTGGGAGGATCCACCGGCTGGTCAGGCTCGGCGAGGTCGGTCAACAGGGCCGCGGCCAGCGCCGGCGTGGCCAGGAGGCCGAGGGCACGGGCCCGGCGGGAGTCCAGCGGGGTGTCGTCGCCGTGGCGTGCGAGCGCACCGGCCAACTGGTCGACCGCCGCGTCGACGTGCACGGCGTCGACGGTGTCCAGGTGGGCGACCAGAGCGGTCACCCCCGGCCCGGGCTTCTCCCGGCCCAACCGTACGAAACGGTGCTCGCGCGCGGCGCGGGACCGCGCCTCGATCAGGGCCGGGGCGATCCGGGCGATCTCCCCCTCGACCAGGCGCTGCGTCCGGGTCCAGCCGAGGCCCGGCATCACCGGCGCCAGCACGGCGTCGAGCTCGTCGGCCTGCTCGATGCTGAGCGGATGGGCCATCGCAGCGACCCGTCGGGCCTGCCAGGCGCGGACCTGCCCGGCCTCCACCAGTCGCCACAGCCGGGGATGGCGGTGCCGCAGGTCGAGGGCGTCGGCGATCAACAGCGCCGCCGAGGCGTGGGTGCAGCCGAACAGGGCGCCCAGCTCCATCGCCAGGAACTCCGGCACCCGGGGCGTGCCCTCGCCGCCGAGCTGCGCCATCCCTTCACCGCCCGGCAGCGGCCGCCGACCACCGGTCGGGCGCGGCGCGGCGTCGACCAGGCCGGCGACAAGGACCAGCTCGCGGCCCTCGAGCGAGCCGAGCAGGGTGCGGTTGGCCAGCAACTCGTCGGCGATCCCGGTCGCCGCATCGACGGTCCCGACGCCGGGCAAACCACCGGGCAGGCCGCGGACAGGGCGCACGCCGCCCGCGCCGGCCTCCGGATCCTGCTCCGGATCACGCTGTTTCCCCATGCCTCCAACCGTAGAGAAGGGGTCTGACACTCGCCTGCGGGCGATCCTGAGCTCCAGCGGTGTCCTCACCAACACGGCTCCGGGTGCCGGGCACCTCGGTTGACTACCCTGACAGCATGGCCGATCCCCGCGTACGCCCCGCCGTCCCCGCTGATGTCCCCGCGATCCTGCGGCTGGTCCGCGGTCTCGCGACGTACGAGAAGGCCCCGGAGCTGTGCGTCGCGACCGAGGCAGACTTCGACGCCGCGCTGTTCCCCGGCACCGGGTCGCCGGCGACGTTCTGCCACGTGGGCGAGGTGGACGGCCGGGTCGTCGGCATCGCGCTGTACTTCCTGAGCTTCTCCACCTGGACCGGTCGACACGGCATCTGGCTGGAGGACCTGTACGTGGAGCCGGAGCACCGCGGCAGCGGCCTCGGCAAGGCCCTGCTCAGCTCGCTGGCCGAGGTCTGCGGGCAGCGCGGCTACGCCCGGCTGGAGTGGAACGTCCTGGACTGGAACACCCCGTCGATCGACTTCTACCGCAGCCTCGGCGCCGAGCCGCTGGACGGGTGGACGACGTACCGCCTCGACGGGGCGGGGCTCTCCTCCGTGGGACGGCCCTGATGGGCACCTGGCTGGCCCTGTTGGTCACCGTTCCGCTGGTCGGCTGGCTCGCGGCGGTCGTCATCGGCACCCCGCGTCGGGAGCGCCGCCGGCTCGCCGAGCTGCGCCGCGGGGCCGAGGCCCGGGGCTGGACCTACACCGACGACGCCTCCCGGCTGCGGCCGCAGCCGCCGCTGCTGCGGGAGTGGCACCGGCGGGTGCGGTTCCGCGAGGGGTTCTCCGGGAGCCACCATGGCCAGGGGTTCTGCGTCGCGCACGTCACGCACGAGGCGGAGGGGCCCGAGGGGGGCACCCGGCGCACCCACGCGACGATCTGCTGGACCCGACTGCCCTTCCCGCTCAACGAGGTCCGGATCGTGCCGGTCGAGCTGCTCGAGGAGCGCCGCCGGCAGCTCGGCGGTGCGGTCCACCACACCGGCCACGCCGCCTTCGACGCCCGGTTCGCGATCCTCACCGACGACGAGCTCCTCGGCCGGATGGCGGTCGGTCCGCAGGTCCGGACGTTGCTGACGTCGATGCAGGTGCCGTGGAGCGTCACCCTGCAGGGCATCACCATCGTCGCCGAACGCCTCGACCGGGTGCCGCAGAGCACCGAGGACGCCCTCAACGGGGTGGCGATCGCCGAGGCCGTGGCGCACGCGCTGACCGGCCGGCCGCGCCGCTAGCCGCTACAGCTGCGCAGCTAGCGACTCGCGGACCTGCTTGCGCAGCACCTTGCCCAGCATCGAGCGGGGCAGCTCACCCTCGGCGGTGACCACCCGGCGCGGCACCTTGTACGCGGCGAGCAGCCCCCGGCAGTGGGTCCGCAGGGCGTCCTCGTCGATCACGGCGCCGGGCTCCGGTTCCACCACGGCGACGACCGTCTCCGAGCCGTCGTCGCGGCGCTGTCCGACCACCGCCACGTCCTTCACCCCGGGGAACGTACGGATCGCCTCCTCCACCTCGGAGGGGGCGACGTTGAAGCCACCGGTGATGATCAGTTCCTTGGCCCGGTCGACGATGGTGGTGTAGCCCTCCGGGTCGACCACGACCAGGTCACCGGTACGCAGCCAGCCGCCGGGCAGCAGGGTCTTCGCGGTCTCCTCGGGGTTGTGCCAGTAGCCTCCGAAGACCTGCGGGCCCTTGATCAGCAGTTCGCCGCGCTCCCCCTGCGCGACCTGGCGGGTCGGGTCCTCCGGATCGACGACCTTCATCAGCGTGGACGGGAAGGGCACGCCGATGGTGCCGGTGCGCCGGGTCGGCCAGAACGGGTTGCCGAGCGCCACCGGGGACGACTCGGTCATCCCGTACCCCTCGACGAGCAGGCCGCCGGAGACCGACTCCCACAGCTCGACGATCGGGTCGGTCAGCGCCATCGCGCCGGAGATGCAGAACTTCGCCGCCTTCAGCGACACCCCGCGCTCGATCGCCACCTTCGCGGTCCGCTCGTAGATCGGCGGCACGGCGCAGTAGACCGTCGGCGGGAACTTCTTCGCCGCCTTCAGCACCAGGTCGACGTCGAACTTCGGGAACAGCACCAGGTTCGCCTGCCGCAGCACCCCGTACGTCAGGTAGAGCGTCATCCCGAAGGCGTGGAACATCGGCAGCACCGCGTAGAAGTTCTCCTTGCGGTACTCGGCGTCCTTCATCCAGGCCTTGCCCTGCAGTGCGTTCGCGTGCAGGTTGAGGTGGGTGAGCATCGCGCCCTTGGGGTGGCCGGTGGTGCCGGAGGTGTACTGGATCACCGCCAGGTCCGCCACCGTCGGCCGGGACACCTCGGGGTCGACCGGCGGGTGGGCCAGCAGCCGGCGCCACGGCAGGGTGCCCCGGGTCGGGGCGGTGAGTGCGTCGCGGGTCTCGCGCAGCTTCTTCACCGGCAGCCGCAGCGCGGCGCGCATCGTGACCGGGAACTCCTCCAGCATGTTCACCGCGACGATCGTCGCCGGACGGTGCTCGACGGGGAACTCCTGCAGCTTCGCCACCGAGGCGTCCCAGGCGATCGCCACCCGGGCCCCGTGGTCGGCGAACAGCTCGTCCAGCTCACGGGTCGTGTAGAGCGGGTTGTGCTCCACCACCACCGCGCCGAGCCGCAGCACGGCGTAGAACGCGACGACGTGCTGGGGGCAGTTCGGCAGCACGATGGCCACCCGGTCGCCGGGGCGTACGCCCAGCTCCCGCAGTCCCTCAGCGGCCCGGAAGACCTGGTCACCCAGCTCGGCGTACGTGGTGGTGCGGCCGAAGAAGGTCATCGCGATCGCCGCGCCGCCCTCGGCCACGGAGCGCTCGAACATCTCCACCAGCGAGGTGGTCGGCAGGTCGATCTCGGCGGGGACGCCCGGCTGGTAGGCGGCGACCCAGGGCGGGGAGGAGGGCACGGCTGACGAGGTCATGCCAGCAGGCTACGCGACCGTAGGTCGGTCGCGCGCGCCAGTCAGCGCTTGCGGCCCTTGACCCGGCCCCACGGCCGCCCGGTCCAGGCCAGGTAGCCGCCGGTGGCCCCGAGGATGCCCCACATCCCGGCGAGCACCGGCCCGGCGAACCGGCCGAGCTTCTCGGTGTTGGCGACCAGGATGTTGGACCCGCCGCCGATCATCGCCGCGACGATCAGCCCCAGCACCAGCCGGTCGGTCATCCCCTCGGCCCGGGAGACCAGCGGCTCCAGCTCGTCGGCGCGCAGGTTGACGTCCACCCCGTCCTTGTCGAGACGCTCCAGCAGCCGCCGGGCGTACGACGGCACCTCGGTGCTGAACATCACCGCGTCGAGGGTCGCCTCGCGGGCCCGGCCGGCCCAGTAGCGCGGGTCGAGGCGCTGCAGCAGCAGGCGCTCGGCGAACGGGCTGAGGGCGTCCTCGAGCCGGAAGGTCGGGTCCAGCCGCCGGCCCAGCCCGTCGACGATGGTCAGCATCCGCACCAGCAGGACGATGTCGGCGGGCAGCGCGAGGCGCTGGTTGCGGACGATCCGGAACAGGTACATCCCGACGTCGACCATCCGGACGTCGGTCAGCCGGCGCCCCTCCATCGAGGCGAGCAGTCCGGTGACCTCCCGGCGCAGCGCCTGGCGGTCGAGCCGGCCGCGCGGCGGGGCGAGGGCGACCAGCGCCTCGGCCACCACGTTCGGGTCGTTGCGGTACATCCCGACGATGATCGCGGCGAACTGGCGGGTCATCGTCGGGCTCATCTGCCCGACCATCCCGAAGTCGATCACCCCGATGGTGCCGTCGGGCTCGATCAGCAGGTTGCCGGAGTGCGGGTCGGCGTGGAACCTGCCCATCTCGAAGACCATCCGCAGCAGCATCTCGCAGCTGCGCAGCGCCAGCGAGTGCCGGTCGATGCCCTGCGCGTCGAGGGCCGCCACGTTGTCGACCCGGGTCCCGGTCAGTCGCTCCATCGTCAGCACCCGGGTGGAACTGGTGTCCCAGTGGATCCACGGGATATGGATCCGCTGGTCCCCCGCGAAGTAGGTGCCGAACTCCTCGCAGGCGTGCGCCTCGACGGTGTAGTCCATCTCCGTACGCAGCGCCCGGCTGAACTCCTCGACCAGGCCGCTGACGCCGATGTCGGAGAAGAAGCCGGCGTTGCGCTCCAGGTGGCGGGCGATGTTGCCGAGGATCTCGAGGTCCTCGCTGACCTTGTCCACCACGCCGGGCTTGCGGACCTTGACCACCACGTCGCGGCCGTCGTGCAGCACCGCCCCGTGCACCTGGCCGATCGAGGCGGTCGCGATCGGGGCCTCCTCGAAGGACGCGAAGAGTTCCCCGACGTCCGCCCCGAGGTCGGCGCGGACCACCGCCCGGATGTCGTCGAGCGGGATCGGCGGTTCGCTGTCGGTGAGCGTGCCGAGTGCGTCGCAGTAGGCGTCCGGCAGCAGGTCGCGGCGCATCGAGAGGGCCTGGCCGAACTTCACGTACGTGGTGCCGAGGTCCCGGAAGGTCTGCACGAGGATCTCGGGACGGATGTCGTCACGCTCGCGCGGATTGACGTAGCCGTGCCCGAGTGCGGGCAGCCAGCGCCCCAGACCGGCCTGGTAGGCCGTGGCGTAGAGGCCGTTGCGGGAGAGCACCTGGGCGATCTCGCGGTACCTCTGGAGGTGACCGGGCATGGGACCACCGTACATGGCACCCGTCGTGGAACGATGGCACCCATGCGGGTGGATCGACGGTCGGCGCTGGCGCTGGGCGGCGGCGTGGTGGCCGTCGGGGCCCTCGCGGCGGCCGGGATCGCGGTCCGCAGCCCGTACGCTCCACCCGCGCAGCTGCCGGTCGGCCACTGGGACCCCGGGACGGCCGCCGGCACGTACGACCTGGGCGGGCACGTGGTCGAGCTCGGTGGGTCGCCGGCCGCCCGGTTCCGGGTGCTGCGTGGCACCACGCCGGTCTGGTGGGCCCGCGACGGCGTCCTCGCGGCCGCCCGCGGAACCCTGGACTGGATCGACGTCCACGGCCACTTCAGCGACCGCCGCCGGCTCGGCACGCTGTGGACCGACGCCCGGTGCGAGCAACTGGACGCCGTCGGCACCGACACGCTGCGGCTGTCGGGCCGGTTCGTCCGGTCCGGCCCGGACGCGGGGGTGGGCGAGGAGCCGGTCTGGGAACTGGTGCTGGTCTCCCGGGGCGACACCCTGGAGGTCGACGTGTCGGTGCCGGCCGCCGACCTGGTGCTGCTGCGCTCCGGGCTGGGGGACGACGAGGGCGTGCACGGGCTGGGGGCACAGTTCACCGGCTTCGACCTGCGCGGCAGGGACCTGGTGCTCGCCCCCCGGGAACAGGGCGTCGGCCGGGGCAGGCAGCCGGTCACCGTGGTGGTGGAGAAGGCCAAGGGTGCCGGCGGGTCGCCGACCACGACGTACGCCCCGATGCCGACGCTGGTCACCGCCGGGCTGCGCCGGCTGGACTGGGACCAGGACCGGGTGGCCGAGGTCGACCTGCGCGGCGGCCGGCTCGACCTGTCGGTCTGGGACGCCCGGATCACCGGCCGCTGGCGCACCGCCGACACGCCGCGGGAGCTGGTGCGTACGCCCCACGACGGGCTGCCGGACTGGACCGGCCGCGGGGCGATCGTGGCCGCCCAGGGTGGGTCGGCCGAGGTGCGCCGCAAGCTCGCGGCCCTCGACGGGGCCGCGGTCTCCGGGGTGTGGATCCAGGACTGGGTCGGCCGGCGGACCACTGGTTTCGGCAGCCGGCTGTGGTGGACCTGGGAGCTGGACCGGCGCAGCTACCCGGACTGGGAGCAACTGGTCGAGGAGCTCGGCGCCCGCGGCACCAGAGTGCTGACGTACGTCAACCCGTTCGTGGTCGACCCCGGGGAGAAGCCCGGCGGGGTGCGCCGCGACCTCTACCACGAGGCGCTGGAGCGCGGGTTCCTGGTGGGCCACCCGGACGGCGGGCCGTACCAACTGGACCAGGACGGCTTCATGGCTGCGATGGTCGACCTGACCAACCCGGCGGCGTCCGAGTGGTTCGGCCAGGTGATCGGCGCCATGCCGCGCACCGGCGGCTGGATGGCCGACTTCGGCGAGACGCTGCCGTTCGACGCCGTGCTGCACGAGGGCGACCCGAGGGAGCTGCACAACCGCTGGCCGGTGCTGTGGGAGCAACTCTGCGCCTCGGTGAAGGGGGCCGACGAGTTCGTCTTCCACCGCTCGGCGTGGCGCGGCTCCCGGGGACCGCACTGGGCCGGGGACCAGCTGACGTCCTGGGACGCGTACGACGGGATGGCCTCGGCGCTGCGGGGGATGCTCGCCGGCGGGGTGAGCGGTCTGCCGCTGATGCACGGCGACGCCGGCGGCTACACGTCACTCCCGCAGCCGGTGATCCGGGCCCGCCGGGACACCGAGCTGCTGCTGCGGTGGAGCGAGTGGTGCGTCTGGTCACCGGTGCTGCGCACCCACGAGGGCAACCGACCGGACGAGAACGCCCAGGTCTGGGACCCCGGCGCCGCCCCGGCCTTCGTCCAGCAGACGAAGGTGTTCCGGGAGCTGGCGGCGTACCGCGCCGGGGTGGTCGCCGAGGACCTGCCGGCGATGCGGCACTGCTGGGTCGAGGTGCCCGGCACCGAGGCGGCCCGGCGCGACGACCAGTACTTCTTCGGGTCGAGCTTCCTGGTCGCCCCGGTGCTGGAGCCCGGCGCGGGAGGCCGCGAGGTGGCGCTGCCGCCGGGCCGCTGGGTGCTGGTCTGGACCGGCGAGGAGTACGCCGGCGACCGGGTCGTCCGGGTGCGCTCGCTGATCGGGCAACCGCCGGTCTTTCACCGGGCCGAGGACGGGGCCGCGGCCGACATCGCGCGGCGGATCCGGGTGCTCTGAGCGCACCTAGACTTGAGGCATGACTCGCAAGGTGAGGCGCTGGAGCGCCGCCGCGGTCGGCGTCGCCCTGCTGGGCGGCGGACTGATCGCCACCAGTGCGCAGGCCTCCCCGGACCTGCCGCAGCGCTCGGCCGAGCAGCTGCTGATCGACGTCCAGTCGCCCACCACGCGTACGTTCAGCGGCACGGTGCAGACCCATACCGACCTGGGCCTGCCGACGCTGCCCACCCCCCAGGGGTCGGACACCTCCGGCCTCACCGGACTGCTCACCGGCGACCACACGGTCCGGGTCTGGACCGACGGTGACACCCGCAGCCGCGTCTCGGTGATCGGCGACAACACCGAGACCTCGGTGATCCGCAACGGCTCCGACGTCTGGACGTACGCCAGCGCCGACCGCACCGCCACCCACACCACTCTGGCCGCGCCGACGTCCACGCCGCAGCCCCAGCTGCCCAGCGGCGCGCCGAGCACCCCGCAGCAGGCCGCGCAGCAGCTGCTCACCGCGATCGAGCCGAGCACCGGGGTGAAGACCACCGGCACCGCCATGGTCGCCGGACGCCCGGTGTACACCCTCGTCCTGACCCCTGCGGCGAGCGAGAAGACGCTGGTCCGCGACGCCAGCGTGGCGATCGACGCGCAGACCCACTTGGTGCTGCAGGTCACCGTCGAGGCGGTCGGCACGACCGACCACGCGGTGCAGGTCGGCTTCAGCGCGATCGACTACGCCACCCCCGACGCGAAGCTGTTCAGCTTCACCGCCCCGGCCGGGACGACGGTGACCGAGAAGCCGGCCCCGACCCTCGTCCCCGACCGGACCACGACGAACGGGACCGGGACCCCGGAGCAGCCGAAGGTCGTCGGCGACGGCTGGGACACCGTGGTGGTGCAGAAGGTGGGCACCCTGCCGGTGTCCGACACCTCGACCCAGGCCGGGCAACTGCTCGACGCACTGCCGAGGGTCAGCGGCTCGTGGGGCAGCGGCCGGCTGCTGCAGGGCACGCTGTTCTCCGCCGTGCTGACCGATGACGGCCGGGTCGCCGTCGGGGCCGTTCCCGCCGACCAGTTGTACGCCGCGCTCGGCTGACCCGTGCCGGCGATCCGTACCCGCGGGCTGACCAAGGAGTTCGGCCGTCACCGGGTGGTCGACGCGATCGACCTGACTGTGCCCACCGGGGCGGTGTACGGGTTCCTCGGGCCCAACGGGTCGGGCAAGACCACCACGATCCGGATGCTGCTCGGCCTGGCCCGGCCGACCCACGGCGAGATCAGCGTGCTCGACGTCCCGGTGCCCGCCCGGGCACCGCAGGTGCTGGGCCGGGTCGGCGCCCTGGTCGAGGGCCCGGCCTTCCATCCGCAGCTCACCGGGCGGGCCAACCTGGCCCGGCTGGACGCCGCCGACGCCGGCAGCGACCCCCGCACCGCCGGGGCGCGGATCGACGCGGCGCTCACCCGGGTCGGCCTGCAGCACGCCCGGGACAAGCGCTACCGGGTCTACTCCCTCGGCATGAAGCAGCGGCTCGGGATCGCCGCCGGGCTGCTGGTGCCCCGCGAACTGCTGGTCCTCGACGAGCCGACGAACGGGCTGGACCCGCAGGGCACCCGGGAGGTCCGGCACCTGATCGGGTCGCTGGCCGCCGAGGGCATCACCGTGCTGGTGTCCAGCCACCTGCTGTCGGAGATCGAACAGGTCTGCACCCACCTCGGCGTGATGCGGGAGGGCCGGCTGGTCGCCCAGGGCCCGATCGACACCCTGCGGAACCGCGGCCGGGCCACCCTCCGGCTGGTCACCGCCGACGGCGACCGGGCGGTCACCGTGCTGCACGGGCTGGGCGCCGGGGACGTACGCCACGCCGGGGACACCGTGACCGCGACCGCCGGCGACCTGGCGCCCGAGGCGGTGGTCGCCGCGCTGGTGGCGGGCGGGGTCGGCGTCCGGGAGTTCGGCGTCCGGGCCGCCTCGCTGGAGGACGTGTTCATCGGGCTGACCGGGGAGGGCTTCGATGTCAGCGGGTGACCCGGCGGCCTGGGGCCGGCTGCTCGGCTCGGAGCTGCGGCTGACGCTGGGCCGGCGGCGCAACCAGTTCGGGCTGGCGGTGCTCGCCGCCCTGCCGGTGATGATCGCGGTGACCATCAAGGTCTCCGGCTCGCGCGGCGGGCACGGCCCGGACTTCTTCAGCGCGATCACCTCGAACGGGATCTTCGTCGCCCTCGCCGCCCTGTCGGTCGAGCTGACCCTGTTCCTGCCGTTGGCGGTCGCGGTGCTGGCCGGGGACGCCATCGCCGGAGAGGCGGGGCTCGGCACGCTGCGCTACCTGCTGATCGTGCCGGTGCCGCGCACCCGGCTGCTGCTCACCAAGTACGTCGCCCTGGCGATCGGGGCACTGGAGGGGGTCGTGGTGGTGGCCGGCGCCGGCATGCTCGCAGGCGGACTGGCGTTCGGCCTGCCACCGATGACCACCCTGTCGGGCAGCACCATCGGGACGGTGGCGGCCACCGGGCGGCTGCTCCTCGCCGTGCTCTACATCGCCGCCGGGCTCGCCGCCCTGGCGGCGGTCGGGCTGTTCATCTCGACGCTCACCGAGCAGCCGATCGTGGCGACGGTCGCCACCACCGGGGTGGCCACCCTGATGTGGATCCTCGACGCGATCCCCCAGCTCGGCTGGCTGCACCCGTGGCTGCTGGTGCACGACTGGCTCGCCTTCGGCGACCTGTTCCGCGACCCTGTGTTCACCGACGGCATCGTCCGGGGGCTGTGGCTCGCGATCGGCTACACCGTGGTCTTCCTGGTCGCCGCCCGGACCGTCTTCGTCCGGCGCGACGTCACCAGCTGAGGGTCCCGGTCAGGGCGTCATCACCACGGCCTGGCCGGTCGCCGCCTCGCAGCGCACCACGTCCCCGCGCCGGCAGGTGAACGCCAGGTCGACCCGCGAGGTGGGGTCGTACGCCGAGACGGTGAACTGCACGTCGGTCGACGACGCCTTCCGGACGCTGTCGCGGGTGGCGACCGCCAGCTGGCAGCTCGCGCCGCCGGCCACCCCCAGCCCCTTCTCGCAGGTGCGGGCTGCGCCCGGGAGCCGGTCGGCGTACGAGCCGAAGAGGACCCCGAGCAGCAGCACGACGAAGATGAGCAGGGCGACGACGAACGGCCAGAGCTTCCTCACTCTGCGAGGATAGCGGCCACCGCCTCCCGACCCTGGGCCGAACCCTTGGCCGAAACGGCCGCCTCGGCGGCCCGTCGGCACTGGTCCATGGTCACCGCGGACAGCTGGGCACCGACGGCCGGCAGCGCCGGGGCGGCGGCGGACAGCGAGGTGACACCCAGGCCGATCAGCACGCAGGCCAACTGCGGGTCGGCCGCCGCCTCGCCGCAGACACCGACGGACTTGCCGTGGCGCCGGCCGGCCTCGGCGGTGAGCTGGACGAGCTTCAGCACGCCCGGCTGCCACGGGTCGGTCAGCGTGGCCAGGTAGGGCGACATCCGGTCGGCAGCCATCGTGTACTGGGTCAGGTCGTTGGTGCCGATGGAGAAGAACTCGACGTACTCCAGCACCTGGTCGGCGACCAGCGCGATCGCCGGCACCTCGACCATGATGCCCGGATAGAGCCCACGCTCCCGGCACAGCCCGGCGAACCACTCGGCCTCGCTGGTGGTGGAGACCATCGGCGCCATCACCCAGGCGTCCACGTCGGCCTCCTTCGCCGCAGCGGCGATGGCGTCCAGCTGGCGGGTGAGGATCTCCGGCTTGTCCAGCGCGATCCGCATGCCGCGGACGCCCAGCGACGGGTTCTCCTCGTGCGGCATGTTGGCGAAGGCCAGCGGCTTGTCGGAGCCGGCGTCGAGGGTACGGACAACGACCTTCTTGCCACGGAAGGCCTCGAAGACCTCGGAGTAGACCTGAACCTGCTCGTCCAGGCCCGGCTCCACCTGCGCGGTGAGGAAGGCCAACTCGGTACGGAACAGCCCGACCCCCTCGGCGATGCCGGGGGCCGCGGCCTTGCGGGCGGCGGCGCCGTCCTGCACGTTGGCGAGCAACTGGACCCGGTGCCCGTCGGCGGTCTGGGCCGGGCCGTGCCAGGCTCGGATCCGCTCGGCCTTGGCGGCGGCCTCCTCCACCCGGCGGATCGCCTCCCGCTCGTCCGGGTGCGGAACCAGGTCGCCGGTGTCGCCGTCGACGAGCAGCGGGGTGCCGTCGGCGATCTCGGCGAGCCGGGCGCCGACCGCGACGACGCAGGGGATGCCCAGCTGGCGCGCGATGATCGCGGTGTGGCTGGTCTTGCCGCCGAGCTGGGTGACCAGGCCGGCGATCACCTCGGGCCGCAGCCCGGCGGTGTCGGCGGGGGCCAGGTCGTCGGCCAGCAGCACCACCGGGGACTCCGGGTCGGGGACACCCGGCTCGGGCTCTCCCCGCAGCTCGGCGATCACCCGGTCCCGGACATCCTTCAGGTCGGTGGTCCGCTCGGCCATCAGGCCGCCGATCTTCTCGAACTTCGCGATGAAGGTGTCGGTCGCCTGGACGGCGGCCCAGTCGGCCGGCGCGCCCTGGTCGATCAGCTTGTTGACGGTGCGCTGCCAGCCCTTGTCGGTGGCCAGCGCGGCGGTCGCGGCGAGCACCTCGGAGGCGTGGCCGGTGACCATCCCGGCCCGGCTCGACAGTCGGCTGCCGACGACGGCGGCCGCGGCGGCGAAGCGGTCCTTCTCTCCCTGGCGGCCCGCCTCGGCCACCTCGGCGCCCTGGGTCGGCAGTGCCGGCCGGGGACGGACCCACTGGGCGGGTGCGTAACCCACGCCCCCCACGACACCGAGACCCGCCAGGAGGTCGGTCTCACCCGGGATCTTGGCCGGGAACTGCGCAGTGGTCATGATTCCTCTTCCTCGAAGCATGCAGGCACCCCCGTGACAGGGATGGGCGTGCCCATAACGGTACCCGAATCGTGTTGACATTCCAACATGTTCGGGCATACTAGTGACCAGTCGGGCATCCAAACGGACATAAACACAGGTTCGTGTTTCGTACCTCGACACGATACGCGAGGCCCGTACGGGCATTCGCAGAGGGTCCTGCCCGCCCGCGGACAGACGAAGGAGGACAACGATGTACGCCGAGGAACGTCGTGCCGCGATCGCCGACGAGGCCCGCAACGAGGGGCGCGTGCGCGTGGTCGACCTGGCCGCCCAGTTCGACGTCGCCCCCGAGACCATCCGCCGCGACCTCGACGTCCTGGAGGCCGACGGGGTGCTCCGCCGGGTGCACGGCGGAGCCATCCCGGTGATCGGCTTCGACGGCCGGGAGACCACCCTGCCGGAGCGGGAGATCGCCAACGCAGGCTCCAAGCGGGCGATGGCCGAGGCCGCCCTCACGTACGTCCCGCAGCAGGACGGCACCATCATCCTCGACGCCGGCTCCTCCACCGGGGCCCTCGCCGCGCTGCTGGTCGCCCCCGGGATCACCTTCGACAACCTCGCCATCGTCACCGACTCGGTGCCGGCCGCGATGACCCTGTCCGCGGTGCCCAATCACACCGTCCACATCCTCGGCGGCACCGTCCGGGGCGTCACCCAGTCGACCGTCGGGGCCTCGGCCCTGGAGACCCTGCGCCGGCTGCGCGTCGACGTCGCCTTCGTCGGCACCAACGGCATCTCCGGCACCTTCGGCCTGACCACACCGGACGCCGCCGAGGCGGCCGTGAAGCGAGCGATGATCGCCGCCTCGCGCCGCACCGTGGCGCTGGCCGACCGGTCGAAGTTCGGCCACGACTTCTTCATCAGCTTCGCCGCGCTGTCCGACATCGATGTCCTCATCACCGACGGGAGGCCTCCGGCCGCCCTCGCCTCAGCCCTGTCCGCCCACGAGACCGAGGTCGTGATCGTATGATCGTCACCTTCACCGCCAACCCGAGCATCGACCGTACGGCCGCGCTCGACGAGCCCCTGCTGCGCGGCGGGGTCAACCGCATCCGCGCTCTCCATGACGGTCCCGGCGGCAAGGGGGTCAACGTCTCGCGAGCGCTCCACCTCGCCGGGGTGCCCTCCGTCGCGGTGCTGCCCTCCCCCACCACCCACCCGATCGTCGCGGCGCTGCGCGAGGCCGGCGTGGACCACCGTCCGATCCCGGTGACCAGCCGGGTGCGGACCAACATCACGCTGTCCGAGGACGACGGGACCACCACCAAGATCAACGAGCCGGGCAGCCCGATCGACCCCGATGGGCTGGCCGTCCTCCGCGACACCCTGGTGGGGCTGGCCGCCGAGGCCGACTGGGTCGCCCTCTGCGGCTCGCTGCCACCGGGCCCCGGGGCCGACTGGTACGCCGACCTCGTCGACGCGCTCCGGCCCACCGGTGCCCGGATCGCGGTCGACACCTCCGACGCACCGTTGACCGCCCTGGCCGGGCGCCTGCCCGGCTCCGCCCCCGACCTGCTGAAACCCAACGCCTTCGAGCTGGCCCAGCTCACCGGCGCCGACGGCGAGCAGCTCGAGCAGGCGGCCGAGCACGGCGACTTCGGCCCGACCGTACGCGCCGCCCGTGCCCTGGTCGACCGGGGCGTCACGTACGTCCTGGCCACCCTCGGCGCCGCGGGCGCCGTGCTCGCCACCGCCGACGGCGCCTGGACCGCCACCCCGCCGCGGATCGTGCCGATCAGCACGGTCGGCGCGGGTGACTCCTCCCTCGCCGGCTTCCTCCTCGCCCACGTCCGGGGCGACGGCCCGTCCGACTGCCTGCGCCACGCCGTGGCGTACGGGTCGGGCGCCACCGCGCTCCCCGGCACCACCGTCCCCCGACCCGACCAGACCGACCCCCACGGCGCCACCGTCGCCGCCTACACCGTCTAAGGACTCCCATGTCTGACCTCATCACCCCGGAGTTGGTGACCCTCGACGCCGCCCTCGGCGCCACGAAGGACGACGTCATCCGATCGCTCGCCGCCATGGTCGCGGCAGCCGGTCGGGCCACGTCGGCCGAGGGGCTCGCCACCGACGCCCTCGACCGCGAGGCCAAGGCCGCCACCGGCCTGCCCGGCGGCATCGCCATCCCGCACTGCCGCTCCGCCCACGTCACCACCGGTTCGCTGGCCTTCGCCCGGCTGCAACCCCCGGTGGACTTCGGGGACAAGGAGGGCGGGGCCGACCTGGTCTTCCTGATCGCCGCCGCCGAGGGCGAGGGCCAGGAGCACCTCAAGCTGCTCTCCAAGCTCGCCCGGGCCCTGGTCCGCAAGGACTTCGTCGCCTCCCTGCGCGCCGCCCGGACCCCCGAGGAGATCGTCGGGCTGGTCAACGACGTGGTCAACCCGCCGGCCAGGGCCACCACCCCGGCTCCCGCCGCACCCGCCTCCGCCGCCGGCCCGCGCCGGCTGGTCGCGGTCACCGCCTGCCCGACCGGTATCGCGCACACCTACATGGCCGCCGACTCGCTCGCCGCGGCTGCCGCCGAGCTCGGCTACGAGATGCAGGTCGAGACCCAGGGCTCCTCGAGCTTCACCGCCCTGCCGCGAGAGGTGATCGACCAGGCCGACGCGGTGATCTTCGCGACCGACGTCGGTGTCCGGGACCGGGACCGGTTCGCCGGCAAGCCCGGCACCGAGTCCGGCGTCAAGGCAGGCATCTCGGACCCGAAGGGCCTGATCACCAAGGCGCTCGCCGCGGCCGACGACCCGAACGGCCACCGGATCGCCGGCGGCGGCGCCGCCGAGAAGTCCGGTGAGGACACCGGCAACCTCAGCTGGGGCAAGCGGATCCAGCAGGCGCTGATGACCGGCGTGTCGTACATGATCCCGTTCGTGGCGGCCGGCGGTCTGCTGATCGCCCTCGGCTTCCTGTTCGGTGGCTACCAGATCGCCCTCGGCACGACCGCCAAGGACATCATGGCCAACAACACCCTGGTCAACCTGCCTCCGGGCGGACTGATGCAGTACATCGGCGTGGTGCTGTTCACGATCGGCGGGGCCGCCTTCGGCTTCCTGGTCCCGGCCCTCTCCGGCTACATCGCGTACGCCCTGGCCGGCCGGCCCGGCATCGCCCCCGGCTTCGTCGGCGGTACGATCGCGGTCGCCGTCGGCGCCGGCTTCATCGGCGGCCTGGTCACCGGCCTGGTCGCGGGCTTCGTCGCGATGTGGATCGGCTCGTTCAAGGCTCCCCGCTGGCTCGCCGGCCTGATGCCGGTGGTGATCATCCCGCTGCTCGCGACCCTGATCACCGGCGCACTGATGTACCTGCTGCTCGGCAAGCCGCTGGCCCTGCTGACCAAGGCCCTGGAGTCCTGGCTGACCGGGATGTCCTCGGGCGGCACCATCGTGCTCGGCATCGTCCTCGGCCTGATGATGTGCTTCGACCTGGGCGGCCCGGTCAACAAGGCGGCCTACCTCTTCGCCACCGCCGGCCTGTCCGCGCAGACCGACGCCGCCTTCATGATCATGGCGGCCGTGATGGCCTCCGGCATGGTCCCGCCGCTGGCGATGGCGCTGGCCACCACCGTCCGCAAGAAGCTGTTCACCGAGGCCGAGCTGGAGAACGGCCGGGCCGCCTGGCTGCTGGGCGCCTCGTTCATCTCCGAGGGTGCGATCCCGTTCGCCGCGGCCGACCCGTTCCGGGTGATCCCCTCGATGATGGCCGGCGGTGCGCTCACCGGCGCCCTGTCGATGGCCTTCCACGTCACCCTGCGGGCACCCCACGGCGGCATCTTCGTCTTCTTCGCGATCAACCCGATCCTGGGCTTCCTGGTGGCCCTCGCGGCCGGCACGGCGCTCGGCGCCTTCCTGGTGATCGTGCTGAAGTCGGCAGCCCGCCGCAAGGTGGCCGCGGAGGCCACCCCCGCCGCCGTCGCCGCCTGACCGACAAGTAATGTGATCCGCACAGATCACGAAGGAGGATCCCATGCCGTCCACCAAGGTCATCGTCGGCTCCGCAGTGGGCCTGCACGCCCGCCCCGCCTCGATCATCGCCGAGGCTGCCTCGGCCTACGACGACGAGATCCTGATCTCGCTCGCCGATGATCCCGACGAGGAGCCGGCCGACGCCAGTTCCTCGCTGCTGATCATGGCCCTCGGCGCCTCGAAGGGCCGCGAGGTCATCGTCGAGTCGGAGAACGAGGAGGCGATGAACAAGATCGCCGGGCTCGTCGCCCAGGACCTCGACGCCTGACGGCGGGCCGCACGCCGGACCGTACGGGCCCCGGTCACCCCTGAGGGGTGGCCGGGGCTCGCGTCCGTTCCCGTGCCGGCGCCGGACTCAGCAGCCGGAGACCGGGACCACGAGGGGGTCGGGCAGCGCCCGCATCCCCACTGTCGACGGCTGCCCCGGGGCGCCCCAGCCACCGGTCAGCAGCGCGTCCCCACCGGCGTCGCGCAGCACGGCGGTCGCGGTCCCGAACGGGGTGGTCTCCAGCTGGTCGTCGGACGGGGCCCGGGACGTCACCGCGACGCTCGTGACCCCGGCCGAGGTGGCCGAGGCGGTGCCGGCGGTCGCCAGCGCCGGGACCAGGCCGGAGGCGGTGACCAGCAGACCCGGCACAGGGGCGGCCAGCGGCACGTCCGGCCGGGCGATCCGGGCCAGGTCGGGCGCGTCGGTGGGCAGCGACAGGGTCACCCGGGAGCCGCGTTGGCCCGCGCCGTCGCCCCCGACCCAGCCCTCGGTGCGGACCGGGTCGATCCGCTGACCCGCATGGGTCCAGGCGGCGGCCGGCGTGCACCCGGCGTCACCGACGGTCAGGTCGTCACCGGTGATCGCGGTCATCGCGTCGACCTGCAGACCGAGGTGCCAGCCGGTGACCCCGGCGGCGGTGGAGGTGACCAGGGTGACCAGGCCGGCCCGCCAGGCGTTCGGGGCCCAGTCGGCCACCCCGGCCGGGACGTCGGCGACCTGCTCGTCGCCGTACAGCCGGACGGGGGTGCTGCCCACCATCGCCACCCGGTAATCGGTCCGGCCGGTGTCGGACAGCCCGTGGTCGGTGGTCCGGCGGTACTCGTGGGACACGACCAGCTGGCCGTCCTCGACCCGCAGGTCCACCGGGCCGTACGCGGCCGCGACGATGCCGAGGTCGACCGGCTGGCTGGCGTCGAAGCCGAGCAGGTGCCAGCCGGTCGCTGTCCGGTCGCCGATCGAGCACTGCAGCCGGACCAACAGATAGTCGCGCCCCGGGGTCCCGAGCTTCACCCGGCGGGTGTCGACCACCTCGGCCCGGGAGGGCAGGGTGCCGGTCCCGGTGACGACGCCGGTCTGGCTCCCCCACGTCATCGCGGTGTCCAGGGCGGGCTTGTCCCAGCCGCAACCGCCGCGGTAGACGAAGTTGCGATAGGCGATGTCGGCCAGCCGCGGGGTGGACGCCGCCGCGTCCTGCGGGGCACTGCAGCCCGCCACCAGCCCGGACACCGCCAGGCCGGTCACCGCCGCCCTCCATCCTCGCCAACGCATGTTGCCAGCGTAGCGATGTCCCCGGACACGGCAGGATGGGTACATGCCCGATTACCAGCCCTCGCCCGGCCGGCTGTTCGCCCGGATGAACCCGGTGCTCGTCCGGTGGGGCGTCCTCGCCCTGCACGCCGAGCTGCTGGCCGACGGTTCACCCCGGACGCTGCCCTGGGGCCTGCTCCACGACGGGCTGGCGGCCTCCCCCGAACCGGGCGGCTGGGCGACCCTGGTCGACGTCGGCGGCGACCGGGCCCGACACTACCAGCTGTCCGCGTACGCCCCCGGGATCGGCGGGCCCGACACCGACGACCCGGCCTGGCACCTCGCGGGCGCCCCGGCCTGGGTCGAGGCCGACCCGACCCGGCACTACTCGCTGATCGCCTGGGCCGAGGACGGCCGCTGGGCCACCACCCCGCACCGGGGCACGCCGCTCGACCCGCGCCGACCGTGGACCGACCCGGCGGCCGACGTCTCGCTCTCGGCTCTCGGCTCCGACGCGAGCACGGTCGAGGCCCTGGCCACGCTGCTCTGGCAGGCCGCGGACGCCTGGTCGTACGACCCGGGCCGGACCTGGGCCGGGGAGCTGCTGCCACTGGCCGGGGTCGCCTGGAACGCGATGGTCGACCCGGAGGTCGTCCTCGACCCGGGGGCGCTGGCCGACCACCTGGTCGCCCTGTCCGGGCACCTGCGCCGGACACCGGTGCCGCGGGTCACCGCGGAGCGGACCGCCCGGCTCGCCTACCAGCTGTGGGGGCACCTGGCCGGCGAGGCACCGCTGGGGGTGGCCTCGTTGACGATGCCGCCGGCGCCGTACGACACCACCCGCCGGACCCTGGAGCGGGCCGACGTGCTGCCGGCAGAGGACGCCGCCCACGTCGCCGCGCCCGCGCGGCCGGACCCGGCCGACCCGGAGCTGGCCCAGGCGGTGCACCGGACCCTCGGCTGGGGCGTCGCCGCCCTCCGGGACGCCGCGGCCGGAACTCCTCCGGAGCGCCGCCGCCTCGACCTCGACCCCCAGGGCCTGGTCGGCCACGCACCGGACGGCCGGGTGGTCCGGTTGACCGCACTCGACCCGGCCCACCTGGTGCTGTCGGTGCACCGGCCCGACCCCGCACCGGCCGAGCCCGGCCTGCTCGGCCGGCTGTTCGGGCGTCGGCCCGCGACGCCGGCCCCTGCCCCGAAGCCCGCCGCCGAGCGCCCGCTGCCGCCGATGCCCGGCTGGGTGCCGGTGGACGGGATCCGGCAGGCCGGCGGGGAGATCCTCGACCTGGACTGGTGCGTCCGCGGCCGCTGGGACTACCGTCGCTGGAGCGGCGCGTCAGCCGGCGGCTTCACGATGCCCGGGGCGCTCGAGGCCCTCGAGGGAGTGGCGCCGCTCGCCGCGGCCGATCTCGACGCGGCGCTGGCGGACGTCCACCCGGTCAGCTCCACGGCGCTGGCAGAGGTCACCGCGATGCGGGCCGCACTGGAGGACTTCGCCGCGGGCCGCGGGGTGCTCGGGCTGCGACCGACCTCGGTGTGACCGGCGGTCACCGATGCTGGTACCGTCGCCTCCGTGTCCCCCCGCATCCCCCCGGCGGGCCCGTGATGTCCGGGCCGGTCAGTCTGGTGGCCACCGCGCTCAACGGTGACCTCCCGGGGGCTGCGACCGTCCGGGACGTCGATCTCGAGCTGACCTCCGGGCGGCTCACCGTGGTGACCGCCGCCGAGGAGCGCACCAGGCGCAACCTGCTGCGCCTGGTCAGTGGGCACTGTGCCCTCACCTCCGGGCACCTGGTCTACCGCGACCCGGAGGGGTGCACCGACCTGGCCGTGGCCTGCGCCAACGACGTGGTCGCCGTCCGCCGCCGCGGCATCGTCTGCAGCAGCACTCTGCGCGCCCCGCACCCGGCACTGAGCTGCGCCCACGCCGTCGCCGAGCTCGCCCACCGTACGGTCGAGGACGCGGCCAGCGAACTGGCCGCGCTCGGGCACGGCCACGCCGTCGACATCCGGGTCGGCGACACCCGCGGCTCCGACCGCAGCGTGCTGCCGATCGCCGTCACCCTGCTGCACCCCGCCCCGGTGGTGCTGGTGGACGTCACCAACCACACGACCGACGAGGTGCGCGACCGGGTCGCGGCCCGGGCCCGCCGCGGCGGCGCCGTCCTCGCGGTCACCGACTCACTGCTGGACGGCCTGCCCCAGGGGTCCCGTACCCGACTGCTGACGGCCGAGGGCCGTCTGCTCTGAGGAGACCGACGATGTCCGGACCGGCGCGCGCCGGGATGCTGCTGGCCCTGGCGCTGGCCCTGCCGCTGGCGGGCTGCACCACCGGTTCGCAGACCCTGATGGCCACCCCCAAGCCGGCGACGCCGCCACCGGCGACGATGGTGCACCTGGCCGACGTCCGCACCGGGATGTGCGTGGCCGCCGACCGGCTGCCGCGCGACGGGAAAGTGTCCTACCTGGAGGTGCTGGGCTGCGAGATCGACCACACCGGCGAGGTGTTCGCCGTCGTGGACGGCACGGCTGCGGGCGACCCGTGCACCGGGGCGTTCGAGCCGTACGTGGGCACCACCCTCGACCGCAGCAGCGTGACCGTCCGGGTGCTCACCGCCTCGGGGCAGGCCTGGGACCGGGCCACCCCCGCCCCGACGGTCTGCGTCGCCGTCTCCGCCGACCCCACCACCGGGTCGCTGCGCGGCACCGGCCGCTGAACCTCAGCCGGCCAGCCCCAGCAGGGACGTCGCGGTCACCCCGGTGATCATCTCCTGCACCGGGCCGAACTGGCAGGCCTCCACCACCCCGATCGGGTCGGCGTCGCCCAGCGGGGCCGGGAAGTCGCTGCCCATCACCACGTGTGCGGGGCCGGCGAACTCGACCAGTTGCTGCAGCTGCAGGGTGTCGAAGGTGGCGGTGTCGTAGTAGAGCCGGCGCAGTTGGTCCAGCGGGGAGTGCCGCAGCCCCGGGCCCTCGTCGAGCCGCTCCCAGCCGCGCTGCAGCATGCCGCGCAGCGCCGGCAGGGCCCCGCCGCCGTAGGCCAGGCAGAGCGGCACGTCGTAGGTCTCGAGGATGCCGGCGTGCAGCAGTGAGGTGACACCGAGAGCGACGTCGATCGCGGTGGCGACCGAGCCGGCCCGGCCCGGCCCGGCGGCCGGGTGCAGCAGGGTGAACACCCGGCGCTCGGCCAGCAGCTCCCACAGCGGCGTGTGCAACGGGTCGACCAGGTCGCGGCCGGCGCCCCGGGTGCCGAGGGTGACCCCGGCCATCCCCAGCTCGTCGAGGCAGTAGCGCACCTCGTCGGCGGCGTCGGGCAGGCCGACCGGGACGCCGGCCAGCGCGACCAGCTGGTCCGGGGCCTGCGCGACGAACTCCGCCAGCGCCTCGTTGCTGCGCCGGGTCAGCTCCCGGACGAGCGCCTCGTCGGTCGACAGCGGGGCGCGCAGGTGCGGGGAGATCCCCACCGCGTGTACCTCGACCCCCACCTCGTCCATCACGGCCAGCCGGGCCGCGACGTCGTACGCCTCGACCGGGACCGTCCCCTCGACGAGGTCGGCCAGCCCCTCCGCCGCCAGCCAGTCCAGCAGCGGCCGCGGCAGCGCATGGGTGTGGACGTCGACCTGGCGAAGTGCTGGGTAGCCCGGGCTCATGTTCCCACCGTAGGACGGCGGCGCGGTTCCGGCAGGAGTTCCGTACGGTCGGCGGCCGGGCCGGTCACCGGCAGGGACAGCGCCCGGGCGACCAGCTCGGCGACCTCGGCCATCCCGGCGCCGTACTGCTCCCACATCGTGATCACCAGGGCGGCCGTGCCGGACCTGTGTTCGGTGGACATCGCGTACCTCGCCTTCGAGATCGGGGTGACACCACGGTAAGCGGTCGCAGCCATCACAAGGGTTGATCCGACCCAGAAGTTCCCCTAATGTTTCTCGAGCAAGCATCTGTCAGGAGTGAAATGTCGTACATCGCCCCCGCCCCGCACCCCGTCGCCGCCGTCGCGGCGATGCCGTGTCGTGCGTGTCGGTGCGCGCGAATGCTGTCGCGCTGAGCCCGTCGGCCCCAGCGCCCGGCGCCTCGGCGCGTCCCCGGACGATCCCCACCCTTTCTCTGCTTGTCATCAGGAGTCTCCCGTGTCCGTGCACACGATCAGCCATGCCCCGCTCACCCGTCCGTCCATCCTCCCCGTCCTCGACCTCGGCGCACTGCGCCCCGACGACCTGCGCACCGTCGCCCGCGAGAGCGGCGCGTTCCTGCTCACCGGTCACGGGATCCGTCCCGAGGTCCCCGGCCAGGTCCTCGACCTGGCCCGGCTGTTCTTCGCCCTGCCGACCGCCGAGAAGGCCGCCGTCGACACCGCCCGCTCCGAGCAGTTCCGCGGCTGGACCACGTTCGGCCAGGGACCGGCCGAGGGCTGGCGCGAACAGTTCGACGTCGGCGCCGAGCTGCCCGTCATCCCGGCCGGGAGCCGGACCCGCCCCGGCGAGTCGCTGGTCGGCCCGAACCAGTGGCCCGACCGGCTGCCCGCCCTGCGGGACCGGACGCTGACGTTCCAGGACCGGGCGACGGAGGTCGCCCGGGCGCTGCTGCGGCAGCTGGCCGTCGGCCTGGAACTCGACCCCGACGTGTTCGACCGGATCTTCGCCGGCGACCCGGCGACCTGGACCTCGGTGTCCCGCGAGCTCGGCACCGACGGCGCCGAGCACCCGATCGCGTCGCACACCGACGCCGGCGCCCTCACCCTGCGCTGGCTCGACGCGTGGAGCGGGGGCGACCGGATCCTCGTCGACCACCACTGGGTGCCCGCGGACGGGCTGCCGGGCGCCTTCCTGGTCACCGTCGGCGACCTGCTGGAGGACGTCACTGACGGCTACCTGCGCGCCGCCCCGCACCGACTCACCCCGACCGGCCGGGAACGGGTCTCGCTGACCTACACCTACGACGCCCCGTACGGGGTGCTGGCGGACCGGCTCGACCTGGCCCACCTGACCGCCGGGGAGTGGCCGCTGGCCGCCTGACCGGCTAGGCTCGGCGCCACCCTGACGAAGGAGTCGGCATGGTCGAGGCGTCGCCCACCCCCTACCGGATCGCCATCGTCGGGGCGGGGCCCGCCGGCCTGTTCGCCGCCCAGCACCTCGTCGGCCAGCAGCAGGTGCCGGTGCTGGTCGACCTGTTCGACCGGTTGCCGACACCCTTCGGTCTGCTCCGGTACGGGGTGGCGCCGGACCACACCAGCATCCGCTCGGTCGCCCGCGCCCTGGCCCACACCTTCGACTCGGACCGGGTCCGCTTCCTGGGTACCGTCGAGCTGGGCCGCGACGTCACCCGGCGCGCCCTGGTCGGGGCGTACGACGCGGTGGTGTACGCGGTCGGCGCCTCCGGCGACCTGATGATGCGGGTGCCCGGCGAGGACCTGCCCGGCAGCGGGTCGGCGCGCCAGTTCGTC
Organism: uncultured Propionibacteriaceae bacterium; assembly: GCA_964402325.1. Lineage (GTDB taxonomy): Bacteria > Actinomycetota > Actinomycetes > Propionibacteriales > Propionibacteriaceae > Raineyella. The sequence continues at coordinate 53,645 of CAYOBI010000002.1, read as the reverse complement.
GCCTGGTACGGGGGCCATCCCGACGCCAACCCCCAGTCGCTGCGGGGCGTACGCTCCGTGGCCTGCGTCGGGGTCGGCAACGTGGCCGTCGACGTGGCCCGGATCCTGGCCAAGGACCCGGCCACCCTCGCCGGCACCGACATGCCGGAGCCGGTGCTGGCCGAGCTGGCCGGCTCCGCGGTCACCGACATCTGGATCATCGGACGCCGCGGCCCACAGTTCGCCAGCTACACCACCAAGGAGCTCCGCGAACTCCTGGCCACGCCGGGCCTGGCGGTGACCGTCGAGGCGGGCGCTTTCGAGGGGATCGACGCGGCCGGTCTGGACCGCCGGACCACGGCCAACATCGAGGCTCTGCGGGAGGTCGCCGTCCGGCCCGACCCGACCCCGGTCCGCCGCCGGCTGCACTTCCTGTTCTGGCACCGCCCGGTCGCCCTGCACGGCACCGACCGGGTCGAGGCCCTCGACCTGGCCGGCACCCGGCTCGGCCCGGACGGCGCGATGCAGGCCACCGGCGAGGTCCGCACCGTCCCGGCGGATCTGGTGCTGCGCTCCATCGGCTACCGGAGCACCCGGCTGCCCGAGGTGCCGTTCGACGAGGAGCGCGGAGTGGTGCCCAACCAGGAGGGGCGGGTGCTCGACGCCACCGGCCGGGTGCAGCGCGGCGAGTACGTCACCGGCTGGATCAAGCGGGGCCCGATCGGTGTCATCGGCACGAACAAGTCCGACGCCGCCGAGACCGTCGGCCACCTGCTCGAGGACCTGCCGCCGGCCCCCGGTCACCCGGACGACCCGCTGCCTCGCCTGGCCCTGGCGGGGGTCCGTCCGACCACGTACGACGACTGGCTGGCGATCGACGCGGCCGAGCAGGCCCGTGGCGAGGCGCTCGGCCGGAGCCGGGTGAAGATCAGCGCCTGGGCCGAGCTGATGCGGCTGTGCCGGGAGGCCGTGCCGCCCGGCGGGACCCCCGCTTCCCCACCACCCCAGACTTTGTACTAACATATTGATCGAAGGTAAACACCAAGCACAACGACCGTGCTGAGCCACCACGGTCGTTGGCTCAGGAACGGTCGCCCGCAAATGACAGGAGAAATGTCATGTCGACCGTCACCACCCACATCGCCGCCCCCCGCACCACGCTGGACAGCCGCCGCCCCGCCGGTCTCCCGATCGGCCTGCTCGCGCTCCTGCTGGTCTGCGCCGGCCTCGTCGTCGCCTCCGTCGTCCTCAGCGCGCCGATCCTGGCCATCGCCGCCGGGCTGACCGCCTGCGCCGCCACCACCACGCACGCCTTCTCCCTGCTGGACCGCTGAGCCCGCCCGTGGGCGGGCCCAGCGACGGTCACAGCGACATGTCGACGACGGCCCGCCCACGGATCTCCCCACGGCGCAAGGCCGCATACCCGTCGGCCACCTGCTCCAGCGGGTAGCGCCGACTGACCAGGCCGCGGTAGTCGATCACGCCGGCGGCGGCCAGCCGGACGACCTCGGGCAGGTCCTGGCGGGTCCGCGCCCCGTACGATCCGATGATGGACTGGGACCGGCGGACGGTGCGGTTGATCTCCACCTGCGCGGTCTGCACCCCCGCCCCCAGCCCGATCGGCACCATCCGGCCGCCGTCCGCGAGGACGTCGAGCGCGGTGGTCCAGGTCTCCGGGCGCCCCAGCGCCTCGAACGCGACGTCGACCCCGCGGCCGCCGGTGACGGCGAAGACCTCGGCCCGGACGTCGTCCGAGGTGGCCGAGTTGACCACGTCCGTGGCGCCGAGCGCCCGGGCGTCCGCCAGCTTCTCGTCGGAGACGTCGATCGCCACGATCCGCCGGGCACCGAAGGACCGGGCGATCGGGATGATCGTCGAGCCGACGCCACCGGTGGCCACCACGGCCACGGTCTCGCCGCTGCGCAGGTCGGCGCCCCGGCGGACCGCCCCGTACGCGGTCATCGCCGCGCAGCCGAGGATGGCGCCGGGCACCACGTCGAAGTCGTCCGGCACCGGGGTGACCGACGTCGACGGGATGACGGCGTACTCGGCCAGGCCACCCATCGAGTACATCGCGATGGGATCGCCGTCGAGGGTGGCCAGCCGGGTGGTGCCGTCGTAGAGCCGACCCTGGAGGCGGTTGAGCTCGAAGAACGGCCCGCACAGGTCGTCCCGTCCGGAGGCGCAGGCCTCGCACTGCCCGCACGGCATCAGGAACGCCCCGGCGACCTGCTGCCCGACGGCCAGCCCGGTGTTCTCGTTGCCCGGGCCGACCTCGACGATCTCGCCGGACACCTCGTGCCCGACGACCGCCGGCAGCGGGAAGGCGATCGCCCCGCCCAGCACGTGCAGGTCCGAGTGGCACAGGCCGCAGGCGGCGACGCGGATCAGCACCTCGCCGGCCTTCGGGTGGGGGGTCCGGATCTCCTCGACCCGGAGTCCCTCGGCCGGGTCACGGAGGACCGCAGCCCTCATGGTGGACGGGATTTGTGCAGACATTTGTGAACCCTTCGTTGGAGTCAGCGCCTCGTCAGTTCGCCCTTCTCAGCGAACCTCCGCCACCAGACTATCGGTCAAACCCCTCCTTGTGAAGACTTTGTTAGGACAAATTGTCGACGAAGGGAGTGGCGTCGGCGGCAAGCGGGTTGCCGGCCGCACACTCCTGCCGGAGGGCGGGGTCGAGTCGGGAACCCTGGTGGGATGCCTTCTTGGAGCGCTCCACTACCTGACCGCACGCCGTCGCGAGATCATTTGTTCAGGCATTAATTTCGAAAGGTTTTCACATGACGCGGAGGCTGGAGCGGCGGACGACCAGCCGCGCCGAAACCTTGGCATCGGTCCGCTCGGTCCGCCCGTCGCCCCTCTGACCGATCAGCTCGACCACCCGGCGGGCCATCTCACCGGTGGCCTGGTCGACGCTGGTCAGGGCGATCCGGGGGTGCCCGGCGATCGTCGTGTTGTCGAAGCCGGTCACCCCGACGTCCTCACCCGCCTGCAGCCCGGCCTCCGCGAGCACACCGAGGGCCGCCAACGCGATCCGGTCGTGGTGGCAGCAGAACGCCATCCCCCGGCCGTACCGACGGACCGAGGTGGCCAGCGTCGGGCCCGGGTCGAGGTCGACGTGCACCTCGACCGGCTCCCGGCCGGCCTCCGCCACCGCCGCCAGGTAGCCGGCCCGACGGGCGGCCGAGGAGTCGCCGTTCACCCCGCGCTCGAAGCCCACGTACACCACCGGGTCGTATCCGGCCTCGACCAGGTGCCGGGCGGCCTGATGGGCGCCGCCGGTGTCGTCGGTGTGCACCACGTCCGCCGTCACCGGACCGCGGTTGCGGGTGACCAGCACGGTGGGCACCTGCCGGCCGATCTCGGCCAGGTCGTCGTCGGGCACCAGTGGGGAGACCAGGATCAGGCCGTCGACGTTCATCTGCAGGAACCGGCTCAGGGTGACCGCCTCCTCCCGGGGGTCCTCGCCCACCGGCGCAATGAAGGGGATCAGCCCGGCCGCCTCGCAGTGCCGGCGCAGCTCCTCGACCAGGTCGGCATGGAAGGGGTTGCCGAGGTCGGCCAGCGAGATGCCGACCATGCCCGTTCGCCCGGCCGCCAGCGCGCGGGCCGCCATGTTGGGCCGGTACCCGAGCTGCTCCATCGCCTCCCGGACCGCCCGGCGGCGGACCTCGGACACCCGCGGGTCGCCGAGCACCACCAGGGACACCGTCTGTCGTGACACGCCGGCGAGGCGTGCGACGTCCACCTGGGTGGGCCGGGTTCCGGTCACCTTGTCTTCCCTTCCGTCGGGGTCCGAGCCTACCGTGGAGGCCTCGACGGACGTACTTGACCTCACATCTGACAATTTGACTTTACAAAGCCTCAGTGAGGGGCAACCGCCCGGGACGACGAAGGAGCCCCGCCGGGCGGCGGGGCTCCTTCGGGGGGAAGCGCGAGGGCGGCGGGTCAGACCTGCTCGGCGACCTTGTCACCGGGGCGGGTGTAGACCCCCTCGAGGTGCTCCTCGAGCTCCTCCAGCGAGCGACCGGAGGTCTCCGGCATGAACCGCCACAGGGCGATCGCCACGACGACGTTGACCACGCCGTACAGGGAGTAGGTGAGGCCGCCACCGAGGTGGCTCATCATCGCCGGGAAGGTGAAGGTGATGATCGCGTTGACCACCCACATGCAGAACACCGCGGCGCCGTTCGCGATGCCCCGGACCCGGGCCGGGAACATCTCGCCGAGCATGGTCCACACGACCGGGCCGTTGGAGGACTGGACGACCAGCATGAAGAAGCCCATCGCGGCCAGGACCAGCATCGGGGCGTACATCGGGGGCTTGGTGCCGGCGGCCATGTACGGCTGGATCAGCCCGGTGAACAGGCCGGCGATGGTGAACATGCTGACCGCGACCAGGATGATGCAGGTGATCAGGATCTGGCGCCGACGGAACTTGAAGACCAGCCACAGGCCGAGGGCGGAGCCGAGCACGGACATCACGCCGTTGGCGACCTGCGCGGTGATGGCGGCGGAGGTGCCGAGGCCGGCGTACTCCAGGACCTTGGGGGCGTAGTACATCACGGTGTTGACGCCGGTGGTCTGATTGCAGACGGCCAGCAGGATGCCGACCAGGAACAGCCGTCGCATCCACGGGGTCTGCAGGATGTCCCGGAAGGTGCCCTTGGGCAGCGACTCCTCGCGACGCTCCTTCTCGACCATCTCGTTCAGCTCGTCGACGACGTCGCCGTCACGGCCGTCCCGGACCCGCTTGAGCGAGCCGATCGCCTCGTAGTAGCGCCGCTGCACCATGTACCAGCGCGACGACTCGGGCATCGCCCGCATGCCGAGCCACAGGGCCACGGCCGGGATGCTGCACAGCACCAGCATCAGGCGCCAGGCGTTGCCGTTGCCGCCGGTGATGGTCAGGTGGTTGACGTACGCCACCCAGGCGGTCGGGTCGAGGGCGCCACCGAGCGCACTCTGCAGACCGGCGACGTTGTCCCAGGACTGCATACCGGGCTGCAGCAGGCCGGACGGGTCGTTCGCGATGTCGAGCTTCGGGCCGCCGTAGGCCTGGTTGATCACCGCGTTGAAGCTGAACGCGAGCAGCTGGCCGACGACGATCATCAGCTGGTCGATGGCGACGATGGTGCCGCGGATCCGCTTCGGCGCGGTCTCCGACAGGTACACCGGGACGGTGGCCGAGGCGCCGCCGACGGCGAAGCCGAGGATGAAGCGGAACGGGTACATCACCGCCAGGGTCGGGGCGAAGGCGGTGCCGAGCGCGCCGACAAGGAAGACCAGGGCGAGCATCAGGATGTTGTGGCGGCGGCCGTAGCGGTCGGACAGCCGGCCACCGATCAGGGCGCCGAGCGCGGCGCCGATCAGCAGCGTGCCGCCGATCAGGCCCTCCTCAAGGGCGCCCAGGTGCAGGCCGTTGGCGGCGTACGGCATGTACATGTACGGCAGGGCGCCGGAGATCACCCCGGTGTCGTAGCCGAAGAGCAGCGAGCCGAGGGTGGCGACCGCGGCGATCGCGCCGATCGAGCGGTGCTTGCCGGAGGCCGGCGTCCGGTCGGCCAGGGTGCGCAGTTCGTCGCGCGAGACGTCCAGACTGATCGTCGCCTGGTGGTGGGATGAAGCTGAGGTGTGCACGGAAGACTCCCTTGTCGAATCGCGCCGGGTCAGATGTCGTAGGTGGTGGTGCCGTCGACCCGCGGCACGTCGTGCCACCGGCCGTCCGCGTCGGAGGCCACGGCGGCCTCGTCGACCTCGGCGGCGGCCCAGCCGTCGGCGACCGAGGGGGCGAGCTGCTCGCCGGCGGCGAAGGAGCGCAGGAACTGCGCCGCCTCGATCACCTTCATGTCGTCGAAGCCCATCACCTCGCGGTAGTCCGGCGTCGCCCGCTGGAACCCGAGCGAGCCGACGGCGGCCAGTCGGGTCTCGGCCACCGTGTCGCACGCGGACACCAGCCGCGGGCGGACCTCCAGGTCAGGGAAATACTCGGCGATGCCGCGGTAGGCGCGGGCATGCACTCTGCCCATCCAACCGAGGCTGATCACCCCCACTCCGACACGTGGGGTACTGCTGGCGGCTACGTCCGACACGTTGCGCCCTCCTTGGTTGCCAGGGCCACACCGCTGTGACCTCGTGTCAATATCCTGTCATATGTTCTATCAAATTGGAAACCTTCTTAGGACAATCTCTCCCTGTGGGTCCGCCATGACACCACGAAGGTCGCATCATCTCCTGTGGTCCGACCAATGGACGGTACCTCACGGCCCAGGAACGGCCCAAGGGGCCCGATTTGTCCTAGCAAATCGGGCCCCTTGGGCCGGGTCAGTGGCAGGCCTCACGCCTCCCGCTCGAACGACATGGTGGCGGCATGCACGGCGTCGCCGGGCCAGCGCTCGGTGACGGCCTTGGCACGGGTGCAGAACCGGACGCCCTCCGGGCCGTGGATGTGGGTGTCGCCGAGCAGCGAGTCCTTCCAGCCGCCGAACGAGTAGTACGCCACCGGGGTCGGGATCGGCACGTTGACACCGACCATGCCGGCCTCGACGTCGAGCGTGAACCGGCGGGCGGTGCCGCCGTCGCGGGTGAAGATGGCCGCACCGTTGCCGAACGGCTGGGCGTTGACCAGGGCGATCGCCTCCTCGTACGTGGCGGCCTCGCCGATCGTCAGCACCGGGCCGAAGATCTCCTCGGTGTAGACCGGGGCGTCCAGGGGCACCTTGGTGATCACCGTCGGGGCCAGGAAGTGGCCGTCCGCGAAGCCGTCGACCTGCGGCGCCCGGCCGTCCAGCACGACGGTGGCGCCGCGCTGCTCGGCGTCGTCGATCAGCCCGGTGATCCGCTGCTTGGCCTTCGCCGAGATGACCGGCCCGAGATCGGTCGCCTCCTCGAAGCCGGAGCCCACCACGTACGCCCCGGCATGCTCGGCCACCAGTGCGGCCAGCCGGTCCGCGATCCCGCCGACGGCAATCACCGCGGGCAGCGCCATGCAGCGCTCGCCGGCGGCACCGAAGGCGGCCGCGGCGATGTGCTGGGCGGCGTGGTCGAGGTCGGCGTCGGGCATCACGATGGCGTGGTTGTTCGCCCCGCCCAGGGCCTGGACCCGCTTGCCGTGCCGGGTCGCGGTCTCCTGGACGATCTCGGCCACCGGGGTGGATCCGACGAACGACACCGCGTCGATCCCCGGGTGCTCGAGCAGGGCGGTGACCACGTGCCGGTCGCCGGCGACGACGTTGAAGACGCCGTCGGGCAGGCCGGCCTCCCGGTAGAGGCGGGCGATGATCATCGAGGCGGTCGGCGCCGGGGACGGCGGCTTCAGCACGAAGGTGTTGCCGGTGGCGATGGCGATCGGGTGCATCCACATCGGCACCATCACCGGGAAGTTGAACGGGCCGATGCCGGCGACGACGCCGACCGGCTGGCGCAGGGTGTGCACGTCGACACCGGTCGAGACGTCGTAGGAGATCTCGCCCTTCAGTGCGGCGGCGATGTTGCAGGCGAAGTCGAGCGTCTCCCGGCCGCGCTGGATCTCGCCGATGGCGTCGGAGAAGGTCTTGCCGTGCTCGTTCACGATGGCGGTGGCGAGCTCGTCCTGGTGGTCGAGGACCAGCTGGCGCATCCGGAACATGATGTCCATCCGCTTGGCCAGCGAGACCTTGCCCCAGCTGAGCTGGGCCCGGCGGGCCACCCGGACGGCGTGGTCGACGTCGGCCACGGAGGCCTCGAGCAGTTCGGCCTCGATCCGGCCGGTCGCGGGGTTCTCGACCGGGACCCGGCGGACGGGCTCACCGTGGTACGGGGCGCCGTCGATCCACTGTTCGATCGTCTTCATGGGTGCTACTCCTTGTTGCTCGGGGATCAGTTGAGGTACGCGCGCTGGGCCTGCTTGGCGTCGACGTACTCCTCGTACGCGCGCCGGGTGGAGTCCAGCCGGGAGACCTGGGAGACGGCGACGTCCCACCAGGAGGAGGCCGGCGGGTTGGGCCCGTAGAGGTCGGTCTCGATGTGGATCATCACGGCCCGGTCGCCGGCCACCGCCTCGCGGTAGGCGGCCCGGAACTGGTCGATGGTGTGCACGCGCAGCACCTTCAGGCCCCAGGACTCCGCGTTGGCGGCGATGTCGACCGGCAGGAACTCCCCGTCGAGGTTGTGCGGGCGGCCCCCGCCGGCGCGGTAGCGGGTGCCGAAGCGCTGCGAGCCGCGCGACTCGGACAGGGCACCGATCGAGGCGAAGCCGTGGTTCTGGAGCAGCACGAAGATGACCTTCAGGCCCTCCTGGACGATGGTGGCGAGCTCCATCGGCAGCATCTGGTAGGTGCCGTCGCCGACGATCGCGACCACCTCGGAGTCCGGCAGCGCCATCTTGACGCCCATCGCGGCGGGGATCTCGTACCCCATGCAGGAGAAGGCGTACTCGACGTGGTACTGCACCGGGGTGCGGGCCTGCCAGAGGGCCTGCAGGTCGCCGGGCATCGAGCCGGCGGCGTTGATCACCACGTCGTCGTCGCCCATCATCTCGTTCAGGGCGCCGAAGACCTCGGTCTGGGCCGGCAGCGGGCCGTGGCCCAGGTGGTAGCAGCGCTCGGTGGCCGCGGCCCAGGCCTCCTTCTCGGCGGCGACCTCGGTGGCGTACGCGTCCTCGACCCGGTGGCCGGCCAGCGCGTCGGTCAGCGCGACCAGGGCCTCGCGGGCGTCGGCCACCACCATCTCGCCGGAGTTCTTCGCGGCGTCGAAGGCAGTCACGTTGACGTTGACGAACCTCACGTCGGGGTTCTTGAACTGGGTGTGCGAGGCGGTGGTGAAGTCGGACCAGCGGGTGCCGATGCCGATCACCAGGTCGGCCGCGTCGGCGAGGTGGTTGCCGGAGTCGCCGCCGGTCGAGCCGACGCCACCGACGGCGCCCGGGTGGTCGAAGTTGATCGCGCCCTTGCCCGCCTGGGTGTCGCCGACCGGGATGCCGGTGGCGGTGGCGAAGGCCCGCAGCTGCTCGGACGCGCCGGAGTAGATCACGCCGCCGCCGGCGACCACCAGCGGGCGCCGGGCGGCCCGGATCAGATCCACGGCACGGGCCACGGCGGCCGGCTCGGGCACCGGGCGACGGACGTGCCAGACCCGCCGGTCGAACATCTTCGCCGGGAAGTCGTACGCCTCGGCCTGGACGTCCTGGGGCAGTGCGATGACGCAGGCGCCGGTGTCGGCCGGGTCGGTGAGCACCCGCAGCGCGTTGAGCAGCGAGGGGAGCAGCTGTTCGGGGCGGTTGATCCGGTCGAAGAACCGCGACACCGGGCGGAAGCAGTCGTTGACCGAGGTGTCCAGGGTGGTCGGGTCCTCGAGCTGCTGCAGCACCGGGTCGGGGAACCGGGTGGCGAACTGGTCGGACGGGAAGAGCAGCACCGGGAGCCGGTTGGTGGTCGCCAGCGCGGCGCCGGTGACCATGTTCAGCGAGCCGGGCCCGATCGAGGCGGTGCACATCATCGCCTGCATCCGGTTGGTCGCCTTGGCGTACGCGGCCGCCGCGTTGACCATGCCCTGCTCGTTGCGGGGCATGTAGTACGGCATGGCGCCGCCGTCCGGCTCGGGGTCGAGCTCGTTCTGCAGCAGCGCCTGGCCGATGCCGGCCACGTTGCCGTGCCCGAAGATGCCGAAGGCGCCGGTGATGAACCGGTCCTCGACGCCGTCCCGCTCGGCGTACTGGTTGACCAGGAAGCGGATGATCGCCTGCCCGACGGTGAGCCGGACGGTGGGGTGGTGGTCGTGCACGGTCACTCCTGGGGGTTGAGGGGGGTCATCGGCAGCCGGGGGTCGACCGCCCCGGTCTCCCACTCCTGGCGCAGCCAGGTGTAGTGCGGGTCGTCGGTCATCAGCCAGGTCGAGTCCTCGGCCGGGCCGGCCATCACGTTGAGGTAGTAGAGGTCGTAGCCGGGCGCCGCGACCGAGGGGCCGTGGTAGCCGTACGGCATGATCACGACGTCGCGGCTGTGCACCTCCGCGCAGACGTCGATCGGCTTGCCCGGGGAGGGATAGATCCGCTGCAGCGCCATCCCGGTGGTGCCGTTGGCGGCCGGGCGGACCTCGTAGTAGTAGATCTCCTCGAGGATCCGCTCCACCTCGGTGTGCTCGTCGTGCTTGTGCGGCGGGTACGAGGACCAGTTGCCGCCCGGGGTGAGCACCTCGCAGGCGAGCAGGTGGGAGGTCTGCACCGCGTTGCCGAGGGCGTAGTTGTTCACCTGGCGCGAGCAGTCGCCGGTGCCGCGCAGCGTCGTGACGACCTCGCCGACCGGGCAGTGACGCACCGGCAGGTCGGCGGTCGCCTTCGACGCCGGCAGGGCGAACCGCCCGCCCGCCTCGCTCGACACCACGAAGGTGGTGTGCCGCGGGACGTACAGGTAGTCGGTGATCGCGGTCCACACCTCGGGGCGCCCGGCGATCTCGTACGTCTCGCCGGCCACCTCGACCCGGCAGCCGCCGGACAGCGGCAGCACCAGGAGCTCGGCCTCGCCGGAGCTGACCTCCTGGCGCCCGCCGGCGGGCAGGGCCAGGACGCGCAGCGAGCACCAGTCCCAGCCGGCCCGCTCGACGGTGAGGTCGGTCTCGTACGCCTCGTGCGCGGTCTGCCCCGCGCGGATGACGTAGCGGTCGTTGTCGTTCACAGGAGTTCCTTTCACAGCAGTGCCACCGCCCGGTCGACCGCCCCGGCGACGTCGTCGTCGGGCGGGAAGAGCAGCGAGCGGCCGATCACCAGGCCGCGGACGTTCGGCAGGGACAGTGCGGTGGCCCAACCCGACAGGGCGGCCTCCGGGTCGTCCGGCACCTCGCCGCCGAGGATCAGCGACGGCAGCGTGGTGGCCTCCATCACCCGTTCCATCTCGTCGACGCAGGGCAGCTTCAGCCAGGTGTACGCCGAGGTCCGCCCCAGTGCCGAGGCGATCGCCATCGACCGGATCACCGCGTCGGGGGTCAGGTCGTTGACGATCCGCCCGTCGGTGCGGGTGGAGATGAACGGCTCGACCATCGCGGTCAGGCCGCGCTCGGCCAGATCGTCCACGGCCTGGGCCGAGGCGGTCAGGGTGGCGGCGGTGCCCGGGTCGGCGTAGTTGATCCGGAGCAGCATCTTGCCGCCGTCCAGGCCGGCGTCCGCGACGCCGCGGGCGTCGTAGCAGTTGAACCGGTCGTCCATCTCGAACGAGGCGCCCTGCAGGCCGACCCGGTTCATCGTGCCCCAGAGCATCTTGCCGTCGAGGGCGCCGAGCAGGGCCAGGTCCTCGATGATGTCGGCCGAGCCGAGGAAGCCGTTGACGCCCGGGCGGTCCAGCGCCTCCAGGCAGCGGGCCAGCACCTCCTCGCGGGAGGCCATCGCCATCGGGTGGGATCCGGCGCCCAGGGCGCCGCGGGCCGGGTGGTCGCAGGCGATGATCATCAGCTTGACGTCGCCCTGCGGCAGCGAGCCGCGGGGACGTTCGGCCAGTGCCCGGCGGACGGCCTGCGGGTCGTGGAACCGGGTCTCGGTGAGTTTGGCGATCAGTGTCATGACAGGACCTCGACCTGGGGGGCGGATGCGGGATTGGCGGCCATCAGGTCGAGGACCTCCTGCTCGGTGGCCATCGCGGTGGAGCACTCCAGCCGGGACGCGACGATCGCGCCGGCGGTGGAGGCGAAGGAGACGGCGCGGCCGAGGTCCCAGCCCTCCAGCAGGGCGTGGCACAGCGCGCCCCCGAAGGAGTCGCCGGCGCCCAGCCCGTTGCAGACCTGCACCGGGGTGACCGGGACCACCACCCGCTCGTCGCGGGTCTTGGCCAGGGTGCCGAGCGGCCCCTGCTTGACGATGGCGACCTCCACGCCCCGCTCCAGCAGGGCGTCGGCGGCCCGGTCGGGCTCGGTCTCGCCGACGGCGATCCGGCACTCCTCCTTGTTGCCCACGGCGATGTCGACCAGGCCGAGCATCCGGTCGACCTCGGTGTGGGCGAGCTCCTCGCTGGACCAGAACATCGGCCGGTAGTCGAGGTCGAGGATGGTGTGGGCCTTGTCGCCGCGCAGCTCCATCGCCCGCCGGTGCGCGCTGCGGGTCGGCTCGACGGACAGGCCGGTGACCGACATCCAGAAGATCTTCGCGTCCCGGACGACGGCCGGGATGTCCTCCGGCCGCAACTGCAGGTCGGGGGCCGAGGGCTGCCGGTAGAAGTAGAGCGGGAAGTCGTCCGGCGGGAAGATCTCACAGAAGGTCACCGGGGTGAGGTAGTCGTGGTTGGTGATCACGTACTGTGGGTCCACCCCGAGGCGGCTCATCTCCTGGCGGACGAAGCGGCCGAACGGGTCGTCCCCGACCTCGGTGATCACCGCGGCCGAACGGCCCATCCGGGCGGCGGCCACCGCGACGTTCGTCGGTGAACCGCCGACGAACTTGCCGAACGAGGTGACCTCCTCCAGTCCGACGCCGATCTGCAACGGGTAGATGTCCACACCACTACGACCGATGGTGAGGACGTCAGGGACTGATGACGTTGACGTGTCCACTGCTGCGCCTGCCTCTCCTTTGGGGACTGACACCAGTCTGCCTGAACGAACGAACAAGGTCAACACTTTGTCCGCACAAATCCCCAATCTTGTCATGAATGGCTAGAGTGTGAGCTAGCAATAGACGGCAACGCTGTACGGACAAGGACGACCATGAGCGACTACTACGAGCCGACCGTCGTCATCGACCGCGACTCCGACGAACCGCTGTACCGGCAGATCGCCGAGCCGATCGAGCAGGCGATCCTCTCCGGGGAGCTTCCCTCGGGGGCCCGGATCGAGGACGAGATCTCGATGGCCCAACGACTCGACGTCTCGCGCCCGACCGCGCGCCGGGCCCTGCAGGAACTGGTGAACCGCGGCCTGCTGACCCGCCGGCGCGGCGTCGGCACGACCGTCACCCCACCCCAGGTGCACCGGCCGATCGAACTGACCTCGCTCTACGACGACCTGACCCGCGAGGGCTTCACCCCCACCACCAAGGTCCTGTCGTACGAGGTGCACGAGGCCGACGAGGAGGAGGCCGACCGGCTGGCCGTGGAGCCCGGCACCGGCGTGGTCCGGATCGTCCGGCTCCGCTCGGTGGACAACCGGCCGCTGGCGGTGCTGACCAACCTGATCCCGATCGACCTGGCGCCGTCCTGGACCGACCTCAACGAGCACGGCCTCTACCGCTGCTTCAACGACCACGGCATCCACATCGCCACCGCCAAGCAGGTGATCGGCGCCCGGGCGGCGACCACCGAGGAGGCCGAACTGCTGGCCGAGGAGCCCGGCGCGCCACTGCTCACGATGAGCCGCTCAGCGTACGACAGCGCCGGCCGGGTGGTGGAGTTCGGCAACCACGTCTATCGCCCCTCGCTGTACTCCTTCGACCTCACCCTGGTCGCCCACTGAGCCCATCGGGACGTGTTTGTTCTGACATTAGATTGACATTGGCCTTGACAACCGTTTGAATCGAGTCATGACCAACCAACTCCGTTTCGCCCTGATCGGGGCCGGCCGCATCGGCCAGGTCCACGCCCGCACGATCGCGGCCCACCCGGCGGCGACCCTCACCCTGGTCTGCGATCCGGTGGTCGCCGCCGCGGAGGCCGTCGCCGCGACCTACGGCGCGCGGGCCTGCACGGATGCCGACGACGTGTTCGCGGCCGACGACATCGACGCGGTGGTGATCGGCTCCCCCACCCCGCTGCACGTCCAGCACATCCTCGCCGCCGTCCGGGCCGGCAAGCCCGCGCTGTGCGAGAAGCCGGTCGCGATGCAGCTGGCCGACGCCGAGGAGCTGCAGCGCGAGCTGGCCGGCCTCGACGACGTGCCGGTGATGCTCGGCTTCAACCGCCGGTTCGACCCGTCGTTCGCCCGGGCCCGGTCCCTGGTCGAGGAGGGGGCGATCGGCCGGCTCGAGCAGCTGACCATCATCTCCCGCGACCCGGCCGCCCCGCCGAAGGCGTACCTCGCCCAGTCCGGCGGCATCTTCAAGGACATGACCATCCACGACTTCGACACCGCCCGGTTCTTTCTCGGTGACGTCGCCGAGGTCACCGCGACCGGCCAGCACCTCGACCCGGAGCTCGCCGACAGCGGCGACTTCGACGGGGCGGTGATCGTGCTGCGCTCCTCGACCGGGGCGGCCGCCACCATCATCAACTCCCGGCACTGCGCCACCGGCTACGACCAGCGTCTCGAGGCGTTCGGGCCGGACGGTGCGATCCTGGCCGAGAACCAGCGCCCGACCACCCTGCAGGTGTCCACCCGGGAGGCCTCCGACGCGAAGGCCCCGTACCTGGACTTCTTCCTGGAGCGCTACGCCGACGCCTACCGCGCCGAGCTGACCTCGTTCATCGACGCCCTCACCCAGGGCACCCCCGTCTCGCCGACCGTCGCCGACGGCGTCGAGGCCCTGCGGATCGCGGAGGCGGCCGGCCGGTCCGCCGCCACCGGCGCGACCGTACGCCTCTGACCCCCCACCCAAACAGACTGCAAAGGAGCAGACCTATGAAGATCGCCGGAGCGCCC
>CAYOBI010000002.1:0-39034 GCA_964402325.1 uncultured Propionibacteriaceae bacterium | reverse complement strand
CCCCCACCCAAACAGACTGCAAAGGAGCAGACCTATGAAGATCGCCGGAGCGCCCATCACCTGGGGCGTGTGCGAGGTCCCCGGCTGGGGATACCAGATGACCCCCGAGCGGGTGCTGACCGAGATGAAGGAGATCGGTCTCACCGCCACCGAGTTCGGCCCGCAGGGCTGGCTGCCGGAGGCGCCGCAGGCCCGCGCCGAGGCGGTCGCGGACTACGCGCTGAAGCCGGTCGGCTCGTTCTTCCTGGCCGTCATGCACGACCCGGACCACGACCCGATCCCGGCGGTGCGCCGTGAGCTGGAGGCCTTCGCCGTCGCCGGTGGCGAGTACCTGATCCTGGCGGCCGACTCCGGCCGCGACGGCTACGACGACCGTCCGGTGCTGGACGAGCAGGGCTGGGCGACGCTGTTCGCCAACCTGACCCGGATCAGCGAGGTCTGCGCCGAGGCCGGCGTCACCGCCTGCATCCACCCGCACTGGGGCACCATGGTGCAGAACGTCGACGAGGTCCGCCGAGTGCTGGACAACTCCTCGGTCGGCCTGTGCCTGGACACCGGCCACCTGGCCGCCGGCGGCGCCGACGTCGCCGCGCTGGCCCACGAGTACGCCGACCGGGTCGCCATCGTGCACGCCAAGGACGTCCACAAGGAGATGACCGACAAGCTGTTGCCGGGCGAGCTGTCCTGGTCCGATGGCGTCAAGGGCGGCATGTTCGCCCCGATCGGCGAGGGTGACATCGACTTCGCCGACATCGTGAAGACCCTCGACGACGCCGGCTTCGACGGCTACTACGTCCTCGAGCAGGACATCATGCTGGACGGCGAGCCGCCGGCCGCCGGCGGGCCGGTGGTCTCGGCCAAGGCCTCGCTGGCGGCGCTGCAGGCCCTCGCCTGATCGTCCCCACCCCGCCACGGCGCACACCGCACGGTGTGCGCCGTTCGGCGTCCCCGCGATCAGGCCAGCACGAGGTAGCAGGCGGAGACGGCCACGAAAAGGGTGACCAGCCGGGCGAACCAGACGTCGTCCAGCCGGCCGACGACGATCCGGCCGACCCAGGCGCCGAGCCAGACGACCGGGACGAGGATCAGCCCGGTGAGCAGCACCGGACGGGTCATCATGCCCAGCCCGATCATCACCGGCAGCTTGAGCACGAGGTTGACGGTGGCGAAGAACCAGGCCGTGGTGCCGAGGAAGGCCAGCTTGCCGTAACGGGCGCCGAGCAGGTAGAGGCTCATCGCCGGCCCGCCCGCATTGGCCACCATGGTGGTGAACCCGGCCAGGGCACCGTACGCCCGGGCCGCCGCCGTCCCCGGCCGGTGGCGGCGGGTGAGCAGGCCGACCACCAGCAGGGCCAACAGGATCACCCCGATGGTGCGGCGCAGCACGTGGTCGTCGACCCGGCCGAGGAACACCCCGCCGGCGGCCACCCCGACCACGACCGGCAGCACGAGGCGGACCAGCAGCCGCCAGTCGGCGTCGTGCCAGTACGTCCGCAGCGCCCAGGCGTCGCCGGCCAGCAGCATCACCAGCAGGACGGCGGTCGACTCCTTGGCGGGCAGGGCCAGGGCGGCGATCACCACCGCGGCGGTGGCGGCGCCGGAGAGCGCGGTCTTGGAGAAGCCGCCGATGAAGGCGGCGGTCGCCAGCAACAGCCAGCCGAGCAGGGTGAGGGGGAGCATACTCCATTATGTCCTTACAACTCACGGCCTTGTAAACACATGTGATGGAGCGTACGCCGGGACGGAACACGCCTAGAGTGAACTGAATCACATCGTGCGCCGGGGGAAGGAACCGCCGTGAGCAGTCACACCTATCGGGTCGTCGAGATGGTCGGGACCTCCCCCGACAGCGTCGAGGACGCCATCAGCAACGCCGTCGCCGTGGCCGAGGACCGACTGGGCAACGTCGACTGGTACGAGGTCGTCCAGCTCCGCGGCCACGTGGTCGGGGGCAAGGTCGCCCACCACCAGGTCACCCTGAAGATCGGCGCCCGGCTCCCGGAGGAGTGAGCGCCGATCCCCAGGGGACGGTCCCGACGACCGGACGGTACCCGCAGGTCAGGGCTCGACGGTGACCTTGATCGCCTCGCCCTTGCGGACGATCTCGAAGGCGTCCAGCACCCGCTCCAACGGCAGGTGCTCGGTGATCAGGTCCTTGACCGGGACCTGGCCGGAGGCGATGTACTGCAGCGCCCGCTTGTTGTGCTCGGGCGCGGAGCCGTTGGCGCCGTGGATGTGCAGCTGGCGGTAGTGCACCAGGTTGGAGTCCAGGGTGATGGTCGGGTCGTTCTTCGGCAGCCCGCCGAAGAACGAGATCCGGCCGTTGCGGGCGGCCATCGCCACCGCCTGCTCCTGGGTGACCTTGGCCGGGGTGGCGGTGATCACCACGTCGGCGCCGCGGCCCCCGGTCATCTCCATCACCCGCGCGACGACGTCCTCGGTGGAGCCGTCGAGGGTGGCGTCGGGGTGCACGGCGTCGGCGGACATCTTCAGCCGCTCGGCGTTGATGTCGACCAGCACGATGGTCCCGGCCTTGTGCACGCCGCGGGCGATCCGGATGTGCATGCAGCCGATCGGGCCGGCGCCGAAGACGACGACGAAGTCACCCTCCTCGATGCCGACCTGCTCCTGGGCGTTGATCGCGCAGGCGAACGGCTCCGCCGCGGAGGCCTCGTCGTAGCCGACGCCGTCCGGGATCCGATTGAGTCCGTCGACCTTGAGCACCTGCTCGGGGACGATCATGTACTCGGCGAAGCCCCCGTCGTACTGGTAGCCGACCGAGGTCTGGTTCTCGCAGACCTGCATCCAGCCCTTCCGGCACTCGTAGCACTCCCCGCACGGGACGGCGGCGATCGACTGCACCCGGTCGCCGACCGCGAAGCCGCCCAGCGCCTCCGCCCCGACCTCGACCACCTCGCCGGCGACCTCGTGACCCATCGTCGTGGTGCCGGTGATGTTCGGGTGCCCGTTGTTGTAGATCTTGACGTCGGTACCGCAGGTGGAGCAGTTCTTGACCTTGATCTTCACCTCGGTGGGTCCGCAGACGGGCTCCGGTACGTCTTCGACCCGGACGTCCTTGGGGGCATAGAAGCGCAACGCCTTCATCGGTTTCACTCTCCTTCTTCCGGAGCCAGCAGCTCCATCACTTCATCGGGACTGGTCGCCCTGCGCAGCTTCTCGGCGCTGGCGGGGTCGGCGAGCACACCGGCGAGGGCTCCGAGGATCCCCACGTGCTCGTCACTGTTGGACGCGATCGGGATGGCCACGTACACCGTATGGCCCTCCCACTCGATGCCCTCGGGGAACTGCAGGAAGCCGAGCGCGGTCTTCTTCACGTGCACCCGGGCCTCGTTGGTGCCGTGCGGGATGGCGAAGCCGTTGCCCATGTACGTCGCCACCTGGAGCTCGCGGGCGAACATCGCGTCGGTGTAGGCCGGGGCGGTCGCCCCGATGGCGACCAGGGTCTCGCCGCAGAGCCGGATCGCCTCCTCCTTGGTGCGGGTGTGCAGGCCGAGCCTGATCGCCTCACGGGGGAGGATGTCGGAGGGCAGCTTCTTCTTCCGGCGCGGGCGAGCCGCAGTGGCCGTGGCGGCACCGGCGGTGGCGGCCGCGGCGGTACCGGCGGCCGCGGCCGGAGCCGGGGCGACGTCGGAGTGACCACTCATCAGGTCCGGACCGATCGGTTCACCGGCCTTGATGGCCTCCTCGACCCGGGTGAAGGCGGGATCACCCATGTACACCTTGAACGGGACGATGGCGGCGTTGGGCACCTGACGACGGGCCCGGTCGGCCAACCCCTCCTGGGTGAGCACCAGCTTGGCATCGGCGGGGATCTCGTTCACCGGGGTGTGGATGACGTCGACGCCGTACGGCTTGAGCTTCTTCTTCATCGCGCTGGCGACCATCACGCTGGACCCCATGCCGGCGTCACAGGCGATGACGACCTGACGCACGTCCTTACCGCTGATGGTCGGGCTGGCAGCGATCGCGGCGGCTGCCGCTGCGGTGACGGCCTCACCCTCGGGGACCTCACCCATCTCCTCCTCGAGCAGGGCGTCGGGCTCCTTGCCCTCGGCCTTCAGCAACAGGAAGGCGACCACGAAGGACACCACCGTGGCGACCGCGAAGTCGGCGAGATTGGCGAGGTAGTTGCCACGCGGTGTGACCGCCATCCAGGCGAGGATCGAACCCGGCGAGGCCGGGGCGACCAGGCCGGCGCCGAGCACCGTACCGGTGAACACACCGGACATACCGCCGAGGATGGTACATCGGCCGACTATCTCACACACTCGGTCACCAACCCAGGGCAGCCTTGCCTGATCGGCGCACTCCACACTCCATAAGACGATTTGCGGCGATCGATAACGTCCACTAATCTCTGCTTCGGGCCGCCCGGCCCCTGCAGAGAGGACGTCATGACCAGGAGCTTCGCCCCGCACCCGCTGCGAATGCTCGCGCGCTGAGGGCCCTCGCCCCCAGCGCTTTCCCCGGACTCCCCATCCGTGCGCCGGTGACCCGCCGGCTGTCATCCGAGGAACCCCGATGGTCTCCCTGCCCCTGATCGACCTGTCCGACCCCGATCCCGACGCCCTGCGGCGCGCCACCCATGAGGTCGGCTTCTTCTACCTGATCGGGCACGGCGTGCCCGAGAGCCTGCCCGACCGGCTGCTCGCCTCCGCCCGCGACTTCTTCAGCCTCCCGGAGGTGAACAAGCAGCGGATCGAGAACGTCCGCTCGCCGCAGTTCCGCGGCTGGACCCGGCTCGGCACGGAACGTACGTACGGCGCCGCCGACTGGCGCGAGCAGCTCGACATCGGCCCCGAGGCGGCCGCGATCCCGCCGGCCGGTCGCCGCCACCCGTGGGACGTGCTGGTCGGCCCGAACCAGTGGCCCGAGCAGGTGCCCGCACTGCGCGGCCTGGCCCTGGACTACCTGGACCGGCTGACCGCGGTCTCGCTGCGGCTGCTGGAGGCCTGGGCGGTCGGCCTCGGCCAGGATCCGGGGGCCTTCGCCCCCGACCCCGGCGCGGTCCCGCAGCCGCTGCTCAAGCTGGCCCACTACCCCGGCTCGGACCAGGCCCAGGGCGTCGGCCCGCACAAGGACATCGGCACCCTCACGCTGCTGCACCTGGAGGCCGGCTCGACCGGGCTGCAGGCGCAGAGCCTCGACGGCGACTGGATCGACGTCGAGCCGCTGCCCGGCGCGTACGTGGTGAACATCGGCGAGGCGCTGGAGATCGCCACCCGCGGCTACCTGCGCGCCACCCCGCACCGGGTGCTGCCGCCGGGGCCGGGAGAGGACCGGGTCTCGCTGCCGTACTTCTACAACCCGCCGTACGAGGAACGGGCCCGCCGGCTCGTGCTGCCGCCGGAGCTGGCGGCCGAGGCACCCGGCGCCGGGGCGGACCTCGACGACGACCGGCTCTACGAGGTGTCCGGCCTCAACTCCCTCAAGACGCGGCTGCGGTCCCACCCGAACGTGGCCCGCGCCCACCACCTCGACCTGCTCGGCCACGAGCTGGCATCCTTCTGACCGAACCTACCCCTGAGGAAAGACACATGACCTTCCGTTTCCGCACCGTCGCCGCCGCACTGGCGGCCCTCGCCCTGTCGACCGTGGGCCTGTCCGGGTGCGCCAACAGCCAGGAGACGCTGACGATCTCCGCCTCCGCCACCCCGCACGCGGAGATCCTCAAGTACGTGGCGGACTCCGGCCAGCTCAAGAACACCAAGATCGACGTCAAGACCATCTCCGGCGAGGTCGACCCGAACCAGCTGCTCGAGTCCGGCGACGTCACGGCGAACTTCTTCCAGCACAAGCCGTACCTGGACGACTGGCAGCGCCAGCACAACACCAGCAACCTGGTGATCGTGGCCTCGACCCACATCGAGCCGATGGCCGTCTACTCGCGCAAGTACAAGACGCTTGCGGACATCCCGGCCGGCTCGACGATCGCCGTGCCGAAGGACCCGACCAACTACGCCCGCGCCCTGTACGTGCTGCAGACCGCCGGCCTGCTGACGATGAAGCTGCCGGCCGCGCAGGCCAACCTGTCGACGATCACCGAGGCCGACATCGCCACCAACCCGAAGGGGCTGAAGTTCGTCGAGCTGGACCGCCCGCAGCTGCCGCGTACGCTCGACGACCCGCAGGTCGCCGCATCGGTGATCAACTCCAACTACGCCATCGAGGCCGGGCTGAACCCGACCAAGGACGGCCTGGCGATCGAGTCGAACACCGACAACCCGTACGCCAACATCCTGGTGACCACCGCGGCCAAGAAGGACGACGCGGGCATCAAGGAGCTGGCCGCCGCACTGGAGTCGACCCAGACCGCCGACTGGATCAAGCAGAAGTACGGTGACTCCATCGTCCCCGTCCATGAGAGTGCCAAGTGATCGAGATCGACAGTCTCGCCAAGACGTACACCACGCGACAGCACGGTGACGTCGAGGCGCTGACCGGCGTGACGCTGAGCGTGCCCGACGGTGCCATCCAGGGCATCGTCGGGCCCTCGGGCGCCGGCAAATCCACCCTGCTCCGCTGTCTCAACCTGCTGGAGCAACCCACCCGTGGTCGGATCGTCCTCAACGGGGACGACCTGACCACGTTGTCGTCCGCGGACCTGCGGGCGGCCCGGCGCCGGATCGGGACGGTGTTCCAGCACTTCGAACTGCTGCACTCCCGCACCGTCGCCGACAACATCGCCCTGCCTCTGGAGCTGGCCGGGATGCCCGACCGGGAGCGGCGGGCCCGGGTGGCGGAGCTGGTCGAGCTGGTCGGCCTGCAGGGTCGCGAGCGGTCCTACCCGTCCCAGCTGTCCGGCGGCCAGCAGCAGCGGGTCGGCATCGCCCGGGCGCTGGCCGCCCGGCCCGACGTGCTGCTGTGCGACGAGCCGACCAGTGCGCTCGACCCGGCGACCACCTCCCAGATCCTCGACCTGCTGGTCCGGGTGAACCGCTCGGTCGGCGTCACCATCGTGCTGATCACCCATGAACTGTCGGTGGTCCGCGGGATCTGCACCCACGCCGCGCTGCTGGAGCACGGCCGGATCACCGAGTCCGGGCCCGTCGTGGACCTGGTCACCGACGCCGGCTCGGAGCTCGGCCAGCTGATCTCGCCGATCCCGCCGACGCTGGGCGGGCGGCCGGGGGTCGCGCTGATCACCGCACTGGACGAGACCGCCGACCAGCCGTGGCTGAGCGAGCTGGCCCGGACCTACGACCTGGACTTCTCCGTGGTCGCCGGCGGGGTGGAGCAGATCGGCGAGCGCCGGGTCGGCAAGATGGTGCTGCAATTCGCCCCGGAGGTGGACCGCGGGCTGGTCGAGGGCCACTTCGCCCGGCACCCGCAGGTGCACCTCACCTGGCTGGACCGGGAGGACCACCGATGAACGAGAAGATCACCTGGATCCAGGCGCTGCCCGAGCTGTGGAAGGCACTCGGGGAGACCGTCTACATGGTCGGCGTCTCCTTCGTCATCGCCTTCGCCGGCGGGATCGTCCTCGGGGTGCTGCTGCACGTCACCGACCGGCGCGGGCTGCGGCCGGGCGTCGCGGTCAACCAGGTGCTGGGCACCGTCGTCAACATCGTCCGGTCGATGCCGTTCATCGTGCTGCTGATCCTGTTGCTCGGACTGACCCGGCTGATCGTCGGCACCGCGATCGGCCCGACCGCCGCGATCGTGCCGCTGAGCATCGCCGGCATCCCGTTCTTCGCCCGGGTGGTGGAGAGCGCACTGGCCGAGGTGCCCCGGGGACGGGTCGAGGCGGCGGCCGCGATGGGCGCCACCGACATGCAGGTGATCCGCAAGGTGCTGCTGCCGGAGGCGGCCAGCGGCATCATCGCCGGGTCCACGCTCACCCTGGTGATGCTGGTCGGATCCTCGGCGATGGCCGGCGTGATCGGCGGCGGCGGCCTGGGTGACCTCGCCCTGGTGTACGGCTACCAGCGGTTCAACAACCAGGTGCTGGTCGCCTGCGTGGTGGTGCTGATCATCCTGGTGCAGGGCATCCAGATGGTCGGCGACGGCTGGCTGCGGGCCCGCGCGCACAAGCGCTGACCCGGGGCCCCTCGGCGGCCTACCCTGGAGACACCGACTCCCGGCCGGGGGCCGTCCATCCTGGAGCGTGTGCCATGCCATCCCACGTCCGCTTCAACTCGGCCCGGCGCGGGCCCGTCGTCCTCCTCCTCGGTCTCCTGCTGGCGGGCACGGCCACCCCCGCCCTTGCCGCGCCGCTGTTCGGCAGCGCCGCGTCCACCGTCGTCGGCCAGGGTCAGGTCGTCGACGGTTCGGCTTACCTGGCGGGCAACACGGTCACCGTCGACGGCCGGATCGACGGTGACCTCTTCTGCGCCGGCCAGGACATCACCGTGACCGGGACGGTCACCGGCGACGTCCTGTGCGCCGGCAACACCGTCACCGTGACCGGCACCGTCGGCGGTTCCGTACGCCTCGCGGGCAACACCGTCGTCGACGGGGCCGGCTCCACCGGCGGCGCCTCCCTGGCCGGCAACACCGTCACCCTGATGCCGAGCGCGACGGTCGGCACCGACCTCACCGCGGCCGGCAACGTGGTCAACGTCTCCGGCCGGGTCGGCCGGGACCTGCTGCTGGGCGCCCAGACGGCGACCGTCTCCGGTGCCGTCGGCCGCGACGCGACCGGCTCGGTCGAGGTGCTGACCGTCGCCCCGGGCGGCTCGATCACCGGGAACCTGCGCTACACGAGCAATCGCGACGCGACCATCGCCCCCGGCAGCGTGCAGGGCGACGTGCAGCGGACCACCCCGCCGCCGCAGACCCGCCGCGAGCCGACCCTCGCCCAGCGGTTCTGGGCCGCGGCCTGGCGTGCGGCGAACGTCGTGGCGCTCTCCCTGGCCGTGGTGCTGTTACTGCCGCGCTTCGTCGCGGGGGCGACCGCGGTGGCGCCGCGCCGGCTGCCGATCGCCGGCCTGGTGGGCCTGCTCGCCGTGGTCGTCGTACTCCCCCTGGCGCTGATCGCGATGGCGACGGTGGTCGGCGTGACGGTCGGCTTCGTGCTGTTGAGCGCCTTCGCCTTCGCCGCGCTGCTCGCCGCGCCACTGTCGGCGTACATCGTGGGCCGGTCGATCCTGGGCAGCATGCCCCACCCCGTCGCCTCGATGGCACTGGGCGCGCTCATCGTGGGCGTCGGGATGGTCCTGCCGTACGTCGGCTGGCTGGTCAGCCTGGTGGTGGTGTGCCTGGGGCTCGGGTTGATCCTCTTCCGGATGCGCGAGCAGTACCGTACGGATGCACCGGCGCCGGCCGCGCCCTGATCAGCGCGGCCGGGACGAGGGATCCATCAGGTCCCCCGGGGCCAGTCCCAGGGCCCGCTCCACGTCGGCGGGCGCGGCGTCCGGGTCGAGACCGACGTCGTGCAGGTACCACACCATCTTTCCCATCACGTTCTCGAGATGGCCCCGGGCGGTGTCCGTCGAGATGCCGAGCCGGCGGCTGATGGCCTCCCATTTCTCGCCGCGGGACCGGGCGGCCAGCACCTCGGCCTGCCGCCCCGTCAGCTCGGGGAGCCGACCCCGGCGGTTCAGCACCTCCGCCAGACCGACCATCGAGCGGGCGATCACGTCCTCCCCGCGGGCGACCCGGACGAACGCGTCCTCGCTCACCTCGAGGTCGTCGCTCTTGCGGGCGATGCCGGCGGCCCCCGCAGAGAGGCAGTGGGCCAGCACCAGGGGACGTCGCTCGTCGGTGTAGAGGCAGATCGTGCCGTATCCGTGGCGGCCCAGCTCACGGATCGCGGCCGGCCCCTGCAGCACCCCCTGCGCCCGCATGCTGGTGGACAGCTGCAGGTCGAGGACCACGAGGTCGACCGTCGGGCGAGCCGCCAGCAGCTCGTCCACCGCGGCGTACGCTCCGGCGACCTCGAGCCGCGGGAAGGCGCTGCGGAACATCGTCCGGGTGAGCGCCGCATCGTCGACGACCGCGACGACGGGGGCGGGGGCAGGCGCCGCGGTCATGGGGTCGCCGCCGTCGCCGTCGGGCCGGTGATCATGGTGCATGTTCCCTCCCCGGGATGTGAGGTGATCGAGACCGTCAGGTGGTGGCGTTGCAGGGATTCCACGACCTGCCGGGACAGCCCGAACCCGAAGTTCTGCGGGTCCGGGTCGAAGCCGACGCCGTCGTCGGTCACCGTGACCTCCCAGACACCTTCCTGCTGGTCCGCGTGGACGGTCACCGACTCCGCCCGGGCGTGCAGTTGGGTGTTGTAGAGCAGCGCGATGAGGGCCTGGGTGAGGGCGCGGGCATGGTCGGGGCTGAGCAGGGCCGTACGCCCCAGCGTGAGCGACAGCTCCAGGGGCAGGTGTCCGAAACTGTCGGTGGCGTCCAGGATCACCCTCTCCAGCGGTTTCGGCCCGTCGTCCCCCGGCGCGGCCTGCGGCCCGCGCAGCACCTCGTACCGCAGTCGGTTGGCCTCCTGGGAGGCCTGCCGTTGCAGGGAGGGAAGTTGCTCGGGCTGGAGGCCGGCGCGGGCGAACGCCTCGAGCAGGCCGGTGGCGTTGTGCACGTGGAACGAGTACCGGGCCAGTTCCAGGGCGGCCGCGGCCTCACGGGCCTGCTCCCGGCTCTCCTCGGCCCGGTGCCGGTTCTCCTCCGCGCGCGCGGCGAGCCGGCGGGCGTACCGGCCGAAGAGCGCGGCCGCCGCCGCGAACATCGGGTAGTTCAGGACGTTGACCAGGACCGCGTCCGGCTGGTCGGTGCCGGGCATCGTGCACACCAGGTAGAGCAGGCCGATCCCGGTGCCGATCAGGACCGAGCCACGCACGGAGCGCAGCCAGCCGGGGACGAATGCCGCGACCTGCTCCAGGTACCCCGGGGTCCAGTGCAGCCACGAGCCGACCTGGAGGTGGCGTGGGATGAGTTGGCTGGTGACCACCAGCGCGAGGCAGCCGCTGATCAGGTCGGTCACCCCCCACCCTCGCGACAGCAGGTCGCGCCGGCGCAGCGAGGCGACGACGAAGGCCGAGGAGAACAGGATGGCGCCGGTGGTCACCGCGAGGGCCGAGGAGGGGATGAGGTCCGAATGGAGCTGGAACCACCAGACGATCGACAGCTGGGCGATCAGCCCGAGGCGCAGGGCGGAGAACACGATGACGATGCCGCGTTCGACGCGTTCTCCCTCGGTCACCCCACCCAGATGGGCGACGAGACGCTGCAGGGGGCTCCACATGCCGTTATTCTCCACCGTCCTCAGCACGGGTCGGCCCCCCGGGTCAGCCACGCGACGCCGGAGATCCAGGCCGCCATCGGGAAGAGCACGAGGTAGCGCGCGAATTGCCCCGCGGCCGGCACCAGCGCCAACACCAGGCCGGCCAGCACCGGGACCGCGCACAGGACCGCGAGCAGACGGCCGGCCTGCCGGCTCGGCGCGTCCCCGGCCTCGGACCAGCACACGCCCACACAGACCCACCACGCGGCGAGCAGGCCGAGGTAGGCGGCGTTGTGGACATGGACGAGCGGGAAGGCGGCCGGGGCGTCGACCGGCGGGACCGCTACCATCGCCAGACAGGCCAGGGCCACGGCGAGCGCCAGACCGAGGCGGTGCGAGACCACGACCCGCAGACGCGGCACGAAGAAAGCCCCCGCCGCCGCGGACGTGAGCAGGACTGCGGCCATCAGCGGCCCGTACGGCCCCAGCAGCATCACCGACGGCCACTGGATCCGATTGCGCACCACCGGGGTCCACCCCGATGCGGCGAGCCAGGCCCTGCTGGCCCAGGTCACGGCCGGTAGGCCGGCGATGATGATCAGCCCGCAGAGCACCCCGGAGGCGACCCTCAGCCGATCCAGCACTCCCACGTCCCCCCTCGATGACAGCGCGACGGCCCGAACCTGATCCCCCCACCAGGTCCGGGCCGTCGACCACTCTTATGCCACCACACCGGGGCGTTCCGACAACACCCCACTTCTGGGGGTGGTTCTCACCGCGCCCAGAAGCCTCGCTCGCCCCAGCCGCCGGACGTCTCCCGGCGCGGGCTGCGGGACCGGGTGCCGAGGTAGCTGTCGACGACCGCGGCCCCGAGGTCGTCGAGTTCCGGCGCGATCACCCGGCCGTCGGCCCGGCGCGCCATCGAGTCGACGAACCGGGCCAGTCCCGGGTCGTCGCCCAGCCGGAAGAACGTCGTCTGCGCCCCCAGCCGGCGGGACGCGTCCAGTTCCTGTACCGTCCGGGCGATGGTCAGCGGGTGCGGCGGGTAGTCGAACCAGACCTCGCCGTCCGCCTCCAGGTGCGAGGTGGGTTCACCGTCGGTGACGACCAGCAGCACCGGCTGGGCGTCCGGGTGCTTGCGGAAGAACCGGTTGGCGAGCAGCAGCGCGTGGTGCAGGTTGGTGCCCTTCTCCCATTGGCTGTCCAGGCCGACGAGTTCCTCGATGTCCATCACCCGGGCCAGTCGGCCGAAACCGACGACCTGCAGCCGGTCGCCGCGGAACCGGGTCCGGACCAGGTGGTGCAGGGCCAGGGCCGTACGCTTCATCGGCACCCAGCGGCCGTCCATCGCCATCGAAAAGCTGGTATCGACCAGCAGCGCGACGGCGGCCCGGGTGCGCGCCTCGGTCTCGGTCACCTCGATGTCGTCCAGGGTGATCGTCACCCCGTCGGCCGCCGACCCACCGGCTGCGACGGTGCGCAGCACCGCGTTGGTGACCGTCCGGGTGGCCGCCCAGGGCTCGGTGTCACCGAACTCCCAGGCCCGCGAGGCGCCGGTCGGCTCCCCCAGCTGCCCGGCCCGGCGGGCGTCCCGCTGCCCGGCGCGGGAGGCCAGCCGGGTGGCGACGTCCTTGAGCAGCTGGCGGCCCAGCTGGCGCATCGCCCGCGGGCTGAGCCGCAGGTCGCCCTCGGGGGACCGCTTGAGGTAGCCGGAGTCGCGCAGGGCGCGTTCCAGCTCGGCCAGGGCACGGGCGTCGACCGCCGCCTCGGCGCCGAGCTGGCGGGCCAGCGCGTCGAGGTCGACGTCGTCCAGCCGGGATCCCTCCCGGGACTGGGCCAACTGGTCGGCCAGGTTGTCGAGATCGGCCAGGTCCTGCAGCACCCCGGTGCCGTCGCCGAGCCCGAGGCCCTCCTCGCCCTCGAACCGCTGCGAGCCCTGCCAGTCCTCGCCCGGCCGCAGCGAGCGCAGGTTGCCGTCCATCCGGGCCAACTGTCCGATCAGCTCCGCCGACCCGAAGGCCTGTTGGGACAGCTGCATCAGCTCCTCGCGCTGCTCCGCGCTCATCGAGTTGACCATCCGCTGGGCGGCGGCGCTGCGCCGGGCCAGCGAGTCGAGCAGCTCGTCGATGTCCTGCGGCTGTTCGGGGAAGAACTCGCCGTGCCGGTCCATGAAGTCGCGGAAGTCCTCCGGGGTGTCCTCGCCGCGGCGATGCTTCTCGAGCAGGTCGTTGAGGTCGCCCAGCATCTCGCCGACCCGCTCGCGGTCCTCGTCGGTGGCGTTCTCCAGCGCCTGCTTCATCCCGGCGAAGCGCTGGTCGAGCAGTTCGCGCCCGAGCAGGTCCTTGATCCGGTCGTACGCCTGCCGGGCGTCGCTGCTGCGCCAGTCGTACGAGGACAGCTCCTCGACCGCGGCCGGGGTGGACCCGGGCAGGTCGTCGAGCCGCAGCTGCCGGAAGGCCCGGTCACCCTCGTCCATCATCGGATCGCGGGCGAGCTGCTTGCGCTCCTCCAGCACGGCCCGGTCGAGGAGTTCGCGGACCCGCTGCAGGGTGCCGTCGAGGGAGTGCCGCTCGAGCAGCTCGCGGCGTCGTTGCGCGACCCGGCGGGCAAGGTCGTCCAGCCCGGTCCGCTTCCGGCCGTCCTGGGCCGTGCCGCCGCGACGGAGGAACTCGCGCATCGCGCGCTCCGGCGACCAGCCGGCCATCACGTCGTGGCCGATGGCGTCGAGGGCCTCGCCCAGGTCGACCGGCGGGGCGAGCGGGTCGCCGCCGGAGTAGCGGGTGTAGCGGCTCATCCGTACAGTGCCTCACCGCCGCCGGACTCCTTGCCGATCCGGCGGGCCAGGTAGAGGCCCTCGAGGGCCAGTTCGATCCCGGCGGCCGCCTCGCCGGGCGTCCGGGCGCCGAGCCGGGCGGAGATCTCGTCGTAGAGCGGCGACTCCCCCAACCCGGGCAGACCGGTGAGGAACTCCTCGGCGGTCACCCGGACGCCGGTCGCCACCGTACGTCCCTGCTCGAGGGCGGCGACCAGCAGCCCGAGGTCGATCCCGCGCAGCCGCTCCCGGACGCAGCCGGCCACCGCGGTCCGCAGCAGGTGCTCGAGGATCTCGGTCTCCCGGCCCTCCTCGCCGGTCTCGAACTCGATCTTGCCGCGCAGCACGTCCACCACCGTGTCCAGGTCGACGCAGCGGGCGACCGGGTCCGCCTCGCCGCGGACGGTGGCCCGGTGCAGAGCCGAAGCGGCGACGGTCTCCGCACCGGCGATGGCGAACCGGGCGCTCACCCCGGAGCGCTGGTCGACCGCGGCGGACTCCCGCAGCGCCCGGGTGAAGCGGGCGATGATCTCCAGGATCGGGTCGGGCACCTCGGCGACCAGGTGCGCCTCCTGGCGGACCACCGCGATCTCGTCCTCCAGAGTGGTCGGGTAGTGGGTGCGGATCTCGGCGCCGAACCGGTCCTTCAGCGGGGTGATGATCCGGCCGCGGTTGGTGTAGTCCTCCGGGTTGGCCGAGGCGACCAGCAGGACGTCGAGCGGAAGGCGGAGCACGTAGCCACGGATCTGGATGTCGCGCTCCTCCATCACGTTGAGCAGCGCGACCTGGATCCGCTCGGCGAGGTCGGGCAGCTCGTTGATCGCCACGATGCCACGGTGGCTGCGCGGGACCAGGCCGAAGTGGATCGTCTCCGGGTCGCCCAGGTGGCGCCCCTCGGCGACCTTCATCGGGTCGACGTCGCCGATCAGGTCGGCGACGCTGGTGTCCGGGGTGGCGAGCTTCTCGGCGTACCGCTCGCTGCGGTGGCGCCACTCGACCGGCAGGTCGTCGCCCAGTTCGGCGGCGCGGCGTCGCCACTCGGGGCTGATCGGCTCGTACGGGTGCTCGCCGAGCTCCGAGCCGGCGATCACCGGGGACCACTCGTCCAACAGCCCGACGAGGGTACGCAGCAGCCGGGTCTTGCCCTGGCCGCGCTCGCCGAGCAGGACCAGATCGTGGCCCGCGATCAGGGCACGCTCCAGTTGCGGGATCACCGTGGTGCGGAAGCCGTGCAGGCCCGGCCACGGGTCCTCGCCGCGGCGGAGCAGGTCGAGGAGGTTGTCGCGGATCTCCTCACGGACGCCCCGCAGCCGGTGCCCGGAGGCACGCAGCTCGCCGAGCGTACGAGGAGTCGGTGCAGCGGATGAGATGCTGGTCACACCGCCGAGGCTAGCCCGGCGGATGCCGGGACAAAAGGGGCCGGCGTTGCGAGCCGGTTACGGGCTGCCGGAGGTGGTCCCGTGGGGTCCCGTGCCCGCGGAGTGTCCCGCGGAAGCTCCCCGGGGAATTGTCTGACCCCTCCCCTAGCGTTGGAGACATGCAGGGGGAACTGTTCGAACCACCCGATCCCGGCCACGTGCCGGTGGAGGTGGACACCGGTCCGGTCGACGCCGTCGACCCCACATCGCTCGATGTCGTCACGTCGCTGGCCATGTCGCCGGACCGGCTGCTGCCGGACACGATCCCCGACGGCCTCGAGGAACTCGACGCCCTGCGGACCCTCTTCGCCACGGTCGAGGCGCGCCAATTCGCCGTGCTCGCCCATCTCGCCGCCACCGCGCCCCACCCCGACCAGCAGGCCCTGCCCGGCCGCGAAGTCCTGCTCGATCTCGGTGGCGACGGGACCCCTCCGGTGCCCGAGTTCCTGGTCGTGGAGATCGCCGCCCTGCTGCGGTGCCCGCACACCTCGGTCCGAGGTCGGATCGCCGACGCCCTGTCCATCCGCTGGCGCCACCCCCGGATGTGGGCCGCGGTGATGGCCGGCCGGCTGCTCGTCTGGCAGGCCCGCAGGATCGCCCAGGCCGTACGGTTCGCCGGCCTGGACCGGACCCAGGCACTGCGGGTCGACCGGGCGCTGGCCCCCGCGCTGGGGGTCGTGACCTGGACCCGCCTGGAAGCCCTGATGGAGGGCGAGATCGTCAAGGCCGACCCGGTCGCCGCGGCGGAGCGTGAGGAGCGCGCCCGCAGCGGCCGCTTCGCCCAGGTCCAGCGCGACGACATCGGCCAGGCCGGGGTCCGCACCGTCGTCGCGCGGCTCGCGACCCCTGAGGCGGTGCAGCTCGACGCCACCATCGGCCGCCTCGCCCACACCCTGTCCCTGCACGGGGACACCGACACCCTCGATGTGCGTCGGTCCCGTGCCCTGGGGATCCTCGCCACCCCGGAGCGGGCCTGCGCCCTGCTGGCCGGTGACACGGCCACCGCCGACCGGCTCAAGCCTCCGGTCCGGCTCTACCTCCACCTCAATGGCGACGGACTCGACGGCGACAGCCCTGATCCGGAGGGTGTCGTCCGCCTCGAGGGCAACGGCGCGGTCCCGCTCGCCACCCTGCGGGCGCTACTCGCCGATTCGACCGTGCGGGTCACGACCGTCATCGACCAGCGGGACTCGATCCCCGTCGACGCGTACGAGATCCCGGACCGGATCCGCGAGCAGGTGGTCCTCGCCCACCCCTACGAGGTGTTCCCCTGGGGTAGCCGCCGGGCCCGGCACGCCGACCTGGACCACACCGTCCCGTACGACCGCGGCGGGCCGACCTGCCGTGACAACCTCGGCCCGTTGTCGAGGACCGGTCACCGTGCCAAGACCCACGCCGGCTGGCGCTGCCACCAGATCCGCCCCGGCCACTGGCTGTGGCGCACCCCGTACGGTCGTGAGTACCACGTCGACAACTGGGGCACGCACGACCTCGTCCCGCCCGAGGCAATCCCCTCGCGCACCGAGCTCGAGGCCCTGGCACACCTCACCCGACCACCGGCCCCACCGGTCGCCGCACCGCCACCCCGGCGGAAGCGCCGTCGACCTCCCCGACCCCCACGGCCCACGAGACGACGACGGCGCTGAGCCGCCCGGGACTCAGCCGAGGAACCCAGGGTCTCCGCCCAGGAACGCGGGGATCGCCTCGGCGTAGCGCCGCGGCTCCCGGCGGAACACGACCTCGCCATGGTGGATCGAGCACAGGACGTCGGCCCGGTGCTGCATCGCGTCGCGCCCACTCGCGGCGTCGAGGACCAGGCAGTCCGCCGGGTTGCCGACGGCGATGCCGTAGTCGTCACGGCCCAGGTTGGTCGCGCCGTTGGTGGTGATCAGCTCCAGGCACCGGTCCAGATACGGCGGTTGCAGGAGGTGGCAGGCCTGCAGGCCGGTCTCCAGCACCCTGAGCAGGTCCCCCTCGCCGATCGGATACCACGGATCGGCGATCGAGTCCTGCCCGAACGCCACATTGATCCCCCGGTCGAGCAGTCGTCGCACCGGCGCGATGCCCCGCGGCGCGGCCCCGAACCCCTGCCCGCGCCCCTGCAGGTGCAGGTTCTCGGTCGGATTGACGGCGAAGTTCATCGCCACGTCGGCCAGCTTCTGGAGCAGCTTGCCCACGTACGCGTCCGGGTAGTACGCCATCGCGACGCTGTGACTGGAGGTGACCCGACCCTGCATCCCGTACGCGGCGGTCAACCCGGTCATCACCTCCAGGTAGCGGGAATCGGGGTCGTCGATCTCGTCGCAGTGCACGTCGATCCGCCGCCCGTAGCGCTCGGCCAGCGCGAACACCGTCTCGAGCTGGCGGACGCCGAGCTCCCGGCTGGTCTCCAGGTGGGGGATCCCGCCGACCACGTCCGCCCCACGCTCCAGGGCCCGCCCCAGCAGGGCCTCCCCGTCGGGGAATCCATACACGCTGTTCTGCGGGAAGGCGATGATCTCGACGTCACACCAGTCGGCCACGTCGGCCTTCAGCTGCAGGATGGCGTCGAGCGCGATCAGCCCGGGCTCGGTGATGTCCACGTGCGTACGGATGTGCCCGACCCCGTGGGCGACCTCGGACCGTACGGCGGCGAGTGCGTTGGCGTAGACGGTGTCGCGGTCGACCAGCCCGGCCTGTTTGTGCTCGGCCCACACCTGGATGCCCTCGAAGAGGGTGCCGGACGCGTTCTCCCGCGGCTGGCCCACGGTGTTGGCGTAGTCGAGATGGAGGTGGGCGTCGACGAACTGGGGCGACACGAGCCGACCGCCCGCGTCGATGATCTTCTCCCCGGGGGACCCGTCCCCGGGCGACCCGTCCTCGGGCGCGGCCGGCTCGACGGCACTGAACCGGCCGGCGGCAATGGTGATGTCGACAAGGCCGTCGCGCCCCGCCACGGTGGCATTGGTGATCCGCACGGCTCAATCCTCGCTGACCAGAGCGGCCGGGGCGGGCTCCTCGGCGTTCTCCTCGGCGACGGCGTGGACCAGCGTCGCCCCGAAGGTCGGATCGGCCTGACCGCGGGCCAGCAGCCAGTACGTCCCTCCGGCGACCACCATGCCGGCGAGCCAGGAGAGGTCGAAGCCGCCCAGTGCCCGGGCCGCCGGGCCCTGCAACGCCGGCACCATGCCGTACATGAAGGTCCAGGTCGCCAGCACGCCCAGGCCGAAGGCCACCAGACCACGCCAGTTGACGTCACGCAGCCGGTTCGACCCGACCGGGTCGCACAGCGCGGTGAAGTCGGTGGTCCGCCGGTCGAGGACGAAGTAGTGCACGGCCATCACCGCACCCCACGTGGCCGTCCATCCGACGACGCCGGAGAGCCACGCGTCGAGGGTCTCGGCCAGGTTGCCGTTCATGATGAACACGACGACCGCGGCCATCGAGAACACCCCGACGATCACACTGAGGGTCCGCCGGCTGATCCGGGTGTCCAGGGCCTTGGCGGTGACGCTGAAGGAGTAGACGTTGAGGATATTGGTGGCGATCGGGCCGTGCACCACGAGCAGCAGGACGGGCAGGGCCAGCGCGCCGAAGCTCTCGACGATCATCTGGCCGGGATCGACCTCGGCCGAGCGGGTGGCGAGTGAGGCCCCGAGCGCGCCGAGCCATACCACCGGGATGATCTGCCCCAGGGCGCTGGCCAGGTAGAGCCGGCGGCGGGGAACGTCGCGACTGATCACCCGGGAGTAGTCGGCGGCGTACGTCAGCCAGGTGAGCCCCCAGCCGACACCGATGGCCGTCATGACCTGGGACATCGCGACCCAGCGCTCGGGGCCGGCCAGGCCGGTCCCGGCGTACGTCCAGTCGAGGTGCATGGTGCCCCACGCGACCACCGACATGCCGACCAGCACCACAAGGGTCAGCGGGACGGTGATCTTCTCGAAGAGGCTGATCGCGCGATAGCCGGCCCGGGAGATGGCGACCTGGATCGTCATGATGACAGCGGCGGTCGCGATCTTCGCGCCGGAGTTGGGGAGTGACGGATCGACCAGACCGAGTTTGCCGAACAGCGCCATGACCAGGCCGAGGATGATCCAGGTGTTCACCGCACACCACCCGATGACCACGACGAGCTGGATCGTGGCAGGCAGATAGTTTCCGCGCCGGCCGAACGGGCCGCGGCCGAGGACCATCGCCGTCACCCCGGAGCGCTGTCCGAGCAGGACGAAGAACCCGAAGACGCCCATGCCGAGCAGATTGCCGAGGACGAGGACCACCAGGGTGTCGCGGACCCCGAGCCCCATCCCGACACCGAGCGCCCCGAGGACCCAGTTGATGGGCGCGATGTTCGCGCCCGCCCAGATCCAGAACTGGCCCAGGACATCCCGGTTGCGCTCAGCCGCGGGGACGGGAAGGACGGATTCACCCACGTTCGTCGTCGACATGATTCTTCTTTCCGTAGAGGGATGACCGGATCCTTCCAAGCGGTTTTGACGCAGGAAGGGCGATCCGACTACGGCGACGTAACGTACGGCGGCCCCTGATTACGGTCTGTCGACGGGCGCCGGCCCACTCACCCGAAGACGCGGAAGACCGCCGCGATGTCCTCGAGCCCCTGGCCCTGCTCCTCGGCGGTGGCGTAGAGGCCACGTACGGCGTCCAGGATCGGGAAGGCCCCGGCGTCGCCGGTGGCGTCCTCGGCGAGTTCGAGGTCCTTGTGCAGGCCGCGGAGCTCGAAGTTGGCCGGCTGGTAGTTGTCAGCCAGCATCAGGGCGCCCTTGGCGTGCGCGTAGACGGTGTCGGACTGGCCACCCTTGATCGCCTCGAGGAAGAGCTTGTCGTCCAGCCCGAGGGCCCGCATCATGGCGAAGGCCTGGCCGGTGCCCGCGGTGAGCAGGCCGATCCAGGTGTTGCAGACCAGCTTCAGCCGGCTGCCTGCCCCGACGGCAGGGCCTGCCTGGACGCGCTTCTGGCTGATCAGTGCCAGCAGTGGCTCGAGGGCCGCGAGCCGGTCCGGGTCGCCACCGGTGAGCAGCACCAGGGTGCCGGCCTCGGCCGGGCCCTTGGTGCCGAGCATCATCGCCTCCACCAGGGTCAGCCGGTGTTCCTCGGCGACGGCCACGACCCGGTCGGTGCCGTCGATGCCGATGGTCGACATCTGCACCCAGACCGCACCGGCCGGAGCCGACGACGCGGCCTCGCCGATCACCGACACGACGGCATCGGCGTCGAACAGGGTAACCAGCACCACGTCGGCGCCGGCGACCGCCTCGGCCGGGGTGGCGGCGACGGTCGCCCCGAGCTCGGCCAGTGGCCGGGCCCGCTCGGCGGTACGGTTCCAGACCGTCACGTCGACGCCCTGACCGAGCAGTCGCTCGGCGAGCGCCCGGCCCATGATCCCTGTGCCGAGAATGACGACCTTGCCATACGCGCCCATGCTGTCCTCCTGCATCGTCAGGCCGACCGAAGCGTCAGCCCGGTCGTCACCCTACGGCAGCGCGTTCGATCAGGAGCGGGCGGCCGGACGCTCCGCGTGACGGTGCCGGCGGGACGGAGTGCTCGCAGCGGGACGCGCCGCGGACCCGGAGCTGTCCGGGCGCCCCGCGGAGGCACGTCCCGACCCGCTCTGAGCAGAGCCGTTCCGACCCGCGCTGTTCCGACCCGAGCTGTTCCGACCCGCACTGCTCTGACCCGAGCTGTTCCGACCACCACGACCGGAGCCGCTGCGACCGGACCGCGAGCCGTTGCCGGACCCGGACCGCGACGCGCTGCCGGACCCGGTCGGGGCGGCCGCCGTCTGCGGGGTCACCAGGGCGCGGGCCTCGTCGGCGCTGAGCACCACCCGCTCCCCCGGGGCGAGGGACTCGAGCACGGAACGATCCGGCTGGGCCACCACCTCGGGCGAGATGCCGGCCTTGCGCATCATCTGGCGGACCTCCTGGCGCTGGTCGGCGGTCACCAGGGTGACCACGGTGCCGGAGTGGCCGGCCCGGGCCGTACGCCCCGAACGGTGCAGGTAGGCCTTGTGCTCCACCGGCGGATCGGCGTGCACGACCAGTGCGACGTCGTCGACGTGGATGCCGCGGGCGGCGATGTCGGTCGCCACCAGGGTGCCGACGGTGCCCGACTCGAACGCTGCGAGGTTGCGGGTGCGGGCGTTCTGCGACAGGTTGCCGTGCAGGTCGACCGCCGGGATGCCGTGGTCCACCAACTGCTTGGCGAGCCGCTTGGCGCCGTGCTTGGTCCGGGTGAAGAGGATCGTACGGCCGGGCGCGGAGGCCAGGTCGGCGAGCACGCGGCCGCGGCTGTCCTTGTCGACGCGCAGCACGAAGTGCTCCATCGTCGACACCGGGGACTGCGGCGAGTCGGCCTCGTGGGTGACCGGGTCGTGCAGGTAGCGCTTCACCAGCACGTCGATGCCGTTGTCGAGGGTCGCGGAGAAGAGCAGCCGCTGGCCCTTGGCGGGGGTCCGGTCGAGGATCTTGCGGACCATCGGCAGAAAGCCCATGTCGGCCATGTGGTCGGCCTCGTCGAGCACGGTGATCTCCACCTCGTCGAGCGAGACCGCGCCCTGGCCCATCAGGTCCAGCAGCCGGCCGGGGCAGGCGACCAGGACGTCGACGCCGCGGGCCAGCGCCTGCACCTGCGGACCCTGGCCGACGCCGCCGAAGACGGTGCGGCTGGACAGCCCGGCAACCGCCTCGAGCGGCTTGAGCGACTCCTCGATCTGGGTCGCGAGTTCACGGGTCGGGGCGAGGACGAGCGCGCGGGGGCGCTTGGGACGGGCCTTCCGCGGCGCGGCGACCAGCCGGGCGACGGTGGGCAGCAGGAAGGCGTACGTCTTGCCGGAGCCGGTACGGCCACGGCCGAGGACGTCACGGCCGGCCAGCGAGTCCGGCAGCGTGGCCGCCTGGATCGGAGTGGGCTCGGTGATGTCACGCTCGGCGAGGACGTCGGACAGGGACGCGGGCACGCCGAGGCGCACGAAAGCTGAAGTCAAGGAGGTTCCTTCGAGTGTCTTGCCGGGGGATCGCATCGCCCTCTGGGACAGACACGGCGCATCATCGGGAGGGTTCCCGGGCGCCCGGCGGCCCGGGGCAAGACTCGGCGGGCCGACCACACGAACCTACCCGCGCAACGGCCCGAAACCAACTCGCGGACCGCAGGACGACCCGCTTCCCTCCTGGAATAAACCCGGATATAGTGTGCAAAAAACAGAACGGAGGACCCCATGTCCAACTCCACCGGGTGCCGCTGCGGCGAGCACACCGAGACCGCCGTCCCGTCGATCAACGTGCTCGACATCCCGCACGCCGTCCGGCACGGGGCGGTCATCGGCGCGATCACGCAACTGCCCGTGGGCGGCGAGCTGGACGTCGTCGCCCCGCACGACCCGCTGCCGATGATGGCCCAGCTCGAGCAGGTGGCCCCCGGCCGGTTCTCCCGGACCTACCTGACCGAGGGCCCCGAGCAGTGGACGGTGCGGTTCACCCGGATCTGACGGTCCCGGGTGCCGCGGACGTGGGTGCCGCCGACGTGGGACCGTGGTGGGGAAGGAACCGGCAGACGACTCCCTGAGCCCGAGGAGACCCCCATGGTCGGCGCACCCACCCCCGCCCCCCTGGCCCTGGTCACGGGCGCGACCGGCTACATCGGAGGCCGGCTGGTGCCGGAACTGCTCGCGGCCGGCTACCGGGTGCGGGCGATGGCCCGCCATCCGGAGAACCTGGCCGGTCGAGCCTGGGCCGACCGGGTGGACACCGTCCGCGCGGACGCCGGCTCCGCCGAGGACCTGCGCCGGGCGCTGCAGGGGGTCGACGTGGCCTACTACCTCATCCACGCCCTGGGCACCGGCCGCCGGTTCGAGAGCACCGACCGACGGACGGCACTGGCGTTCGGACGGGCCGCCCGGGAGGCGGGGGTCGGCCGGATCGTCTACCTGGGCGGCCTGCACCCGGACGTCGAGGAGCTCTCCCCGCACCTGGCCTCCCGCCGGGAGGTGGGCGAGATCCTGCTGGCGTGCGGGGTCCCCACCACCGTCCTGCAGGCGGCGGTCATCCTCGGGTCCGGCAGTGCCTCGTTCGAGATGATGCGCCACCTCACCGAGCGGCTGCCGGTGATGGTCACCCCACGCTGGGTACGCAACCGGATCCAGCCGATCGCGATCCGCGACGTGCTGCGCTACCTGGTCGGCGCGGCCGCCATGCCCCCGGAGGTGAACCGCACCTTCGACATCGGCGGGCCGCAGGTGCTGACGTACGCGGACATGATGCAGGGCTACGCCCGCGTCGCCGGCCTCGGCCGGCGGCTGATCCTGCCGCTGCCCGTGCTCACCCCGTGGCTGGCCAGCCACTGGGTCGGCGTCGTCACCCCGGTGCCCGCGGCGCTGGCGAAACCGCTGGTCGGTTCCCTGATCCACGAGGTGGTGTGCCGGGAGGACGACATCCGGTCGTACGTGCCCGATCCTCCCGAGGGGCTGCTCGACTTCGAGAGCGCCGTACGCCTGGCGTTGCGCCGGATCGCGGACAGCGACGTGACCACCACCTTCTCCTCCGCCGTGGGACCGACCGCACCGAGCGACCCGCTCCCGGAGGACCCGGACTGGGCCGGCGGCCGGCTACGGGTGGACGAGCGCTCCTCGGTGGTGGCGGCGAGCCGCGAGGTGCTGTGGACGGTGCTGGAGGGCATCGGGGGCGACAACGGGTGGTACTCCTGGCGGCTCGGCTGGGTGGTCCGCGGCGGGCTGGACCGGGTCTTCGGCGGTCCGGGTCTGCGCCGGGGCCGGCGGCACCGGGTCGCCCTGCGGGTGGGCGACGAACTCGACTGGTGGCGGGTCGAGGCCCGTGAGGACGGGCACCTGCTCCGGCTGCGTGCCGAGATGCGGTTGCCCGGCCTGGCCTGGCTGGAACTGCGCGCCGAGGAGGACGCCGAGGGGAGGACGGTCTTCCGACAGCGGGCGCTCTACCTGCCCCGGGGTCTACCGGGGCTGCTCTACTGGTGGGCCGTGACGCCGTTCCACGGCATCGTCTTCGGCGGGATGCAGCGCAACATCGCCCGCGCAGCCGAGGCCGCCCAGCGGGCCTAGCGTTCGACCTCCACCGGGCTGACCCGGCCGACCTCGTCGGAGAGCCGGGTCAGCATGTCGAGGTCGGTGCAGCGCAGCACGAGCATCGAGCGGCCGGCGAGCAAGAAGGTGTCGCCGGCGGCGTACGCGGCGCCGGACGCGCCGCGCGGGTCGGTGGTGTCCAGCGCCCCGGCCCAGTGGGTGCCCAGCGCCGCATCCGGCAGCGTCACCAGCACCGCCTGGTCCCAGGCGTTGAACCAGAGCAGGAACGAGTCGTCGGAGTACGGGCGGCCCCAGGTGTCCATCCAGTTCAGGCCGCGCCCGTTGAGGAACAGCCCGAAGCTGCGCACGAACGGCACCCCGCGGTCCTCCTCGGTCATCTCGCAGCCGTCGATCCGCAGGAACATCACGTCCCCCGGCGCCCCCTCCGAGCAGGTCCGCGGCACCCTGGCCGGGGGCTGACGCTCGTAGTAGCGGCGGCGGAAGACCGGGTGCTCGCGGCGCAGCCGGGCGCACCGCTCGGTGAACGCCTCCAGGTCCTCGGCGTCGGCGTCCTCGCGGACCCACTGCAGCCAGGTCAGGTCGCTGTCGTGGCAGAACGCGTTGTTGTTGCCGCGCTGGGTGCGGCCGCGCTCGTCGCCGCCGAGCAGCATCGGCACCCCCTGGGAGCAGAGCAGGGTGCCGAGCAGGTTGCGCTGCTGGCGGGCCCGGGTGGCGAGGATGTCCGGGTCGTCGGTCTCCCCCTCGACGCCGTGGTTGGCGGACCGGTTGTCGTCGCTCCCGTCGGTGTCGTGCTGGCCGTTGGCCTCGTTGTGCTTGTGGTCGTACGACACGACGTCGCGCAGGGTGAAGCCGTCGTGGGCGGTGACGAAGTTGACCGAGGCGACCGGCTGGCGACCGGTGGAGGCGTAGATGTCGGCCGAGCCGCTGATCCGGGCGACGAAGTCGTCGACCAGGGCCGGCTCGCCGCGCCAGAAGTCGCGGACCACGTCGCGGTACTGGCCGTTCCACTCCGACCACTGGGGCGGGAAGGCGCCGACCTGATAGCCCGACGGGCCGACGTCCCAGGGCTCGGCGATCAGCTTCACCTGGCCGAGCACCGGGTCCTGGGCGACCAGGGCGAAGAACGCGGACAACCGGTCCACCTCGTCCTCGTGGCGGGCCAGGGTCGGGGCCAGGTCGAAGCGGAAGCCGTCCACGTGCATCTCGCTCACCCAGTAGCGCAGCGAGTCCATCACCAGCCGCAGCGCCATCGGGTGGCGCGAGTTGAGCGAGTTGCCGACACCGGTGGTGTCGACGTAGTGGCGCGGGCGGGCCGGGTCGAGCCGGTAGTAGGCCGGGTTGTCGATGCCGCGCAGGGAGTAGGTCGGGCCGCCCTCCCCGCCCTCGGCGGTGTGGTTGAACACCACGTCGAGGATCACCTCGATGCCCGCCTCGTGCAGCGCCCGGACCATCGTCCGGAACTCCCCGACCACCCCCTCCGGGGTCGCCGAGGCGCCGTACGCCCGGTTGGGCGCGAAGAAGCCGAAGGTGTTGTAGCCCCAGTAGTTGGTCAG
The DNA here is from genome assembly GCA_964402325.1 of uncultured Propionibacteriaceae bacterium. Lineage (GTDB taxonomy): Bacteria > Actinomycetota > Actinomycetes > Propionibacteriales > Propionibacteriaceae > Raineyella. Next base: position 13,017 of record CAYOBI010000002.1, on the reverse strand, counting down.
CCCGCGCCGGGACACCGACGGTTCGGTGACCGACTGGTGCACCGGCAGCAGCTCGACGGCGGTCACCCCGATCCGGCGCAGGTGCGAGACGGTCGCCGGGTGCGCGACGCCGAGATAGCTGCCGCGGATCGTCGGTCGCATCCCGGGGTGGCGCATCGTCAGGCCCCTGACGTGCGCCTCGTAGATCACCGACTCCTCGTACGGGGTGCGGGGCGGGGAGTCGTCCTTCCAGTCGAACGCGCCGGAGACGACGATCCCGCGCATCGTGTAGGGCGCCGAGTCGCGCAGGTCGGGGAAGTCGGGCCGGTCCGGGTCGTACGCCGACAGCGCCGGGTGGTCGACCACCGCGCCGTCGAACATCTTGGCGTACGGGTCGGCGAGCAGCTTGGCCGGGTTGCACCACAGCCCGCGGGCCGGGTCCCAGGGGCCGTGCACCCGGAAGCCGTAGCGGGTGCCGGGGCCGAGGCCGACCAGCCGGACGTGCCGGACGAAGCCGTCGACCTCGGTCATCCGGATCTTCGTCTCGGCGCCGTCGGCGTCGAACAGGCACAGGTCGATCGCCTCCGCCACCTCGGAGAAGATCGCGAAGTTCGTGCCGAAGCCGTCGTACGTGGCGCCCAGCGGGGTGCGGTCGCCCGGCGTGACGACGTAGGGGGGATGGACGAGCATCGGGGCTCACCGCCTGTCGGTCGGGTGTCCGTAACGGTGCAGGGTGACCGAGACGGTCTGTTCGTGGACGTACGGCAGCAGGGCGACCCTCCCGGCGTCGACGACCGGGCCGGCGTACACGGCGGTGTCGAGCGCTGCGGCCGGGTCGGCCGTCCCGGCGAGCACCGCGGCCAGCCCCGCCCGGTCCCCGCCGAGCAGGCGGATCCGACCGTCGCGGCCGGACATCCGCTCCGTGGTCCGGGCCAGGAAGGCGGCGTCCGACTCGACGACGACCGGGATGGCCCGGTCGGCCAGGAAACCGGCCAGCGGCGCAGGCAACGCGACGGCGGTGGAGACCCGGTGGCCGACGCCGGCGGCGCCGGGCAGGGCGAGGGCGGCGGAGAGTTCACGGACCAGGTCCACCAGCGGACGACCCTCCCCCAGCCGGACCAGCACCGGGGTGGGCAGGTAGCGCAGCACGTTGCTCTCCACACCGAGCGCCGCGGGGTCGTGGCCGATGCCGAACTCCTCGTCCAGGGCGCGCTGGTCGAGGCCGACCGCCACCTCGAGCCGGACGGCGTCCTCCGAGGGCAGCACCGTACGGCCCACCTCGAGCAGCCGGCGCAGCAGCGGCGCGGTCGGCTCGCCGACCAGCTCGGTGACCGGGGCCGGCAGCACCTCGCCGAAGCCGAACAGGTAGTTGGGTCCGCCGGCCTTCGCGCCGGGGCCGACCGAGGAGCGCTTCCAGCCGCCGAACGGCTGGCGGCGGACGATCGCGCCGGTGATCGACCGGTTGACGTAGAGGTTGCCGGCGTGGACGTGGTCGAGCCAGTAGCCGACCTCGTCGGGGTCGAGGGACTGCAGGCCGGCGGTGAGGCCGTAGTCGGTGGCGTTCTGCACCTCGACGGCGGTCTCCAGGTCGGGCACGGTGACCACGCCGAGCACCGGCCCGAAGTACTCCACCCGGTGGAACTCGCTGCCCTCCTCGACGCCGGCCCGGATGCCGGGGGTCCACAGCCGGCCCTCCTCGTCGAGCCGGCGCGGGGCGAGGATCCAGTGCTGGCCGGGCTCCAGCACGGTGAGGCCGCGGAGCAGCTTGCCGGTCGCGGGCGCGATGAGCGGCCCCATCCGGGTGGTCGGGTCGGTCGGCGGGCCGACGCTGAGCGACCGGGTGGCGTCGACCAGTTGGTCGCGCAGCCGGGTGGAGCCGGCGGCGGCGCCGACCAGGATCACCAGCGAGGCGGCCGAGCACTTCTGGCCGGCGTGGCCGAAGGCGGAGGCCACGATGTCGTGGACGGCCTGGTCGCGGTCGGCCGAGGGGGTGACGACGATGGCGTTCTTGCCGGAGGTCTCGGCGAGCAGGCCCATGTCGGGGCGCCAGCGGCGGAACATCGCGGCGGTGTCGGCCGACCCGGTCAGCACCACCCGGTCCACCCGCGGGTCGGTGACCAACCGGCGACCCAGCCCGGCGTCGGCCGGCGCCACCAGGCGCAGCACCTCGGGTGGCACCCCGGCGCGCCGGCAGGCCTCGACCAGCAGGGCTCCGCAGCGCCGGGCCGCGGTGGCGGGCTTGAGGATCACCGCGGAGCCGGCGGCCAGTGCGGCGGCGACCCCGCCGAGCGGGATGGACAGCGGGAAGTTCCACGGCGGGGCGACCACGGTCAGGGCGACCGGGTGGAAGGTGCCGCCGACCAGGTCGCCGAGCCGCAGCGACTCCTCGGCGTAGTGGTGGGCCAGGTCGACCGCCTCGGAGACCTCCGGGTCGGACTGGTCGAGGGTCTTGCCGCACTCGGCGGCGGCCACCTCCAGCAGCCGGGCCCGGGCGGCCTCGAGCTCGTCACCGATCCGGTGCACGATCGCGGCCCGTTCGGCGGGCGTACGGGCGGCCCAGCCGGCCCCGGCCCGGGCGGTCCGCTCGATGATCGCGGCCAGCCGGGCCGGGTCGTCGACCCGGGCCCGGGTGACCGCGGTCAGGCCGAGGCGGGAGTCGGGCACCCGGGCGAGGATCGCCCGGCCCCAGGCCTGCCCGGCGGGCAGCGCCGGGTCTGTGTCGGGGGTGTTGCGGAAGCCGTGGCGACGGTGGTCCTCCCCGGGGTCGCCGGTCGGCGGTGGGGGCGTGGCCCGGTCCTGGTGGCGACGCGGCCCGACGGCCTCGGGCCCCTCGGCGGCCCAGCGGTCGAGGGCGGCGCGGAACCGGCGCCGCTCCCGGGCCAGGCCGGCCTCCGGGTCGGGGTCGCCGAGCGAGGCGAGGTAGTGGCCGGGGGAGGCGTTCTCCTCCAGCCGGCGCATCAGGTAGGCGAGCGCGACGTCGAACTCTTCGGGCCGGACCACCGGGACGTAGAGCCGCAGCCGGCCGATCTCGGCCAGCACCGCCTCGGCCTGGGCCGGGGCCATCCCGGCGAGCATCTCCACCTCGACCCGGTCGCGTACGCCGCGGATCCCGGCCAGTTCCCAGGCCAGCGCGAGGGTGAACAGGTTGTGCCCGGCGATCCCGACGTGCACCGCCCGGGTGGCCTCCGGGGTGAGGGCCCGGTCGAGCAGCCGCAGGTAGTTCGCGTCGGTGGCCTCCTTGGAGCCGGTGGTCACCTCGGGCCAGCCGTGCAGCACCGCGTCGACGGTCTCCAGGGCGAGGTTGGCGCCCTTGACGAGTCGCACCCGGATCGGGGCGCCGCCGGCGTCGACCCGGTGCCGGGCCCAGTCGGCGAGTTCCTCGTACGCCGGCAGCGCGTCGGGCAGGTAGGACTGCAGCACCACGCCGGCCGACCGGTCGCCCAGCCCGGGCAGGTCGAGCAGCCGGCGGAACACGGCCAGGGTGAGGTGCAGGTCGCGGTACTCCTCCATGTCGAGGTTGAGGAAGACCGGGCGGGGCTGTTCGGCGGCCAGCCGGTAGAGCGGCGCCAGCCGGATCACCGCCCGGTCCACCGCCTCGTCGAGACCCCACGGGTTGTACGGGCCGAGCACCGAGGAGACCTTGAGGGACACGTACGACACATCGTCGCGGCGCACCAACCGCTCGACGTCGGCGAGCCGGCGGGCAGCCTCGGTGTCGCCGAGCACGGCCTCGCCGAGCAGGTTGACGTTGAGCTGGATGCCGGTGGCGCCGGACAGCCGGGCCAGGGCGGGGCCGAGCCGGGCGTCGGTGGCGTCGACGACGAGGTCGCCGACCAGACCGCGCAGCACCCGGCGGGCCAGCGGCACCACCAGCCCGGGCGCCTCGGGGCCGGTGGCACCACCGGCGGCGAGCACGCCGCGCAGCGGGGTCGGCAGGGAATCGGGCATCGTCCGGGTCAGCCGGTGCAGGGCGTGCGCGGCGGTGCGGTCGTCCTCGGGGCGGACGACGCCGTCGACGACGTCGAGCAGGAACGCCAGTCCGGCGGGATCGCCGGCCAGCCGGGCGAGGAGGGCGTCGCGGTGGGCGGGGTGGGAGGCGTGCCACCAGCGCTCGGCGGTCGGCACGGCGCGGTCGGCCGCGGCGAACAGGTCGGAGCCCACCGCAGCCTGCAGTCGGGGCTGCGTCATGCCCCCATCGTGCCCCACGGACCGCGGGTGGTGTTCCCTTCGCGTAACACCGGCTACACATGGCTGGAACGGGCTGTCCCTAACGTCACCGACATGACCACCAGCTCCTTTGACCCGGCCATCTGGCGGCTGGCCGACGACGACCTCATGCCCCAGGTCTCGAGCGGCCCGCTGGGGGGCGCCCGGGTGGCGGTCAAGGACCTCTTCGCCATCGCCGGCCAGCCGATCGGCGCGGGCAACCCGACCTTCCTGGCCGGGGCGCCGCTGCAGGACCGCAACGCCCGGGTGGTGGACGACCTGATGCGGGCCGGGGCGACCGTCGTGGGGATCACCCGTACCGACGAGTTCGCGTACTCGCTGGCCGGGACCAACCCGCACTACGGCACCCCGCCGAACGCGGTCTGCCCGGACCGTGTGCCCGGAGGGTCGAGCTCCGGGTCGGCGGCCGCGGTCGCGCTCGGGCTGGCCGACATCGGGCTGGGCACCGACACCGGCGGATCGATCCGGGTGCCGGCGGCCTACCAGGGCCTGTGGGGCATCCGGACCACGCACGGGGCGGTCTCGCACGAGGGGGTGCACGGGCTGGCGCCGAGCTTCGACACGGTCGGCTGGCTGACCCGCGACCCCACCCTGCTGGAGGCGGTCGGCAAGGTGCTGCTGCCGCTGGCCGCGGGGCGGTCCTTCGAGACGATCCTGGTCGACGACCGGCTGCTCGACGCGGCCGACCCCGACGTCGCCGCCGCGGCCCGGGCGTTCCTGGCCGGGCCGCTGCCGCTGGCCGTGCGGCGGATCGTGGTGGGCGCCGAGGAGGAGGGCTGGCCGCTGGAGGAGTGGCGGCGGGTGTTCGTGACCATCCAGGGCCACGAGGCCTGGGCCGAGCACGGCGCGTGGGTGAGCGCCCATCCGGGGGCGCTCGGGGAGGCCGTCGCGGCGCGGTTCCGGTTCGCCTCGACGATCACCGACGCCGAGCGGGACAAGGCGCTGGCCGCCCGCCGGAGGATCGCCCGGACCGTACGCCGCACGATCGGCGACGACCTGCTGGCGGTGCCGAGCGCGGCAAGCGTGCCGCCGCTGCGCGACGGGGCGGACCCGGCGGTCGGTCCGGCCCGGGCCGCGACCCTGTCGCTGACCTGCATCGCCGGGCTGTCCGGGCTGCCGGCGCTGGCGATCCCGCTGCGGACGGCCGAGGGGCTTCCGTGCGGGCTGACGCTGGTCGGCCCGCCCGGCAGCGACCGGGACCTGCTGGCGCTGGGGCGCCGGATCGGGTCAGCGACCGCGGAAGACGGCGGGGCGCCGGTCAAGGAAGGCCTGTAGCCCCTCGGCGGCGTCCTCGGTCGCGGCCAGCCGCAGCACCGCCTCGAACTCGGCGGCGCTCGCAGCGGCCAGCGCCCCGTCGGTGCTGGCCCGGACCATCCGCTTGATCTCCCCGAGTGCCACGGTGGCGCGGGCGGCGTACTCGGCGGCGGTCCGCTGCACGGTGGCGTCGAACTCCTCGACCGGCACCGCCAGGTCGACCAGGCCGACCTCCTCGGCCTGCCGGGCGGTCAGCCGGGTGCCCTCCATCATCATCCGCCGGGCCCGGTGCGGGCCGAGCAGCCGCGGCAGCCGTACGCTCCCGCCGGCGCCGGGCAGCAGCCCGAGGGTGGCCTCGGGGAAGCCGATGGTGGCCGGTTCGGCGGCGATCCGCAGGTCGCAGGCGAGGGCCAGCTCGGCGCCGCCGCCCAGGGCGTGGCCGTTCAGGGCGGCGATCACCGGCTTGGGCGCGGCCTCGAGCAGTTCCAGCACGCCGACCCAGCCGCGCATCAGCCGCTGGGTGCCGATCGACAGGTCGCGCATCACCCGCAGGTCGGCGCCGGCGACGAAGCACGACCCGGTGCCGCGGATCACCAGGCAGCGGACCGCCGGGTCGTCGGCGTAGGTGGTGACGGCCGCGCGCAGCTCGGCGATCAGGGCCGGGTCCACCGCGTTGACCGGAGGCCGGTCGAGGGTGAGGGTGCCGACGCCGTCGGCCAGGTGGTGGTGGATCACGGGGTCCATCGAGGTCCTTCCGTTCGGGGGGGGTGGTCAGCGGGCGAGATAGCCGCCGTCGACCGGGTAGTGGCCGCCGGTGCAGTACGAGGCGGCCTCGGAGCAGAGGAAGGCGACCAGCGCCGCGACCTCGGCGGGGGCGGCCCAGCGGCCGAGCGGCACGACGTCGGCGACCATCGCCCGGGCGACCGGGTCGTCGGCCTGGCCGAGGTCGGGCCGGGTCAGGGTCGGGCCGGGGGCGACCGCGTTGACGGTGATCCCGTCGGCGGCGAGGTCGACGGCCAGCCCGCGGGTGAGGGCCGCCACGGCGCCCTTCGTCGCGGCGTACGCGGCCCGGCTCGGCGCGCCGACCGAGGCGAGCACCGAGGAGACGGTGACGATCCGGCCCCAGCCGTACGCCTGCATGCCGGGGATGACGGCCCGGCAGGCGTTCATCACGCCGAGCACGTTGGTGGCCAGCAGGTCGGCCAGGTCGTCGTCGTGGTGGTCGGTGAGGTCGCCCTTGAGCAGGGTGCCGGCGGCGGCGACCAGCGCCGAGGGGGCCCCGGCGCGGCGGCGGATCTCGTCGGCGGCCTGTCGGACGCTGTCCGGGTCGGCGGTGTCGCAGCCGATCGCCAGGTGGTGGCCGCCGAGCAGGTCGGCGGCGGTGCGCAACCGGCCCGGGTCGCGGCCGCTGACGACGACCCGCCAGCCGTCGTCGGCGAGCCGGCAGGCGGCGGCCAGGCCGATCCCGGAGGTGCCGCCGGTGACCCAGGCGACGCGGGGGGTGCTGCGGGGGTCGGTCATCGGATCGGTCCTTCCGGGTCGAGGCCGTCGGCGACGCGGGCCAGGTTGGCGGCGACGGCGGCGAAGATCCGCCCGCGGGCGGTCCCGGAGCCGCCGGCGACGTGCGGGCTGAGCAGGGTGTGCGGGGCCCTCCGCAGCGGGTGGTCCGGGGGCAGCGGTTCGGTGCCGAAGACGTCGAGCGCCGCCCCGGCCAGTCGTCCGGCCTGCAGCGCCGCCGCGAGCGCGGCCTCGTCGGTGACCGGGCCGCGCCCGACGTTGACCAGCAGCGCCCCCGCCGGGAGCCGGCCGAGGGCGGTGGCGTCGAGCAGGCCACGGGTGTCGGGGGTGAGCGGGACGGCCACCACCAGCACGTCGGCGCCGGCGAGCAGGTCGTCGAGCGGGCGCCACGCGTACGGCAGGTCCTGACGCGGCCGGCGGGAGTGGTAGGCGACCGGGCAGCCGAAGGCGGCGAACAGCCGCAGGCAGGCGGCCCCGACGGCCCCGCCGCCGAGCACACCGACCCGGCGTTCGGACAGGTCGCGGACGTCCGCCCCGGAGGTCCAGCGCCCGGCCCGCAGGTCCCGGTCGAGGCCGGCCAGCCGGCGGCAGAGCGCCCCGGCGGCGAGCACGGCCCATTCCGCGACCGAGGCGGCATTGGCGCCGGGGACGCGGCAGACCCGGGCCCCGGCGCGCTCCCAGGCTTCGACGTCGACCGCGTGCAGGCCGGCGCCCGGGTACTGGACGAGCCGGACCCGCCGCGCGGCCCGCGCCGCCTCGGCGTCCAGCACCAGCCGCCCGGACCAGTCGGCGACCACGGCACCGGCCACCGCGAGGTGGTCCAGCATCGTGGCCCGATCGTCGGCGACCAGCACCCGGGGCGGGTGCGGCAGCCCGGCGAGGGCGGCGGTCAGGTCGGGCACCGCAGCCCGGCCGAGGACCAGCACGGGCCCCACGACGTCAGGCCCGGTCCGGGGTGATGGTGATCACGCCCATCCCGGTGAGCCAGTCCGGCACCGGAGCGTACGCGATCCGCTCGGCCGGGGCGCCGCCGAGCAGGGTGGCCATCATCAGCCAGGACCGCAGCTCCTGGGAGCCGTTGCCGGCGGCGCGTTCCAGGTCGGCGGTGGTGTAGGCGTACAGCTCGTCGGTCCGGCCGGCGACGAAGGTGTCGATCACCGCCTCGTCCCACTCCGGGGTGATCGCCGATTCCGCCGCGCGGATGATCCGGCGGCGGCGGACGTCGTAGTCGGACCAGTTGAGCCGGCCGTCGAGCCAGGCGCGGACCATGAACTCCTCGTCGTCGCCCTCGGGGGCGCGCCAGTCCGGCCAGGGCAGCCGGTGCGACAGGCCGCCCGAACCGATCACCACGACCCGCAGGTCCTCGGGGTAGCTCGCCACGGCGTCCCGGATCGCCTCGGCGACCGCGCGGCAGCGCTCCAGCGGCGGCAGCGGCTGGGCGAACACGTTGACCACCAGCGGGATGATCGGGACGTCGAGCCCGGCCAGCAGGTACTGGATGGCGTGGCTCTGGCCGTGGTCGATCTGCAGCCGGGCGGAGAAGGCGAGGTCGCCACGACCGGAGCCGACGACGTCGTCGACGATGTGCCGGGCCAGCCCGGTGTGCACCGGCTGGGGGCCCTCCGGGGTGCCGGACTCACCGGAGGCCAGGCACTCCCCCACCCCGAGGGTGAAGCCGGGGATCAGGTCGAGCCAGAAGCCGCGGAAGTGGTTGGAACCGATGATCAGCGCCACGTCGGGCCGGGCCTCCTCGACCCGGCGACGGGCCTCGGCCAGCCCGTCGCGGAAGGTGATCGCCTCCTCGCGGTGGGTGGTCTCCTCCCAGTGGGTGTTCATCAACGTGCTGTGGGACGCTCCCACGCCCAGGACGATCTGTGCCATCAGTGCACCTCCGCGGTGTCGAGATCGCTCGAGGCCACCTCGAGCGCGAATCGGATCAGGAATCGGGTGAAGGCGACCGCCTCCCGCAGGTCGACGGCGTTCATCCCCATGGCGAAGTCGACCGGGAACGGCGCGTCGGTGATCTTCGGCATCCCGATCCGTACGGTCGGGATGCCGCGGCTGCGCAGGATCGCCGCGTCGGTGGCGCCCGAGCCGTTGTCGGTACGCGGGTGCTCCCGGCCGGTGACGGCCTCCCAGGCGCCGACGGCCCGGCGGACGAACCAGGAGTCGGCGTCGGTCGCCACCCCCGGGACGGCCAGCACCGGACGTACGTCGATCGTGGCGCCGAGGTCGGCGGCGATCCGGGCGACCTCGGCCACCAGCTCGCGGCGTACCTCGCTCGGGGTGGAGCGCGGGCTGATCCTCATGTCGACCATCAGCCGGACGTTCTCCGGGGTGAAGGACGCGGTGCGGGTCCAGCCGCCGTGGATGGTGGCGACCATGCCCTGCGGGGCGACCTGGCCGTCGGTGTGGGCGGCGGTGTAGCTGGGGAACCAGTCCTCCAGCCGGCAGACCACCTCGGCGGCGAGCCGGACGGTGTTGCGATAGGGCAGCCGGTGCCGCGAGCCGGTGTAGGTGTGGGTGCCGTGCACGACGATCTCGAACCAGGTCAGGCCGACCTCGTCCCAGGCGACGGTCCAGCCGGGCTTGGCGATCACCGCGTAGTCGGTGTGCACGCCCTGCTCGAGCAGGAAGGAGCAGCCGGCGCCCTGGCCGGTGGTGAGCCGCGGGTTGTCCACGCCGGGGCGGGCGTTGGTCGGCATCCCGCCGGCGCCGAAGGCGGCGACGAGGTCACCGCGCAGCGGGACCCCGGCGGCGGCGATCGCCTCGACGGCCGCGAGTACGCAGGCGACGTGGCCCTTGGGGTTGGACGCGCCCAGGCCGACGACGTGGTCGCCGCGGACCTCGGCGTGCGGCAGCAGGTCGGGGCGCATGGTGCCGATCCACGGCAGGTCCTCGGCCGGGTCGCCGGTGGTGACGGTGTCGGTCGGCGCGTACAGCATCAGCGAGGGGCCGGTGCCGTCGCCGGGCAGCCGGGCCCAGGCGTTCGCCTGCCGCTCGTCCATCGGCATCAGTTCCGCGTCCAGGCCGGCGTCGACGAGCCGGCCGACCAGGTGCTCGGCCACCGGCCGCTCGTCGCCGGTGGGGCTGGGTACGTCGACCAGGCCGCAGACCAGCTCGGTCAGCCGCTCGGTGGTGACGAGGTCGGCGGCGGCCCGGACCCGGTCCCGCAGCTCCCCGTCCAGGCCGTGCAGGTGGGCGTCCCCGTCGGCCGGGATGGAGGCGTTGCCGAAGACCGGGGCGGTCGGCGCGGTCATGCCCGGTCCCCCTCGCCGGGCAGGTGCTGGGCGAGGAAACCGGAGACCATCCGGTGGTAGTCGTGCGGGCGCTCCTCCTGCAGGTGGTGGGAGGCCTGGTCCATGATCCACAGCTGGCCGTGCGGGATCATGCTCGCCAGCATCAGCGGGTAGTCGGGGGTGAGGAAGCCGTCGTACATGCCCCAGGCCATCAGCACCGGCGCCTGGATCCGGCCCAGGTCGGCGCCGATGTCCTGCCAGTCGCCGCGCGGGTTGTCCGACGCGCCGGCCAGCGCCCGCTCCTCGGGGTCGAGGCTCTGCCGGTAGCGCATCTCCAGGGTCTCCTCGGGGAGCCGGTCGGCGTCGTACCACTCCAGGGAGGTGATCAGCTCGCGCAGCTTCTCCTTCGTCGGGCCCTCGCCGCCGTAGTAGCGGTCCCGGGCGCTGCGGCCGCGGTGGCCGTTCTCCGGCAGCGGGCCGAGCGGACCGCGGAAGACCGGCATGCTGCCGGTGATGGTGACGGTCCGGACCCGCTCCGGGTGGTCCGCGGCGATCTTGAGGGCCATGTGCCCGCCCCACGAGTTGCAGACGAAGTCGGCGCTCTCCAGGCCGAGGTCGTCCATCAGCGCGATCAGCTTGGCCGCGTGGTGGTCCCACATCGGACCTTCGATCTCGCTCTTGTCGGAGCGGCCGTACTGCAGCAGGTCGACCAGGATGCAGCGCCGGTCGGCGGCGAACAGCGGCGCGACCGGCCCGAAGTCGGACCAGGCGGTGCAGCCCGGACCCCCGCCGTGCAGAAAGATCGTGGGCGCCCCCTCGCCGATGTCGTGGTAGTGGTACGTGACGCCGGCGACGGTGGTGAAGTGGCTCGCGGGAGGCTGTGTCATGGCCCGATCGGACCGCATCGGGCCCGGTCGGCGCCACGATCCAGGTCCGACCACCGGACCCCGGCGCCGGGTCCACTGAGCAGTCCGCCGGCCTCGGGGTCAGCGGCCCCGGCTGCCTAGCATCCGGGCCATGACGTCCTCCACGCAGGAATCCACCTCACGCTTCGTCAGCGTCGGCCCGACCCGGATCCACTACCACGAGGCCGGCGCCGGCCCGGTGCTGCTGTGTATCCACGGCGGCGCCCCGGGGGCGTACGGCTGGGGCAACTTCGGGCAGAACGTCGACGCCCTGGCCGCCCACCACCGGGTGCTGGTCGTCGACCTGCCGGGCTACGGCCGGTCCGACCCGTACGAGGTCGAGGGCGGCCGGTACGCGGGGCTGGCGGCACTGTTCGCCCGGATGCTGGCCGAGCTGGGGATCGAGCGGGCCGACGTGGTGGGGATGGCCACCGGCGGTGCGGTGGCGATGAAGCTGGCGATCGACCACCCGGACCGGGTGGACCGGCTGGTGCTGGTCTCCAGCGCCGGCGGGCTGCCGCTGTTCACCACCATGCCGTCCGAGGGGCAGAAGGCGATCCGCGGGTACTACGCCGGCGAGGGCCCCTCCCCGGAGCGGATGGAGGCGTACCTGAAGCTGATGATGCACGACCACGCGCTGCTCACCCCCGAGCTGGTCGCCGACCGGTACGAGGAGTCCGTGCGCCGGACCACCTCCGACGGGCCGGCCCGGACCGTCGCCGGCCGACCGGCGACCGAGGAGCCGTGGCGGGAGGCCGACCGGATCACCGCGCCGACCCTGATCGTCTGGGGCACCCACAATCGGATCCAGGGCTACGACAACGCGCTGTTCCTGCTCCGCCGGATCCCCGGCGCCCGGCTGCACCTGTTCGCCGACACCGGCCTGTGGGTGCCGTACGAGCGGGCCTCGGAGTTCGAGGCGCTGCTGGCGATGTTCCTCGCGGAGGGCCGGTGACCGCCGGGCCCGACCGGCCCCGGGTGCTGGAGCTCGGCACCGGGTGGACCCGGGCCGCCGGCCGGATGCTGGTCGGGCTCGGCTGGGACGTGGTGCTGGTCGAGCCGCCGGGCGGCAGCCCGGAACGTACGGTCCGCGACGGCATCCCGTTCACCCACTGGCACGCCGGCAAGTCCTCGGTGCTGCTCGACCCGGCCGCCGACCCCGACCGGTGGCGGACGCTGGTGGCCGGCGCCGACGTCATCCTGCACACCGGCGACCTGCCCGCCGGGGTGCCGACCCGGGTCGCCACGGTCCGGATCAGCCCGTACGGCAGCGACGGGCCGGCGGCGGGCCTGCCGGCCACCGACCTGACCGTCGCCGCCCGCGGCGGGATGCTCGCCCAGGTCGGCACCCCCGACTCGCCGCCGCTACGGCTGCCGCAGGACCAGGCCGAGCAGCTGGCCGGGGCGTACGGCGCGATCGCCGCGGTGTTGTCCGTGGCAGGCGGCCGGTGGGACCCCGCCCCGGTGTTGGAGGTGTCGGCACTCGAGGCGGTCGCCGCCTGCCTGGAGACCGGCGCGCTGACCCAGATCCACGCCGACCGGGTCGACCCGCGACCCGGCCGGCACCACCCGCTGGTGCTGCACGGGCTGTTCCGGACCGCCGACGGGTACGTCGGTGGAGGGCTGGGCGGCAGCCCGCGGATGTGGGACGACCTGCTCGGCTGGCTGGCCGAGGAGGGCGTCGGGTCCGCCCTCACCGACCCGCGCTGGGCCACCGCCGAGGCGCGGGCCGGCGACCGTACGGCCCTGTTCGCCGCGCTCGACGACCTGCTGGCCGGGGTCGGGGCGGCCGACTGGGCGGAACGCGCCCAGGCCCGCCGGCTGCCCTGGGCCGCGGTCGACCCGCCGCACCGGCTGCGGCAGGACCCGCAACTGCTCGCCCGCGACTTCTTCCG
>CAYOBI010000001.1:145724-154566 GCA_964402325.1 uncultured Propionibacteriaceae bacterium | reverse complement strand
TCTGATGCCCCCGAGGTGGGTGGCCCTCACCCCAGCAGGCGGGTCCGCTCGCCCGGGTGCGGCCGGTCGAACCGGCACCGCTCGACCACGTAGCTGCCGAAGGAGTCGCGGGTGATCGTCCACTCGCCACGGTTGATCGGCCGGCGGACCGAGACCTCCCACCACCGGGCGACCCGGACCAGCGCCGCGACCGGTACCACCCGATGGAGCGAGGGGAGAGGGGCGTCCCAGTCGACGCCACTGGGGCCGATCCGCCACTCGTCCGACCGCGGATGCTCCAGCAGGACCGACGTCGACAGGGCGACGGCGCTCGGGTCGGACGAAGCGGCAAGGCCTGCAAAGAACTCTTCCACATCGACGCCGTTGTCGGTGTTCACGAGTTGTCCTCCGTTCTGGAGACAAGGGTCCTGTGGTCGAGCGGGGCGTACGCCGCCGACAGCCGTCGTCCGGCACGCACAGCATACTGTGTTACCGATCACACTGGCGGTACGGCGCTGCTCCACGTCATGTACGTACATTGTCGTCGTCGAGGGCAAATCAACGGAAAACACCGTTCCGCCCCCGGATCGGACGTCGGACTGACCCCGCGGAGGCACAGGCTGGTGGCGAACGCCACCGAGTGAGGGATCAACGATGACCACCACACACCCCAACGTCCTGCTGATCGGCGCCTCGCGAGGCCTGGGCCTCGCCCTCGCCGAGGAGTACCTCGACCGCGGTGCCCACGTGGTCGGCACCGTCCGCCCCGGTCCACCGTCCGCCCTGCACGAGCTCCGGGACCGGCGGCCCGGCCTGACGATCGAGACGCTCGACGTGACGAGCCCGGGAGGGATCCACGACCTGCGGGTCCGGCTGGCGTCCCGGCGCTTCGACCTGCTCTTCCACAACGCCGGGGTGGCGAACCAACGCCACGAGACCTGTGCCGACATCCGCACCGAGGAGTTCACCCGGCTGATGGTCACCAACGCCCTCGCCCCGATGCGCGTCGTCGAGACCCTGAAGAGCCTGGTCACCGCCGACGGGACCATCGCGGTGATGTCGTCCGGCCAGGGCAGCATCGGCAACAACGAGGGCGGCGGCTTCGAGGTCTACCGGGCGTCGAAGGCGGCGCTCAACCAGCTGATGCGCAGCTACGCCGCCCGCAACCGCGACGACCCGCGCACCCTGCTGCTGATGGCGCCCGGCTGGGTCCGGACCGACCTCGGCGGCCCCGAGGCCCATCTGTCCGTCGAGGAGAGCATCCCGCACCTGGTCACGACCGTCGATGCCCAGCACGGCCACGGCGGCCTGCAGTTCCTCGACCAGCTCGGCCGGACCGTCGCGTGGTGACCGGTGTGCCTGACGGGCCCACGCGACCATCGGCCTGCAGGTAGCATGACGCCATGTCCGGCGACGAGCGCCCTCCCGCGACGTACGACGATCTTCGGGCCGTCTACGTCAACTGCACCCTGAAGCGCAGCCCCGAGGTCAGCAACACCCAGGGGCTGATGGAGCGCAGCATCGCGCTGATGCGGGACCGGGGCGTGACGGTGGAGACCTTCCGGTTCATCGACCACGACGTTGCCACCGGGGTCTACCCCGACATGCGCGAGCACGGCTGGTCGACGGACGCCTGGCCCGAGGAGATCTGGCCGGCGATCCGCGCCGCCGACATCCTCGTGGTCGGCGGCCCGATCTGGCTGGGGGACAACTCGTCGATCACCCGCAAGCTGATCGAACGCCTCTACGCGATGAGCGGCCTGTTCAACGACAGGGGCCAGTACGTGTACTACGGCAAGACCGGCGGCGCGATCATCACCGGCAACGAGGACGGGGTCAAGCACTGCGCGATGTCGATCCTCTACAGCCTGCAGCACATCGGCTTCACCATCCCGCCGGGCGCCGACGCCGGCTGGATCGGGGCGATCGGCCCGGGCCCGAGCTACCTCGACCCCGGCTCCGGCGGACCGGAGAGCGACTTCACCAACCGCAACACCACCTTCATGGCGTGGAACCTGCTGCACACCGCCCGCCGGCTCAAGGATGCCGGCGGCCTGCCGGCCTATGGGAACCTCCGGGCCGACTGGGATCGCGGCGAGCGGTTCGGCTTCGACGCCAACCCCGAGTACCGCTGAGCCGGGCAGCCGGTCCGTCGGCAGCCCCGCCGGCTGCTTGCGCCGGTCGTGTCGGCTGACGACGCGTTCCCGGCACCGCGTGAGCCCCGTCGGTCCGGGGACCGACGGGGCTCACGCGCATCTGCGACGGTGGCTCTCAGCAGGGGCAGCGCTGTCGGGCGAGCCGCTGCCGTCAGACGAGTCCGTACGCCGCCTTGAACTCCCGGCGCCGCGCGTGCAGGATCGGCTCGGTGTAGCCGGACGGCGACCGGGTGCCCTCGAGGGCCAGGTCACGGGCGGCGCGCCAGGCGATCGAGTCCTCGTACGACCCCTCCGGGGTCGACGGGGTCATCGGCAGGTAGTCCGGGTCCGCGGCGTTCTGCGTGTCCACGACCACCGCCATCCGGCGGAACGCCTCGACGACGAACTCCGCCGACACCACGTCGTGGCGGATCCAGTTGGCGAGCATCTGCGAGCTGATCCGGCAGGTCGCCCGGTCCTCCATCAGCGCGACGTCGTTGATATCGGGCACTTTCGAGCAACCGACGCCCTGCTCGATCCAGCGCACCACGTAGCCGAGGATCGACTGGCAGGAGTTCTCCACCTCGCGGCGCCTCTCCTCCTCGCTCCAGTCGGTGTCCGGGGCGAGCGGGATGTCCAGCAGCCCTGCCAGGGTGGCGCGGCGGCCCTGCTGCAGGATGGCGGCCTGACGCTCCCAGACGTTCACCTCGTGGTAGTGGGTGACGTGCAGGGTGGCGCCGGTCGGCGAGGGCACCCAGGCGGTGTTCGCGCCGGCCGTGGGATGCGCGCGCTTCGTCGCGAGCATGTCGGCCATCAGTTCGGTCATCGCCCACATGCCCTTGCCGATCTGGGCACGTCCCGGCAGTCCGCAGGCCAGGCCGACGTCGACGTTCCAGTCCTCGTAGTTCGTCATCCAGGTGGCCGACTTCATCTCCGCCTTGCGGATCATCGGCCCGGCGACCATCGAGGTGTGGATCTCGTCGCCGGTGCGGTCCAGGAAGCCGGTGTTGATGAAGATGATCCGGTCGGCGGCCCGGTCGATGCACGCCATCAGGTTCACCGTCGTCCGGCGCTCCTCGTCCATGATGCCCATCTTGATGGTGTTGCGCTCCAGGCCGAGGACGTCCTCGACCGCGGCGAACAGGTCCGAGGTGAACCCCACTTCGGCCGGGCCGTGCTGCTTGGGCTTCACGATGTAGAGGGAACCTGTGCGCGAGTTGGCCCGCTCGTTGCCGGACGCCAGGCCGGGGATGGCGCACAGGCTGGTCACCAGCGCGTCGAGGATGCCCTCGGGCAACTCCTCGCCGTGCTCGTCGAGCACCGCCGGGGTGGTCATCAGGTGACCAACGTTGCGGCACAGCATCAGCGACCGGCCGGGCAGGCGGACCTCCGAGCCGTCCGGCGCGGACCAGGTCGGGTCCGGGGCGAGGGCCCGGGTGAAGGCCCGGCCGCCCTTCTCCATCACCTCGGCGGCGGTGCCGTCGTTGAGACCCAGCCAGTTGCGGTAGCCGACGACCTTGTCGGGTCCGTCGACCGCTGCCACGGAGTCCTCGAAGTCCATGATCGCGGTGATCGCGGCCTCCAGGACGATGTCGCTGATGTGCGCCCGGTCCGCCCGGCCGATCGGGCTGTCGAAGTCGAACCGGATGTCGATGTGCAGCCCGTGGTGGCGCAGCAGGATGCTCTTCGGCGCCCCAGGGGCCCCGGTGAAGCCGGCGAAGGCGTCCGGGTCGGCCAGGCCGACGCTCTCGCCGGAGCGCAGGGTCGCCCGGAACCGCTGCCCGGCCCGGTACTCGACCACGTCGGCGTGCGAGCCGGAGGTCAGCGGGACCGCCCGGTCCAGGAACGCCCGGGCCCAGGCGATCACCCGCTGGCCGCGACGCGGGTTGTAGCCCGGCCCGCGGCTGGCGCCGTCCGCCTCGCTGATGGCGTCGGTCCCGTACAGCGCGTCGTACAGCGACCCCCACCGGGCGTTGGCCGCGTTGATCGCGAACCGGCGGTTCATCACCGGCACGACCAGCTGCGGGCCGGCCACCTCCGCGATCTCGGTGTCGACATTGCGGGTCCTGGCCCGGACCCCCGTCGGCTCGTCGAGGAGGTAGCCGATCCGCCGCAGGAAGGCCTGGTAGTCGGCCGGCTCCGGGGTGCCCGGGTGGTCCCGGTGGTAGTCGTCGATCTCGGCCTGCAGCCGCTCGCGCTCGGCCAGCAGGGCCCGGTTGCGCCCGGTGAAGCCGCCGAACACCCGCACGAAGCCGTCCCAGAACCGATCCGGGTCGACCCCTGCGCCCGGCAGGGCCTCGCGGTCGAGGAACTCGACGAGCCGGCGGTCGACCAGCAGGTCGCCGATCGGCTGGTGGGTGTGGCTCGCGACCCCGGCCGCGGACCCTGTCACAGTCGTCATGTCCTTCGTGGTGGTGTCCGATGTCGCGCCGGGCGATGGCTGCACGGTCGAGGTCGTCATGGCGGTCTCCTCTCCAGGATTGTGCGGGTGTAGTGGGGGGGATCAGAACTGGTGGGACTCGGTCGAGTCCTTGAGGGCGGTGGTGGAGCTGTCCGGGTTGACGACGGTGGCGATGTCGTCGAAGTAGCCGGTGCCGACCTCGCGCTGGTGCTTGGTGGCGGTGTAGCCGCGCTCCTCGGCCGCGAACTCGCGCTCCTGCAGGTCGACGTAGGCGGTCATCCCGTCGCGGGCGTAGCCGTGGGCCAGGTCGAACATCGAGTAGTTGAGGGCGTGGAAGCCGGCCAGGGTGATGAACTGGAACTTGAAGCCCATTGCGCCCAGCTCGCGCTGGAACTTCGCGATCGTGGCGTCGTCGAGGTGCTTCTTCCAGTTGAACGACGGCGAGCAGTTGTAGGCCAGCAGCTGGTCGGGGTGCTCGGCCTTGATCGCCTCGGCGAACTTCCTGGCGACCGCCAGGTCCGGGGTGCCGGTCTCCATCCACAGCAGGTCGGCGTAGTGGGCGTACGCCTTGCCGCGGGCGATGCAGGCCTCGAGGCCGTTGCGGACCTTGTAGAAGCCCTCGCTGGTGCGCTCGCCGGTGAGGAACTGCTGGTCGCGCTCGTCGACGTCGGAGGTGATCAGGGTGGCGGCCTCGGCGTCGGTCCGGGCGATGATCACCGACGGGACGTCCGCGACGTCGGCCGCCAGGCGGGCTGCGTTCAGGGTGCGCTCGTGCTGCTTGGTCGGGATCAGCACCTTGCCGCCGAGGTGGCCGCACTTCTTCTCCGAGGCCAGCTGGTCCTCCCAGTGCACGCCGGAGGCGCCGGCGACGATCATCGACTTCATCAGCTCGTACGCGTTGAGCGGGCCGCCGAAGCCGGCCTCGGCGTCGGCGACGATCGGGACCAGCCAGTCCTCGACGGTCCGGACGCCCTCGGAGTGCTCGATCTGGTCGGCGCGCAGCAGCGCGTTGTTGATCCGGCGGACGACCTGGGGGACCGAGTTGGCGGGGTAGAGCGACTGGTCGGGGTAGGTGTGGCCGGAGAGGTTGGCGTCGGCCGCGACCTGCCAGCCGGAGAGGTAGATGGCCTTCAGGCCGGCCTTGACCTGCTGGACCGCCTGGTTGCCGGTGAGGGCACCGAGCGCGTTGATGTAGTCCTCGGAGTGGATCTTCTCCCAGAGGCGCTCCGCACCGCGGCGGGCCAGGGTGTGCTCCTCCTGGACGGTGCCGCGGAGTCGGACGACGTCCTGGGCGGTGTAGTCACGCTTGACATCGGCCCAGCGGGAGTTGGTCTTCCAGTCGTACTGGATGAGTTCGGCAGAGGTGGAGCTCATGGCAGGTGTCCTTCGGTCCTCGGGCCGGCGTCCTTGCTGCGCGCCCTGGTGGTACTACCTTGCGTGACGTGCGCCACACGTTTCCAGAGATCTTCCTTGAAAGAAATGCAGAAATTCCGATATCGTGAACTTCGTGGCTGTCAACGACGATGGACCCTCGAGCCCCGACGAGCGGGAGGAGCCTTTCGACCCGTTTTCGCTGGGTCGGCGGCTCCGGCACCTGCGCAAGGAGCGCAACCTGACCCTGGCGCAGGTCGCCGAACGCTCCGGTGTCGCATCCTCCCAGCTGTCCCTGCTGGAGAACGGCAAGCGCGAGGCGAAGGTGTCCCAGCTGCAGCGGATCGCCCGGGTCTACGGCGCGACGCTGGAGGACCTGACCGCTCCGGTGCCGAGCAGGCGCGCCCAGCTGGAGATCGAGTTGGACCACTACATGCACTCCCCGTTGGCCGCGTCGCGCGGACTGCCGCAGGTGCGCATCTCCCCGCGGATGTCGATGGATGTCCTGGAGGCCCTCGTCGGGCTGCACCGCGAGCTGGCCCGCGACGTCGCGGAGCGGGTCGCCACCCCGGAGGAGGCGCGCCGGGCCAACTCCCAGCTCCGCGACGAGATGCGGGCCCGGGACAACTACTACGGCGAGCTGGAGGCCGAGGCGGCCAAGCTGCTGAAGCGGGTCGGCTACGTCTCCGGGCCGCTGTCCCAGCACCTGATCGGCAAGATCTCCGAGCACCTCGGCTTCACCCTGCACCATGCCGGCGACCTGCCGCACTCGACCCGTTCGGTCACCGACCTGCGCAACATGCGGATCTACCTGCCCACCGCCGGCATCGGCGACCACGACCCCAAGTCGGTGCTGCTGCAGGCCTTGGGCCACCACATCCTCGGCCACACGCCGCCGACGAACTACGGGGAGTTCCTCCGCCAGCGGGTGGAGACCAACTACTTCGCTGCGGCGCTGATGATGCCCGAGGAGCCCGCGGTGCGGTTCCTCCAGGAGGCCAAGGACCGGCGGGAGCTGGCCGCCGAGGACCTGCGGGACGCGTTCGCGGTCAGCTACGAGGCGGCCTGCCACCGGTTCACGAACTTCGCCACCCGCCATCTCGGCATCCAGGTGCACTTCCAGCGGGTCCACGAGTCCGGCACCATCTACAAGGCGTACGAGAACGACGGGGTGACCTTCCCCAAGGACAACCTGGGGGCGATCGAGGGCCAGTTGGTCTGCCGGTACTGGACCTCGCGGCAGGTCTTCGACGTGCCGGACAAGTTCAACGCGTTCGACCAGTACACCGACACCCCGGACGGCACCTACTGGTGCACCGCCCGGGTCGACCGCGCCGGCGCCGGCGGCGCCTACTCGACCAGCCTCGGGGTGCCGTACCGGGACTCCAAGTGGTTCCGCGGGCGCGACACGAAGGAGCACTCGGTGTCCCGCTGCCCGGACGTGACCTGCTGCCGCCGGCCGTCGTCGGCACTCACCCAGCGGTGGGGGACGTACGCCTGGCCGAGCGCCCGGACCCATGCGCACCTGCTGGCCGCCCTGCCGCCGGGCACCTTTCCGGGCGTCGACGACGTGGAGGTGTACCAGTTCCTCGACTCGCGCGCGGGGCGGCCGGAAGCCTGAGGCACCGAGGTCGCGTCGGCCTGACGGACGGCGGGCGACGAGGACCCGATCAATGGCCTGGCATTTGTACGTACATTCATTTGACTTCGTACTGTCATGGGTGTTTATTTGTCGTGTGGTCATCAGTTGGGCGGCATCGGCGCCACCCACGCCACCGACCCAGGAGCTCCAGGTCCATGAATGACACGGCGTACCTCGACACGACGCTCGTAGCCGGCCCATTGTTGGAGGCCGCGCAGACCACCCCCACGGCACTGTGGAACGACTCCTCCGATCTGGAGGAGCTGCGCCAGTCCATCGCGTTCGGTGGCGTGGGTGCCACCTGCAACCCGGTGATCGCCTACGCCACGATTTCCCGGCACCCGGAGGTGTGGACCGACCGGATCCGCGCCATCGCCGCGGCGCACCCCACCTGGGGGGAGTCGATGATCGGCTGGCAGGCGGTCAGGGACATGTCGGTCGAGGCGGCCCGGCTGCTGGAGCCCATCTTCGTCGAGCACCACGGCCGCAACGGCCGGCTCTCGGTGCAGACGGACCCGCGCCTGGCCCGCGATGCCGAGGCGATCGTCGCCCAGGCGGTGGAGTTCAGCGAGCTCGCACCGAACATCGTGGTGAAGATCCCGGCGACGCAGGTCGGCATCGCGGCGATCGAGGAGGCCACCCGGCGTGGCGTGTCGGTCAACGTGACGGTGTCGTTCTCGGTCGCCCAGGCGGTGACCGCCGCGGCGGCGATCGAGCGCGGTCTGGCGGCGCGCGAGGCCGAGGGCCACGACACCGCCACCATGGGTCCGGTGGTGACGATCATGGTCGGCCGGCTGGACGACTGGATCAAGCAGGTGGTCGCCCGCGACAAGATCTTCCTCGATCCGTCGGCGCTGGAGTGGGCCGGCGTGGCCGCCTTCAAGCACGCCTACCGGATCTTCCAGGACCGCGGCTACCGCGCCCGACTGCTGTCGGCCGCCTTCCGCAACGTGCACCACTGGGCCGAGTTCGTCGGCGGTGACGTGGTGGTCTCCCCGCCGTTCAAGTGGCAGGCCCTGATCAACGCCTCGGACTACCGGGCGGTCCCCCGGATGGACGTCCCGGTCGACCCGCACTACCTCGAGCAGCTGCGCCGGGTGCCGGAGTTCGTCCGCGCCTACGAGGTGGACGGCATGACCCCGGCCGAGTTCGACGAGTTCGGGCCCACCCGCAAGACCCTGCGCCAGTTCCTCGCCGCGGACGCCGATCTCGACGCCCTGGTGCGGGACATCCTGATCCCGGCCCCCTGAGGCCGACCCCGTTCCGCGCCCCGCCCCGTTCTTCCGCGAGCCATGGAGGAGCGGGGCGGGGTGC
>CAYOBI010000001.1:137435-145624 GCA_964402325.1 uncultured Propionibacteriaceae bacterium | reverse complement strand
GCCCCGGACGTCGGCCGTCCCGCGTCCGGGGCCATCCACCCAGCGACGACCACGACCTTCCGTCGGACCGCTGCGGTGCAGGGCCGTCCGACGGGCCGCAGGGCGACGTCGCGCGCGTCCTCAGACGGTGCGTCTCACTCGACCGGTGGGCCCGCCAGGGGCCAGCCGCCGGCGGCGAGGTGCGCCGAGACCCGGCGGATGTCCTCGGGTGTCGGCTCCTCCTGGACGGTACGCCGGATCATCTCGGCGACCTCCGCCTCCGACACCGGCTGACCGTGGTGCCGGCGCTCGGCGATCCGCCGGGCGACCGTCTCGACCTCGTCGCGGGTCAGGGTGCGGTGCAGGATGCTGAACAGGGCGATGTAGTCGTTCTCCGGGATGCCCTGCGGGTAGCCGGCGCGCAGCCACTGGACGACGCGCTGGAAGACATTGTCAGGCACGGGAGTCACCCCTTCTTCACGAAGGTCGGCAGCACGTGGTCGAACGAGACCGTATAGCCGAGGCCGGAGGAGATCAGGATCGCGAGCCCGGCGGCGATCACCGCCAGGACGAGTGTGAAGCAGAGGACGCCGAGGGCGGTGAAGGCCGGCTTGGCGGCGGCGTGGCTCGTCTCGGCGTCACCGCCGGCACCCGCCGCCATCCAGCGGACCCCCAGGGCGAACACGCCGGGCAGCCCGGCCCCGACGATGATGCAGACGACCAGCACCTGGGCGGTCGCGGCGAGGAACAACTGGAACATGGGGTCCTCCTAGGCGGACGTCGAGTGGGCGGCGGCCGGGCCGAGACCGGTGTCCCAGTCGTCATTGACGTTGTGGGCGCCGATCGGCGTACGCCGCGAGCGTGCCACCAGGTAGCCGGCCATGGCCAGCAGGATGGCGAAGACCACGAACGGGCCCAGCCATCCGTCCGCGACGCCGGACAGGCCGTTGGCGATGCCGTACATGGCGGCCCCGACCAGGGCGGCCGCCGGCAGGGTGACCAGCCAGGCGACCACCATCCGCAGCGCGACGCCCCAGCGGACCTCGGCGCCGCGCCGGCCCAGCCCGGTGCCGAGGATCGACCCGGTGGCGACGTGGGTGGTCGACAGGGCGAAGCCCAGGTGCGACGAGGCCAGGATCACCGCGGCGGAGGAGGCCTCGGCGGCCATCCCCTGCGGCGAGTCGATCTCGACCAGGCCCTTGCCGAGGGTGCGGATGATCCGCCACCCGCCGGTGTACGTCCCGAGCGCGATCGCCCCGGCGCAGACCACCTTCACCCACAGCGGGATGCTGGTCGTGTGGTGCCAGGATCCGTAGCCGATCAGGGCCAGGGTGATCACGCCCATCGTCTTCTGGGCGTCGTTGGTGCCGTGGGCCAGTGACACGAGAGAAGCCGTGCCGATCTGGCCCCAGCGGAAGCCGGTCTCCCGGTAGCGGTCGGCGACCCCCGCGGTGACCCGGTAGACGATCCAGGTGCCGATCATCGACACGATGGCGGCCACGACGGGGGAGGCCAGGGCCGGCAGCACCACCTTGCCGAGGATGCCGTCGAGCTTGGTCCCGTCGCCGGCCCAGTTGACCCCGCCGAAGCCCAGGGCGGCGATCGTCGACCCGACCATCCCGCCGAAGAGGGCGTGCGAGGAACTGGACGGCAGCCCCAGCAGCCAGGTGAGCAGGTTCCAGAAGATCCCGCCGATCAGCCCGCAGAACACGATCATCAGCAGCAGGTGCCCGTTGTCGGCGAGGAACTGTGCCTTCGGCATGCCGCTCTTGTCCTGGATCTTCACCACGGCGTTCGTCACGGTGAGGGCCACCTGGACCGAGAGGAAGGCGCCGACGAGGTTGAGCACGGCCGACAGGATCACTGCCGTCCTCGGCTGGAGGGCACCGGTGGCGATCGAGGTCGCCATGGCGTTTCCGGTGTCGTGGAAGCCGTTCGTGAAATCGAAGCCGATGGCCGTCACGACGACCAGCACGAGGATCGCCAACTCAAGAGTCACGCCATTGATTCTTCACGATGCCGTCACGGAAACGTCACCCACCCCCGCATTTGTGCCGTGGTCGTGCTCTTTCCGACCGCGGCAGTTACGGCCGGAAGGCCCGGTGGACCGCACTGCACCGGGGAGGATGTCGCCTTCATCACAACTCCACGGGCTCGTCTTGCGGATACCCTTGGTATTCAGTACCAAAGGTATCGACAGGATCCGAGTCCGGAGGCGGGTGCGGTCCGCAGCGGAATCGGTTCGAGAGGGGCACGCCATGCCAGCCACCGCAGCGGCCACGACCCCACCGGCGCGGACACCGGCCCGTCGGCCGCGCCGCGAGGACGTCCGGGCGGAGATCCTCGCGGTCGCGACGGTGGCCTTCGAGCGGGACGGCTATCGGGCCACCTCGCTGGAGGCGGTCGCGATCGGGGCCGGCTACACCAAGGGCGCGGTCTACTCGAACTTCGGCGGCAAGCCGGGCTTGTTCGCCCAGGCGTGCACCCAGCGACTGGCCGCGATCAGCGTCGACCTGCTCGAGCGCGTCGCGCCCGCCCTGGATGCCGCCGCCGACCGGGCCGCACTGCTCCGGCCGCTCGCCGAGGCGGTCGCCGAGGCCACCCTGGACACCCCGCTGCGCTGGCAGTTGCTGCTCAACGAGTTCCGTACGGTCGCCCTCCGCGACCCCGCGGTCGACCGGGTGTACGCGGATCTGTCCCGCACCCGCGTCGACGGCCTGGTCGACCTGCTGGCGTCCAACGCCTACCTGGCCCGGCTCGACAGGTCGGCGCTGCGGCGGGCGTCGGTGGTGCTGCTGACCTTGGTCAATGCCCTCGCCCTCGAGCACGCCGCCGCTCCGGAGACCGTCGACCGGGCCACCGTCGTCGACGTGGTGGCCGCGTTCCTCGGGGTGGTCCTGCCCTGACGATCCCGCCGGTCGTCCTGCCCTGCCTCTGCTGCGGCGCGATGCCACGGCGACCCGACCTGAGAGCGGTTCGAAGGTCGCCCGGCGGATCGACTGGATCCGTGCCGGCGAGCCCGGCGGGGTGGACCTCGGCGAGGACGACCTGGTCTTCGTGACGAACGGGTCGTGCGTGGAGAACTCGGGCTGGGGTGACCAGCACACCGCCCCGGAGTTCGACCCGGAGGTGCACGAGGGCGGCACCTGGGCACTGTGGCGCACCATCGCCGCGCAGGACCCCGCCTTCGGGCGCCCGGACGTGTTCTGCGCCCACACCGACGCCTCGACCTGGGAGTCCGCCACGCTGACCACGCTGGACGACCGGGTGCTGCCCTACCTGGAGCGGATCACCAAGCGCGACCCGCTGTCCGGGCGGGTGGTGACCGGCGGCATCGTCACCGTCCAGGACTCGTCCTGGCTGATGAGCTGGACGATCAACCGCCAGCCGCACTTCGCCGCCCAGCCGGCGACCTCGGCCGTGGTGTGGATCTACGGACTGTTCGTCGACCGGCCCGGCGACTACGCGAGGAAACCGATGCGGGACTGCACGGGGGAGGAGATCGCCCAGGAATGGCTCTACCACCTGGGCGTACCGGTCGGGCTGATCGACGAGCTGGCGGCCCACTCCGTGGTCTGCCTGCCCTGCATGATGCCGTTCGTCACGGCGTTCTTCCTGCCCCGTCGGGCCGGCGACCGCCCCGACGTGGTGCCGCAGGGTTCGGTCAACCTCGCCTTCGTCGGCCAGTTCGCCGAGACGGACCGCGACTGCATCTTCACCACCGAGTACTCGGTGCGCACCGGCATGGAGGCCGTCTATCGGCTGCTCGACGTCGAGCGCGGCGTCCCTGAGGTCCACGGCTCGGCGTACGACGTCCGGGCGCTGCTCGCCGCCGCCGGACGCCTGCGCGACGGGCAGCGGGTCCGCCTGCCGCGCGCTGTGGTCAAGCGGCTCGACGGCACCGTGATCGGCCACCTGCTCGAGGACGCCGAGCTGGTCTGATCCCGCACCTGCGATCGGGGCCCGTCAGGGCACCGGCCCGGACCTGCCTCAGCGGGCGGCCCGGACCGGCGCCCCGGCGTCGGCATCGCCGTCCAGGACGAGCTCGAGGAAGGCGAGGTCGAGCCAGCGGCCGTACTTCGTCCCGACCTGGTGCAGCACCCCGGCCGGCGCGAAGCCGAGCTTCTCGTGCAGCCGGATCGAGCCGACATTGCCGGCCTCGACCGCGGCCACCATCACGTGCACGCCGCTGCGTCGGGCGCGGACGATGAGTTCCCGCATCAGGACCGACCCGATCCCACCACCCCGCCGGTCGGTCCGGACGTAGACGGAGTGCTCCACCGTGTGCCGGTAGCCGTCGAAGGCGCGGAAGTCACCGAACGTCGCGTAGCCGAGCACCTCGCCGGTCCCGGACACCGCGACCAGGACCGGGCGGCCCTGCCGGTGGTGGTCGGCCAGCCAGGCGGAGCGGTTCGCGACGTCGACGACGGTGTCGTTCCAGATCGCCGTCGTGTTGGCCACGGCGTCGTTGTAGATGGCGGTGATCGCCTCGACGTCCGCCTCGACCGCGTCCCGTACGTCCATCCCGCCGCTCCTGGTCCTCGATTGCACTGCGTGTCCGACCACCGTAGTGGGCTGCGGTGGGCCGACGCGCGCTCGGTCAGCCGCGCAGGGGCAGCCCCCGGTCCTGGACGATGCTCTTCATCACGATGGTGGAGGCCACCCGCCGGACCCCGGGCAGGGTGGCCAGGTGGGTGTCCCACAGGTGCTGGTAGGCGGCCAGGTCGGCCGCGATGACGCGCAACAGGTAGTCCGGCGAGCCGAACAGTCGTTCCGCCCGGATGACGTGGGGGACCGCGGCCACAGCGGCCTCGAACGCGGAGACCGTCTCGGCGCTGGTGGTGTCCATCGTCACGAACACCAGCGCCTCGAAGCCCAGGCCGACCTTGGCCGGGTCGAGCCGGGCCCGGTAGCCGGTGATGATCCCCTCGTGCTCCAGCGCCCGCAGGCGGCGGTGGCACGGGGACACGCTCAGGCCGACCCGCTCGGCCAGTTCGGTGAGGGTGAGCCGCCCGTCGGCCTGCAGCTGCGCAAGAATTTCACGGTCGAGGGCATCCATGCCGAGATTATTGCTCATAGTGGGGGGTTTCGGGGAAGAATTGAGGAGCACTTGCCAACCGCTTTCTTCTATCGTTCCGGCATCGGGGCGCGGACGTCGTCCCGGCGGTGACGGGAAGGCGGCGGCCGACATGGCGATGGGGTCTCTGGCGGCGTTCTGGGTGGTGTCGTTCCTCTTGGTGCTCACCCCCGGGCCCGACTGGGCGTACGCGATCAGCGCCGGGCTGCGCTACCGGTCGGTCGTCCCGGCCGTCGTCGGGCTGCTGGCCGGCTACGTGGTGATCACCGTTGTGGTGGCGGGTGGGGCGGCGGCCCTGCTGGCGGCCACGCCGGGGGCGCTCGGCGTGCTCACCGTCATCGGAGCCGGCTACCTCGCCTGGCTCGGTGTCTCCACCATCCGCCATCCGCCCACCCCGCAGCAGGCCGCCGGCGGCGGACCGGCCGGGTCCTGGCTCGACCAGCTCGGGCGCGGTGCGGCGACCAGTGGTCTCAACCCGAAGGCGCTGCTGCTCTTCCTGGCCCTGCTGCCGCAGTTCACCGACTCGCAGGGTGCCTGGCCGGTGGCGCTCCAGGTGACCGTGCTGGGCGGCCTGCACATGGCGTCGTGCGCGATCGTGTACCTGGGCGTCGGCTCGGGGTCGCGCGCCGTGCTGCGGACGCGCCCCACCGCCGCCCGGGCGGTCAGCCGCTTGTCGGGGATCGCGATGACGCTGATCGCGGCCGGCCTGCTGGCCGAGCAGCTCGCCCGGCTGGCCTGACTGCCGTACGACCAAGCCGTACGAGCGGGGAACGAGCAGGCGCACCGGCGCACCCGTGCGCCGTCCTGCGGTTCGGCCGGGCGACGCGGCCGTCGAGCGTCAGGTGCCAGCCGTCGGTACCCGGGTCGGGGATGTCGAAGTGGACCGGCAGGTAGTGCAGGCCGGTCGGCGTGATCTCGTGGCGGAGGGCCTCCAGCGGCATCCGGCAGTTGCGGAAGGCGCTCTGCAGCTCGACCAGGGAGAACCGGTCAGGGGGCGGGGCGGGTCCATGGCTCATCACAGGCGCCGCCCCGTCCGATCGGGTGGGGGTGGAGGGGCGACGGAGGGGCCTCACTCCTCGCCGTCGTCGGGATCGTCGCGGCCCGGCTCGTCGTCGGCGAGCAGCCGGTAGAGGCGTCGGCGGGCGTCGTCGAGGATCTCGTACGCCTCGCCGCGGGCCGCGTCGGAGCCGATCAGCCCGACCTGCTGGACAGCGGCCAGCAACCCCCGGGCGACCTGGCGGAGCCGGTCGTCCCCCTCGTCCTCGGCCCACGGCTCAGGGGCGGGGCGGGCGCTGGCGGCGGTCCGGCCGGCCTCGGTGAGCGAGTAGACCCGCTTGCCCTCGACCTCCTCGCTGGTCACCAGTCCCTCGTCCTCGAAGCTCTGCAGCGTCGGATAGACGGAGCCGGCGCTGGGACGCCAGCGGCCACCACTGCGCTCACCGAGCACGTTGATGACCTCGTAGCCGTGCATCGGGCGCTCGGCCAGGGCGGAGAGGACGAGCAGCCGGATCGCACCGCGCCGCGCCCTTCCGTGGCCGCGTCCGCGGCCACCGCCGGGGCCCATCGGGCCCATCGGGCCCATGGGGCCGGGGCCACCCCGGCGACCCCGGCCGCCGAACCCTTCGGCGCCGGATCCTTCGCCCCAGCCGCGCCCACCTCGAGGGCCGGGGCCCAGGTCGGGGTGGTGGTGGGCGGCGTCGTGGTGGGGCCCGCGCAGCAGCGGGCCGAGGCCGCCGTCGGGGCGGCCGTGTGTGTGCATTCCTGCGGTTGACATGTCTGTCTCCTTCATTGGTCGGTACATCATGTGTTATCACGATATATCGCTAAATGCCTCGACACAAGGACGGGAAGCACAGGCCCCGGCGGCGGTCGCCTCCTCGCGACCCTCACATCGACGGCACAGACCACGCTGGGCAGGATCGCGTGGTCGCTTCCTACCGTGGGTCGTGCTGACGAGAGGAGTGACCATGAACCGGATGATCGGGGTGTTCGTGGGCTGCGTCGCGGGAATCGTGGCGCTCTACCGGGTGTTCGTCGCGACCCCGGCGGGCCAGGAGGCGGACCAGGCGGTCATGCTGCGACTCGCCGAGGTCCCCGCCTCGTGGGCGTCCGCGGCGGCCTGGCTCGGTGGCCTGGTCGGGCCCGTGGTGGCGGTCACCGCCGTTGTCCTGGTCCTGCTCGCTGTGCTCGGGCGCCGGGGCCGTCCGTACGGTGCCGCCCTGCTCGCCCTGGCCGGGTCGATCGTGACCAGTGAGGTGCTGAAACAGGTCCTGCCGCGCCCCGGGGTCGACGCCGGCGTGACGGGCAACTCGTTCCCGAGCGGCCATGCGGCGGCGATCGCCGCGGTCGCCGTGGTGGCGGCGATGCTGGCGCCCGGGGCGGTGCGGGCGGCGGTCGCCTGGATCGGTGGCGTCGCCGTCGCCGCCACCGGCCTGGCGGTCGTGGTGCTGCAGTGGCACCGACCCAGTGACGTGGCCGCCGCGATCCTGGTCGCCGTCGGCTGGGGAGCGCTGGCCTCGGTGCTTCCGGCCGCCGTGGGGCGGGTGCGTCGGGCCGTCACGACACCTCCACCACATCGACGGCTCCCGGTGCAGGCGGGTACCCGCTCCTGAGGGCGGCAGGCAGTGTCGCCGTATGCTGCAAGACTTCACCAGCGAACCACTCGCCGCCGTCTGCCGACGGGGGCCCATCACCGGGAGGAACCGGCCATGAGGATCACCCTGACCAGCGTCTTCGTCGACGACCAGCGGGCCGCCCTCGCGTTCTACACGGACGTGCTCGGCTTCATCAAGCACCACGACATCCCCCTCGGCGACGACGCGTGGCTCACCGTCGTCTCGCCCGAGTCCCCGGACGGACCGGAGCTGCTACTGGAACCGGCCGGCCACCCGGCGGTCAAGCCCTACCGTGACGCGCTCGTCGCGGACGGGATCCCGCTGGCCCAGTTCGCCGTGGCGGACGTCCGGGCCGAGTACGACCGGCTCACCACCCGGGGCGTGACATTCACCCAGCCCCCCACCGACATCGGGGCGGCGATCATCGCGGTCTTCGACGACACCTGCGGCAACCTGATCCAGATCGTCGGGGCGAAGCCGGCCGGCGCCTGACCCGGGCGGCCTCGGGGCCCGTGGCG
>CAYOBI010000001.1:134426-137335 GCA_964402325.1 uncultured Propionibacteriaceae bacterium | reverse complement strand
GACGCACTTGAACACCGTTCATATACTCGGAAGGTCCGAACCCGCGTCCTCGAGGGAGCCACCATGACGGCAGTGTCCGGCGCTGCGTACGCGTCCGGCGGCCCCGGGGCTGTCGCGGTGCTCGACCGGTCGGATCCGGTGGCCGCCTTCGGAGACGCCCACCGGCGCGGCCTCGACGTCACCCTGTCGACCTCGGGCACCAGCTCGGGAACCCCACGGGTGATCGTTCGCAGCACCGCCTCCTGGGTGGACAGCTTCGAGGCGTGCGCGCGCCGGCTCGGGCTGACCGCCTCGGGCCGGTTCTGGATCCCCGGACCGCTCGCCGCGACGATGAACCTGTTCGCCGCCTGCCTCGCGACGTACGTGGGGGCGTCGTGGAGCACCGACGCGACCGGCTGCAGCCACGCGCAGCTGACCCCCGCCCAGCTGCGTACGGTCCTGGTCGACCATCCCCGTCCGGGGCTGCACGCGCTGGTCGCCGGGGACGTCCTGCCGCCCGACCTGCGGCGCCGTGCCGAGGCCGCCGGGCTGCAGGTCGACCACTACTACGGGGCGGCCGAACTCTCCCTGATCGCCTGGGGACGCGACGCCACCGACCTGCACCTGTTCGACCGGGTGACGGCCGAGGTCCGCGACGGCGTGCTGTGGGTCCGCTCGCCGTGGCTGTCCCGGACGACGACCGACGCGCGCGGCTTCGCCACCGTGCACGACCTGGCCCGGCTCGAGGGTGATCGGCTCGAGGTGCTGGGCCGGCCCGGGGCCGCCACCACCGCCGGAGCGACCGTGCAACTGGCCCCGATCGAGGCCGAGCTGCAGGCGCACGCGCGGGGCCGCGTGGTCGTCCTCGCGGTGCCCGACGATCGCCTCGGCGACCTGGTCTGCTGTGTCACCGGCGCGGCGGACCACGAGGCGGTCCGGGCCTGGGGACGTACGCACCTGACCGGCGCCCGCCGCCCGCGCCGCTGGCTGGTCCACGAGGACCTGCCGCTCACCCCGGCCGGCAAGGTCGACCGGGCCCGGCTCGTGGCGGACGTTCTCGCGGCGGACCGGCGGCGCCACGACCCGGCGGGGGACCCGGCCGGCCACGAGGAAGGGGCGACGGCATGACGCGCCTCGACGACCGGCCGGTGATCGTGGACGCCCTGCGGACGCCGATCGGCACCCAGGGCGGCGCCCTGCGCAGTGTGGAGGCGACCTCGTTGCTCGCGCCGCTGATCGGCGCGTTGGCCGGGAGGAACGACACGCCGCTCGACGAGGTGGTGATCGGCAACATCCGCGGGCCGGGCGGCAACCCGGCCCGGGTGGCGGCCCTGCAGGCCGGCCTTGACGTTGCGACCCCCGCCGTCACCGTCGACCGCCAGTGCGGCTCCGGGATGGCGGCGATCGAGTACAGCGTCGCGATGCTCGCCGGGGGACGCGAGGGGTTCCAGCTCGCCGGAGGCACCCAGTCGGTCAGCACCCAGCCACTGACGTTCCGTCCGCCGGCCGGTCCGGACGCGGTGCCGGAGCAGTACGTCCGGGCGCCGTTCACCGACCCGGCCCACGGCGATCCCGACATGGGCGTGGCCGCGGACCTGCTCGCGGCCGAGCGTGGGATCGGCCGGGACCGCCAGGACGCGTACGCCGCCCGCTCCCACCAGCGGGCCGTCGCAGCCTCGGCCGCGGGGGTCTTCGCCGACGAGATCCTGGCGGTCGCAGGACTGGACCACGACGAGCGCCCGCGGGCCGGATTCACCGCCCGGCGGCTGGCCCGCTTCCGACCGGCCTTCACCCCCGACGGGACCGCGACGGCGGCCAACAGCTGCGGGGTCAACGACGGGGCGGCCGCGGTGCTGCTCTGCGACGGTGCGACCGCCGCCCGGCGTGGCCTGCACGGGCTGCGGGTCGTCGACGTGGTGACGGTCGGCTGTGCCCCGGACCGCCCGGGGTGGGGCATCGTCCCCGCGGTCCGCCGGCTGGTGGAACGGACCGGCCTCGACCTCGCCCGGGTGGACGTCGTCGACTTCAACGAGGCGTTCGCCGGCCAGGTGCTCGCCTGTCTGGACGCGCTCGGCATCGACGAGGAACGCAACTGTCCCCAGGGCGGGGCCATCGCCCTCGGACACCCTTGGGCGGCGACCGGCGCGGTCCAGCTCACCCGGCTGTTCACCCAACTCGTCCGGCACAATACGACCGGGGCCCGGTACGGCCTGGCCGGCATCGCCATCGGCGGTGGCCAGGGCACTGCGATGCTCGTCGAAGCGGTCTGAGGACCGCCCGCTCAGCCGGTCGGGTCGTCGCCGCGGCTGAAGGCGATCCGGACGAGCCGACGCAGGACCGCCTCGTCGACGTGGTCGAGGCGCTTGACGTAGACGCAGCCGACGCCCTCGGTGTACTGACCGAGGCGAGGGAGCAGGGCGGCCCCCTCGGGGAGGTCTTTCAGGCCGTACAGCGAGATCGCGCCCTTGCGGGGGGAGAAGCCGACCTTCGGCCAGTCCCCCTCGGTGCGCGAGGTCTTCGAGGGGGACACGTAGTGATAGCTGCCGTACCCGACGATGGACGGCCCCCACATCACCGGCTCGGCCCCGGTCTCGTCGCGCATGATCGCGTCGAGTCGGCGTCCCTCCGCGACCCGGCGGGGTGGCTGGGCGGCGTCCAGGAAGTCGTCGACGGAGGCGTCGGTGGGCTGGGTCCTGGCGGCCATGCCTGCAGGCTACCGGTCCCGGGGTCGCCTCGCGTCAGGATGCCGGCTTGTCGGGTGGGCGCCGTTTCTGCGGGTAGATCGTCTCGTGGCGGGCCAGCATCGCGACGTACTCGGCGATCTTCCGGGCCCTCGTCCCGGGTCGCTTGGCGGACGTCGTGCGGTAGATCAGGGAGTAGCGGTTCGTCGAGGTGAGGACGTCGAACATCGCCTGGGCCTGTGGCACCGC
>CAYOBI010000001.1:123185-134326 GCA_964402325.1 uncultured Propionibacteriaceae bacterium | reverse complement strand
CCGGCCCTGGCCGTCGATCCACCCGAAGCACAGGGCTTCCTCGACCGCCGGTTCGTACGTCAGGGCAGTGACGTCGCCGCCCTTCTTGTGCAGGACGAGCCAGACCCCGGGGCTCTCGGCGTGGTGGGCTCCGAGCCAATCGCGCCAGGCGCCCGCGTCGGGGACGAGAAGCTCGGGCAGATCCGCGGCCATGGTCCAACGGTAGAGGGGGCGATGGCAGATGGCGAGGGCCGGAATGCGCGTGCCTGATCGCACCGTCGACGTCGGTGCGCAGGTGCTCGTCCACGACGACGGACCCCCCGCGCGTCGTCGCGATCCCGGCCGCCTCGAGGCCGAGCCCGTCGGTCGCGGCGCGGCGCCCGAGGGCGACCAGGACGTCGACCGCCGGCGCGGGCTCCGGTGCCATGGGCATCTCCTTCGTGCCAGCGGGCACGGATCCGCGTCAGTGGGCCCGGACCAGGCCGGTGACGCTGCCCCAGGCCACCGTGTGCTCACCGATCTCGTCGAGCGCGTGTTGGCTGGAGGCGCCCCGGACCGCGGCATCCAGGACGTGGACGGCGAACACGTACCGGTGGGTGCCGCTGGGCGGGCAGGGGGCGTACCACCCGGGCGTACGGGCGCTGTTGGGCATCTCGTGGCCGCCCGGTGGGGCGCTGCCTTCCCGGAAGCCACCGTTCCGGGCGGGCAGTCCGGTCACCAGCCAGTGGACGAACGGGCCGTGCGGGGCGTCGGGATCGCTGACCACCACTGCGAGCGAGACGGCGCGGGCGGGGACCCCGGACCAGGCGAAGGCGGGGGAGAGGCCCTGCCCCTGGCAGGTGAACCGCAGCGGGATCGGGCCGCCGTCGGTGAACTCGGGGCTGGTGACCCGGACGGTCCGGGTCAGGCTGGCATGGGGGACCTTCATGACGCACCTCCTCGCGACCTCCCCAGTATCGGCCGGGGCGGGCCGGCCGGGCAGGGGAATGCGTACTCCGGGGGGTGCCGGGGGCCCGGCCCGGCGAACCCCTGTCCGGAACGCGGCCGCCGGATTAGGGTGACCTCACAGGCACCTCCGACACCAAGGAGCATTCCCATGGCGAACCCGACTGTCAGCACGGCCAGCACCCACTGGGAGGGCAACCTCTTCGACGGCAAGGGACACACGGAGCTGGAGACCTCCGGCGTCGCCGCCTTCGACGTGTCCTGGGCCGCGCGAGCAGAGGCCGGCACAGGCACCACCAACCCCGAGGAGTTGATCGCCGCGGCCCTGGCGAGTTGCTACAGCATGGCGCTCAGCAACGCGCTGGCCCAGGACGGCCATGATCCCTCGTCCCTCGACACCCGGGCCGCGGTGACCTTCCTGCCCGGCACCGGCATCACCGGCATCACCCTCACCGTGCACGGCGAGGTCCCTGGCCTCAGCGCCGAGGACTTCGCCGCGAAGGCCGAGTGGGCCCGGGTGAACTGCCCGGTCTCCCAGGCCCTGGCGGCGGTCCCGAAGGAACTGGTCATCGCCTGAACCGCACCCCTCGCGACGTCACCGCGGCCGCACCCCCTCCGGGTCGCGGCCGCGGTGCTGTTCTTCCGTGCGCACGGTTGACTCGGTGTACGGCGTACACCTACCCTGAAGACGTTGCTGGTGTACGCCGTACACCTGGTCGACTCGGGAGGCATCATGACCACGGACCGACAGCACGCCCTGGCGGGCGGCATCCTCTATCTCGTCACCTTCGTCACCTCGATCCCGGCGCTGGCGCTCAAGACGCCGTTCCTGCAGCAGGGGAGCGGGCCCACCGCCGCCGTCTGGGGGACGATCCTCGAGGTCCTGCTCGCGCTCGCCTGCGTCGGGACCGCGGTGACCCTGTACCCCGTCACCCGGCGCCACGGTGAGACCCTGGCGCTCGGCTTCGTCGCGTCGCGCCTGCTCGAGGCGGGCCTGATCCTCGTCGGCGTGGTGACGGTGCTGTCACTGGTCCGGCTCGACGCCGCCGGCACCACCACCCCGACCGTACGCGTCGCCCTCGTCGCCCTGCACGACCAGACGTTCCTGCTCGGGCCGGCAGTGATGGCGGCCGTCAACGCCCTGATGCTCGGCACGGTGCTGTTCCGGGCCCGACTGGTGCCACGGGTCATCCCCGCGATCGGACTGGTCGGTGCGCCCCTGCTGCTGGCCTCCTCGGCCGGGGTGATGCTGGGAGCCTGGACGCAGGTGTCGGCTCTCGGGGCCCTCAGCGCGCTGCCCATCGCGGTGTGGGAGTTCAGCCTGGGCGTGTGGCTCGTCGTCCGGGGCTGGACCCCCCGGCCGACGTCCGACGAGGAGCAGGGCCCGGCCGGATACGCTGGTCCGCATGGCCGCCACCGCACCCCGTCAGCCGTTGACGCGTGACCGGGCGCTGCGGGAGGCGGTCGCCCTCGCCGACGCCGAGGGGTTGGAGGCGGTCAGCATGCGCCACCTCGCGGCCCGGCTGGACGTGGTCCCGATGGCGCTCTACAAGCACGTCGCCAACAAGGACGACCTCCTCGGCGGGATGATCGACACCCTGATCGACATGTACGACCCCCCCGGCGGCACCGACTGGCGGCAGGCGGTGCGCGGGCGGATCCTGTCCGCCCGCCGGGTGCTGCTGGCCCACCCGTGGGCCCGTCGGGCGATCGAGTCGCGGACGACCCGCACGCCCACCGTCCTGGCGTACATGGACTCGCTGTCGGGGGAGTTCCTCGCCGGGGGCTTCTCCGCCGATCTCACCCACCACGTGATGCACGCCCTGGGCCACCGGATCTGGGGCTTCAGCCCCGAGGCCTTCGACGACCCCGACGCGCTCGCGCTCCCCGACGACGCAGCGGGGCAGCAGGCGATGATCGGCGAGGTCCGGCGCCGCTACCCGAGCATCGTGGCGATGTTCGAGGCGTCCGGGGGGCACTGCGACGAGCAGTACGAGTTCGAGTTCACCCTCGACCTGCTGCTGGCGGCCTTCGGCCGGCTCCACGAGACGGGCTGGCAGTCCGCCCGGGCCGGCCTGCCGACCTGATCGGCACCACCTACTGCAGCCGGGGCAGGTGCCGGGCGTCGATCTCGGCGACCTTCGCCACCCGGCGGGCGTACTTCTCCTCGGTCGTCCCGAGCCAGTCGGTCGTCATCCAGGCCCGAACGATCTCCATCGCGAGCGCCGAGCCGATGATCTTGCCGCCAAGGCAGAGGCAGTTGGTGTCGGAGTGGGACCGGGCCAGCGTCGCGCAGAACGGGTCCTGGGCGACGGCCGCGAACACCCCGGGGACCTTGTTGGCGATCATCGCGCTGCCGTACCCGACGCCGTCGACGAGGATCGCCCGCTCCACCTCCCCCCGGGCCAGGGCGAGGGCAGCAGGGTACACGTGGTCGGGCAGGTCACAGGGCGCTTCGTCGTACGCCCCGAAGTCCACCACC
This sequence comes from uncultured Propionibacteriaceae bacterium, assembly GCA_964402325.1. Taxonomy (GTDB): domain Bacteria; phylum Actinomycetota; class Actinomycetes; order Propionibacteriales; family Propionibacteriaceae; genus Raineyella. The sequence continues at coordinate 130,920 of CAYOBI010000001.1, read as the reverse complement.
TCGTGGCCCTGGGTCCGCAGCCAGGCCGCGATCTCGTTCTTCAGCGTGGTGCCGGCATGGTCGTTCGCCATCGCGATCCTCATGGTCCGACGCTAGTCGCTCGGCGTCGAGGAGGGGGGCCGTCCGAGCCGGATCGGGTCCACCGAAGCAGCCAGGCACTCCTGGTGTCGGCCCGACCGGCAGGGCACCGGGGAGCGGGAACGCGGGTCAGTGGGGCACTACGACCTCGCCGATCGCGAAGAGCAGTACCCCCAGCGACGTGAGCCCTCCGAGGACGTACAGCACGAGAGACCGGTCCTGCTGTCGGAAGACGGCCACGCCGGCGAGCACCACGGACCCGAGGGCCAGCGCGACGATGACGAGCCCGACGGCGATCTGGACGGGACGCAAGGTGTCGGGGATGGCCAGGAAGACCGACCAGTACAACGGGTAGAGGAGGACCACGATCAGCATGCCGAGGGACCACTTGCCGATGGTGGTGCGGGGAAGGACATGCATGACCGTGCCTTTCCGGATGGCTGCAACGGGATGTAGGACCAGTGTCCCCGCCCGGCGCCCCGGCCGCAGCAGACGTACGCCCGGAGGTGATGCCCGCCGCGTTCGTGGGGCACGGCACCCCGATGAACGCGCTCGAGGTGAACCGCTACAGCGGGGCCTGGCGAGCCTTCGGGAAGGCGGTGCCGCGACCCAGGGCGATCCTGGTCGTGTCCGCGCACTGGTACATCCAGGCGACCGCCGTCACCGCCATGCCGAAGCCCCGGACCATCCACGACTTCTTCGGCTTCCCGCAGCGGCTGTTCGAGGTCGACTACCCGGCATCCGGGCTGCCCGGGCTGGCGACCGAGGTCGCCGACGCGGTGCACCCGATGTGGGTCGGCGCGGACCGCGATTCCTGGGGCATCGACCACGGCGCCTGGTCGGTGCTCGTGCACGCGTTCCCCGACGCGGACATCCCGGTGGTGCAGTTGAGCGTCAACGCGGGCAAGCCGCTCGAGTACCACCTCGCCCTCGGCGCCCGACTGGCCGCGCTGCGCGCCAGCGGGGTCCTGGTGCTGGCCAGCGGCAACGTCGTGCACAACCTCCGCGCCGTCGACTGGAAGCAGCCCGACCACGGCTTCGACTGGGCCCGCCGGTTCGACGACGACGTCCGGTCCTTGGTGCTGGGGGACCCGGCCGGGCTGCCCGGACTGGTCGACCACGCCGACTTCGCGGCCTCCGTACCCACGCCCGACCACTTCCTGCCGCTGCTCTACCTCGGCGGGCTCGCCGCGGCGGCCGGCAGCGCGCCCGAGGTGCTGGTGGACGGCTACGCGTTCGGGTCCCTGTCGATGACCGCGTACACCCTGGGCCTGCACTGCGACGTGGACCAGCGCCTCAGCGCCGGGCAGACGATGTCGACCGAGGCACCGGCGGACGCCACCAACCTCTGAGGGCCGCCGGCCCGACCGCCTGCCCGCGATGGGGCCGGCAGTGGATGATGGGGCCATGTCCCTCGCGGTGTGCCTGCTCTTCGACCACGAGGGGGATCGCGCCGTCCGTGAGATCTGGACCCGGCTCGAGGCCGGCGGCGTCCCGACACTGCTCACCCACACCCACGGCCAGCACCTGCCCCACCTGTCGTACGCGGTGGCGGTGCAGTGGGATCTGGAAGCCGTGCAGGAGCGGGTCGCGGCGCTGCCGGACGGTGGGCCGTTCCCACTGGAGTTCCACGGCATGCTGGCCTTCTCCCGTGGCCGGGCAGCGCTCGCCGCCTCGGTGACCGCCGAGGTCGCCCGCCGCCAGGAGGCTGTCGCCGCGGCGGTCGCCGGCGCCGGGGCGGTCCTGCACCGGCACTACACCCTCGGGTCCTGGGTGCCCCACGTGTCGCTGGCGACCCGGGCCAAGGAGGCCCAGCTGCCCCTCGTCGCCCGGGCGGTGTCGGATGCCCTGCCGCTCACCGTGAGCGTCGTCCGGGCCGCCCTGATCGACAGCGGGACGGGACAGCACTGGCCGCTGGACCGGATCCCCTGAGTCGCCGGTGCATCCGACCGGCGGCCGTCAGCGCGGGCTGGCCACGCTCGTCGCGGCCGGGGCGCTGTTCGCGCCGCCGGGGCGGAACGCGTTGCGGGCGTTGGTCAGGTTGGTGGCGGGCAGGGGCGCCGTCCGGTCGGCCAGCACGACGACGTCGGAGCCGCTGATCCCGCTGAGGATCTGGACCCGGCCCTGGCCCCGGGCACCGACCGACACGTCGACGGTACGGGTGCCGTTGTCGCCCAGGGTCGTCACCTGGGTTGCCCCGGTCGACGTGGTGGTGAGGGCCGAGGCCGGGATGACCAGGGCGCTCTTCAGCGAGGTGGTCACGATGGAGGCGGTGGAGGGTGCCCCCTCCGGCAGACCGCCGGCACCGCTGGGCACGGTGACCACCACCGGGTAGGACGGCGCCTCGGTCCCGGCCCCGCTCGAGGGCAGGGCACCGACAGCGGTCAGGGTGCCGTCGAGCGTGGTCGAGGAGCCGACCGTCCGGACCTGGACCTGGTCGCCGACCGCCACCTGCTGCAGGTCGGTGAGGGAGGCGGTGGCGTCCACCTGGGCCGCTCCGGGCCCGATGACCACGATGCCCTTGGTCGGCGTGGCGCGGTTGCCGGCGGAGATGTCGACGGCGCCGACGACGCCGCTGATCGGCGCGGTGAGGGAGGCGCCGTCAAGGTTGTTCTGGGCCTGGGTCTGCTGTTGCTGGGCGACCGCCAGGGTGCCCTGGTCGGCGAGCAGCTTCGCCTGGGGTGACGACGTGCCGCTGGTCTGGCCGGACTGGGCGGCCGTGCCGCTGCCGGTCCTCCCGGTCGTGCCGCTGGTGGTCGTCCGGGCACCGGTGGTCGGGGTCCCGGACGGCGTGGCCTGCTGGGCGAGTGCGGCCGCCGCCGAGTCGAGCACGGTCGCAGCCCTGTGCTGGGTCGCGCTGAGGTTCTGCAGGGCGTCCATGCAGGCGGCGAGCGGCGTCGTGGTCGGTGCTGCCGTGGGCGTCGGGGTGGGGGTCGCACTCGGGGTGGCCGACGCCGAGACACTCGCCGGGGGGCTGCCGGGGAGGTCGGCGACGGTGGTGGCAGCCTTCTGGCCGGACGGGGCGCCCGTCCCTTGGCCCAGGCCCGACAGCAGTCCCTGGCAGGAGCCGTCGACGGTCTTCTGGGCCTGGGTCACCGCGGCAAGGGCCTTGTCGATCTCGGCCTGGGAGGCGGTGCTCTTCCCCGTCGACCCGGTGCCGGCGGTGCCACCGGTCGCGCCGGTCCGGGCCTGGGTCACCGCGGCCGCCGAGGCCTGGGATGCTGCCGACGCCTGCGTGGTGGCCTGGGCACCGGTGGTCGCCGCGGCCGACGCGGAGGCGGCGGCGTTGATGGCGTTACGGTCCTGCTCGATCGCCAGTTGGGCGGCGGCCACCTGCGACTGGGCCTCCAGCAGGGCGGCCCGGAGCGGCGTGGTGTCCATCGTGGCCAGCAGGTCGCCGGCCTTCACCTGCTGGCCGGCGTGCACCGACACCGAGGTGACGGTGCCGGCAGCCGGGAAGCTCGCGGTGACCGCGTCGACGTGGGTCAGCGAACCGCTGAGGCTGACCGTCGCGGTCAGGTCGCTGCGGGTGGCCGTCGTGGTGCGGTAGCGGTCGGCGGCGGAAGAGCCGGCCGAGGTAAGGGCGTACGCCGTGACGGCGCCGCCGATCACCACCACGGCCACCGTCCCGGCGACCACCATCCGGCGTCGGTTCATCGTGCTTCCTCCTCGACCGTTGCGTCCTCGACCGCTACGAGCTCGACGATTGCGTGGGCTCATCTCCGTACGCCCCTCACTCGGTCCGCAGGGCGTCGATCGGCGCGAGCCGGGCGGCCCGCGCGGCGGGATAGACCCCGGCGACCACGCCGATCAGCAGCGAGACCACCAGGGCGACCAGGGTGGCGGGCCACGACGGGGTGACCTGGAACTTCACCACCTGGGAGAGGACCGCGGCCCCGCCGATCCCGAGCAGCACGCCGGCCAGGCCACCCATCAAGCCGAGCAGGCTGGCCTCGGTGAGGAACTGGCGCAGGATCGCCGCCGGGGTGGCGCCGAGCGCCTTGCGCAGGCCGATCTCCCGGGTCCGCTCGGTGACCGACACCAGCATGATGTTCATCACCCCGATGCCGCCGACGAGCAGCGAGATGGCCGCCACGCTGCCGAGCAGGGCGGTGAGCGTCTGGGTGGTGGTGGCCACCGTGTTGACCAGCGTCTGCTGGGAGGCGACGGAGAAGTCGGCGGTGTCCGGCGTGGTGCGGTGCGCGGTGTTGAGGGCTGCGTCCGTCTCCTGGTAGGCCGCCGACAGGGCGTCCTGGCCCGCCGCCGAGATGTAGATGGTCGACACGGTCAGGCCGGTCGTGCCCTCGATCCGCTGGGTGAAGGTCGCGATCGGGACGATCACCTGGTCGTCCTGGTCACCGGTGAGGGAGCTGCCGGCGGTGTTCAGCACGCCCACGACGGTCAGCGTCGCGCCCTGCACCTGGATCGTCTGGCCGACCGGTGAGCGGGTCCCGAAGAGGTTGGTCGCCGTCGTCGTCCCGATCACCGCGACCGGTGCCTGGGCGGCGTTCTCGTCAGCGGTGAAGAAGCGACCCTCGGTGACCGTCCGGGCCCGAACCGTGGTCCAGTCCGGGGTGGACCCGATCACCTGGGTCGTCCAGTTGTTCCCGTCGGCCACGACGGACGTCGAGGTCTGGACCACCGGGGCCACCGCCTGGATGTCGGGGGCGACCGTACGGTCCGCCAGCATGGTGGCGTCGTCCAGGGTCAGCGTGGTGGCGCTGCCGGCACCGCCGCGTACGCCGGTCAGGCTGGTGGTGCTGCCGGGGGTGACGATCAGCAGGTTGGAGCCCAGCGCGTTGATCTGTCCGGTGATCTGGGCCTGGGCGCCCTGGCCGAGGCCGACGGTGAGCATCACCGCGGCGATGCCGATCAGGATGCCCAGCATCGTCAGGGCCGAGCGCATCTTGCGGCCGAGGATCGCGGTGATCGCGGTCCGCAGCGTCTCGCGGAACGCCATCATGCCAGGGCCCCGGTCTCGAGCGGGCCCAGCAGGCCGTCGCGGATCGAGTACTGGTGCACCGACCGCAGCGCCACGTCGTGCTCGTGGGTGATCAGGATGATCGTCCGGCCGCGGGAGTGCAGGCCGGAGAGCAGGTCGAGGACGTCCTCGGTCGAGGCGGAGTCGAGATTGCCGGTCGGTTCGTCGGCGAGCAGGATGTCCGGGTTGTTGACCAGCGCCCGGGCGATCGAGACGCGCTGCTGCTGGCCACCCGACAGCTCGCCGGGCCGGTGGGCGGTCCGGTCGGCCAGCCCGACGGCGGCGAGCACCTCGTGCGCCCGCGCGGTCCGCTCGGCCCGGCCGACCCCGGCGTAGACCAGCGGCAGTTCGACGTTCTGCTGGGCGGTCATGCCGGGCAGCAGGTTGAACTGCTGGAAGACGAAGCCGATGGAGCGGTTGCGGACCTCCGCCAGCTCCCGCTCGGACAGCGTGCTGACGTCGCGGCCGGCCAGCTCGTAGCGTCCCGAGGTGGCGATGTCGAGGCAGCCGAGGATGTGCATCAGTGTCGACTTGCCGCTGCCGGAGGGACCCATGATGGCGACGTAGTCGCCCTCCTCGATGTCCAGGTCGATGCCGCGCAGTGCTTCCAGGGAGATCGAGCCGTTGGAGTAGGTCTTGTGGATGTCCCGCAGCGACAGGATCGGGGACATCAGCGACCGCCCCGGCTGAACAGGCCGCCACCCGTGCGCTGCCCGGAGGCCGCGGCCGAGGGGCTGGCGGTGCCGCGGGCGAGGCCGGAGGAGGGCACCTGGATGACGTCGCCGGGGGACAGTCCCTCGGCGACCACGGTCCGCTGGCCGATCACGGACCCGAGGGTCACCGCCCGGTCCGTGGTGGTGCCGTTGGCCTCGAGACGTACGGCGGGGTGACCGCCGGACTGGACGATGGCGGCCGACGGGACGGCGATGACGCCGTCGAGCTGCTCGACGTCCACGGACACAGTGGTGGTGGCGCCGATGAAGAGTTGCGCCCCGTTCGTGGCGGTGACGTCGACGACCACCGGGAAGGTGGCCGAGGAGGTGCCGCTGGTCGAGGTCGACGTCGTCTCGGCGACCTGGCTGACGCTGTGCACCGAGCCGTTCAGCGTCGTACGACCATCGGGGGCGGCCATCGTGACCGCCTGGCCGGGCTTCAGCGAGGGCAGGTCGGCGGCGCCCACCGAGGCGTTGACCCGCCAGGTGGAGGTGTCCACCACGACGAAGTCACCCGAGGTGCTCGACGAGGAACCGGCGGCGGCCGCTAGGGCGCTGCCGGAGCCGGAAGAGCCGGCGGAGGACGATCCCGAGCCGGTGCCGGTCGCGACGCCGCCCTTGGTGACCGAGACCTTCGCGACGATGCCGGCGATCGGTGAGGTCAGGGTGGTGCCGTCGTAGTTGGCCTGGGCCTGGCTGAGCTTGGCCCGGTCGGCGGCCAGGGTTGCCTGGGCGGCGGTGCGCTGGGCGGTCGTCGCCGAGGAGCTGAGGGCGTTGACCTGGGCCTGCGCCGAGTCCACCGCGGCACTGGCGCTCTGCACCGCGGCACCGAGGGCGGCCGAGTCCTGGGTGGCGAGCACCTGGCCCTTTGTCACCTTGTCCCCGACGGAGACCCTGACGTCGGTGATCGAGCCCGAGGCGGGGAAACTGACCGACAGCTGCTGGGCCGGCTCGAACGTCCCGGCGGCGGACACCGTCCGGGTCAACGAGGAACGCTCGACGGTGTAGGTCGTGGCGGTGGCGGTCGGCGCGGCGGGGCGGGGTCGGAGCGCGAGGGCCACGGCGGTCACGACGACGGCGACGACCACCACCGAGGCGGCGACCAGGATGATGGCGCGCCGAGGTCGGCGTCGGCGGGGGGAGGTGGCCGTCGTGGTCGCCGATCCCTCGGCAGGGGTTTCACCCATGGGTTCCTACGACCTTCCGTCAGGCCTTCGTGGCGCAGGGATCGTGCGTCGGATCCTTGTGCGCAGTCTTGCGTGCAGCTGTGGGCCGGCTGAGGACGTACGTCCCCCGACCCGCGCTCGACCCTAGACCCGCACCCGGTCGTTCCGGAACGGCCCGGGCGCACGATGGGGGACAACCGAGGGATGGTCCCGAGGGGCACCCTGGACGGCCCGGTCCTCCGCTCAGAGGCGCAGTGCCCACCCGCGGCGGTCGAGGGCCTCGGCGAGCACGAGCAGCACGGTCACCATCACCGCGGCCTGCAGCAGGGTGAGCCAGACCGGGGCGCCGGCGTACCAGCCGTCGACGTCGGGCAGGGTGAGGAACGCCATCGTGACCAGGTGGGCGAAGTACAGCGGCAGCGGGTGGCGGCCCGGGCTCTGCACCCAGGCCCAGCGGCCCGGGTGATCCTCCAGCACCGCCGAGACCAGGCCGAACAGCAGCAGGCACAGGCCCAGCGCCAGCAGCATGTACGTGAGCGAGGCGCGGTTCTTCGAGACCGGCACCCATGGGGCAAGCCCGAGGGCCGACGCGGTGGCTGCGAGCCCCGTGGCCGCCAACAGGGCCGTGCGCCACCACCGGCCCCTGGTCCGCTGCCAGGCCTCGGCGACCGCGCCGGCGATCATCAGGAATCCTCCCCACGACAGGCTGCCGAGGATGCTGTCGAAGGAGATCTGCAGGACCGCCTGCAGGAAGAACCGGTCGAGCAGCACTTGGTAGACGACCAGGCTCGCCACCC
>CAYOBI010000001.1:121627-123085 GCA_964402325.1 uncultured Propionibacteriaceae bacterium | reverse complement strand
TCCCGGCCGACCTGCGTCGTCCCACGGCACGGGCCGGCCGGAGGGAGTCAGTCGCCCGCGAGCTCGGTGAGTTCGACGGCCGGGTCGGTGAGCCGATCCGGCGGGACGGCCCGCCCCACGATCGCGCGCAGGGTGTCGTTGACGTCCCAGACGTTGACGTTCATCGCGGCGGTCACCACCCCATCGCGTTGCCAGAACACGATGAACTCACCGCTCTCCAGTGAGCCGCGCACCACCGGCTCGTCGGTGTCGAGGTTGTTGCCGACGTACTCCATCCCGAGGTCGAACTGGTCGGTGTAGAAGTACGGCTGCCAGTCGTACGTGCCGCCGAGGTCGAGGATGGTCCGCGCCGCCAGGCCACCCTGGCGCACCGCGTTGTCCCAGTGCTCGCGCCGCAGCCGCGCGCCGAGCAGCGTGTTGTACGCGTTCGCGATGTCGCCCACCGCCAGGATCGCCGGATCGCCGGTGACCATCCGTTCGTCGGTGAGCACCCCGTTCTGGACGACGAGGCCGGCCTGCTGGGCCAGCGCGACCCGGGGAACGGCCCCGACCGCCACCAGGACGGCGTCGGTGGCGATGTCGCCGTGGTCGGTGATGATCCCACCGGCCCGTCCGTCGACGTCGAGGACGCCGACGGCTCCCACCCCCATCCGCAGGTCCACCCCGTTGCGGACGTGCAGGTCGGCGAAGTACGCCCCGATCCGTGGTCCGAGGATGTTGTCGAGGGGCTGGGCGTTCGGGGCGACGACGGTGACGGTCATCCCGGCCTGCCGGGCCGCGGCGGCGACCTCCAGACCGATCCAGCCGGCCCCGACCACGCCGAGGTGGCCCCCGCGGGCGAACAACTCCTTCAGCGCGTCCGACTCGCGCAGCTCGCGCAACGTCATCACCCCGGGCAGGTCGGCACCGGGGAACCTGATCCGCCGCGAGTCCGCGCCCGTGGCCAGGACGAGCCGGTCGTAGCCGAGCGCCTCGCCGTCGGCCAGCCGGAGCGTACGGGCCGCCCGGTCGATCGACGCAGCGACCACCCCGAGCCGCAGGTCGACGGCCTGCTCGGCGTACCACGCCTCGTCGTGCAGCAGGATCCCGGCACGGTCCAGCCGCCCCTGCAGGTACTCCTTGGACAGCTTGGTGCGGTCATAGGGGTGCTCGGGCTCCTGGCCCAGCATGGTGATCGGGCCGCCGAACCCCTCGGCCCGCAGACCCTGCACCACGTGCGCCCCGGCCAGACCTGCCCCGACCACGACGATCCGCTGCTCGGACATCTCTACTCCCGCCTGCCAGCAGCCGGGGCCGAATCCCCGGCCTGCCTTCATCGTAGGGCGGGGCGGCCCTCCCGGACAGGTGGTTGAGGGTGCAACAACGCTGGCCCGGAGGCCCGGACCGGGTGGGTCAGCTGACCGGGGACCCGACGCCACCGGAGCAGGCCGCGCCCGGCTCGGGAGTCTGCGGGCCCTG
>CAYOBI010000001.1:116721-121527 GCA_964402325.1 uncultured Propionibacteriaceae bacterium | reverse complement strand
GTGGCGCTGGGGCCGGCGCTCGGGACGGTGGAGGCGTTGCGGCCGCGGAGCGCGAGCGGGATCATGACGGCGGCGACCACTGCCAGGGCGGCGACCGCGCTGCCGATCAGGACCGACCGCCGGCGGCGTCGGCGGCGGCGCTGTTCGTCGGCCTGCAGGGCGGCGAGCTGGGCGCGCCGGGAGAGGGGAGTGTCCGGAGTCACAGTGCCATGCTGCCAACTGATCAAAGGATCAACAAATGCGGGGACCCCTCCCAGGGTGTTCCTCTCAGGATGTTCCGCACAGTCGGCCACTGTCGTCAGTGCCCCGGCGTAGGGTCCCCGTGGGAGATGGGGGAGGGCGGATGGCCTGGCGGTGGGGGCACGCGGTGCTCGGGCTCGGGACGGCGGCGGTTTCGGCCGCCCTGGCGCTCACCCTCGGAGGCTGCACCGGCCTGACCGGAGACGCCGCGGGGACCGGGCCGGCGGCATCCGGGTCGGTCGTGGCCCCTGCCGCCACGCCCACCGATGCCACACCCGACGCCTGGACGGGCGGATCGGTGACGAGTGGATCGGTGACGAGTGGATCGGCGACCACGACGCGGGCCGGTCTGACCGTCAAGGGTCGGGCGGCGCGGACCGGCTACCAGCGCTCGCAGTTCGGCGACGGCTGGGTCGACACCGACCGCAACGGCTGCGACACCCGCAACGACATCCTGCGCCGGGATGCGACCGGGGTGACCCTGAAGCCCGGCACCCACGGATGCGTCGTCGCCTCGGGCACGCTGCAGGATCGCTACTCCGGGACGGCGCTGCCCTTCGCCCGCGGTGACGGAGCGGTGCAGATCGACCACGTCGTCGCCCTCTCCGACGCCTGGCAGAAGGGCGCCCAGGGCTGGTCGGCCGAGCAGCGGACGGCCTTCGCGAACGACCCGCTCAACCTGGTCGCCACCGGCTCCGCCACCAACCAGCAGAAGGGCGACGGGGACGCGGCGACCTGGCTCCCGCCCTACCGGCCCGGCCGTTGTGCGTACGTGGCCCGTCAGGTCGCGGTCAAGGCGAAGTACGGGCTCTGGGTGACGTCCGCCGAGTGGGACGCGATGGGCCGGGTGCTGGCCGCCTGTCCCGGGGAGGGGTTGCCGACCGGCGCCGACCGACCCCCGTCGTGACGGTCGTGTCGTGACCGTCGGCCCGGATCCTCCCCCCGGCACCAGATCCGGCGGCATGACTAGGATCGTGGTCGTGTCCAACCCAACGGCAGCCATCCTGGTGATCGGCGACGAGATCCTCTCCGGACGTACGCGCGACGAGAACATGTACCACCTCGCCGGTGTCCTGAGCGCCCACGGGATCGACCTGCGGGAGGTACGGGTGGTGCCCGACGACCACGACGCGATCGTCGGGGCGGTAGGCGCGCTGCGGGGGGCGTACGACCACGTGTTCACCTCGGGGGGCATCGGTCCGACCCACGACGACATCACCGCGGACGCCATCGCGGCTGCGTTCGGCCGGTCGATCGTCATCGACGGCGAGGCGGAGCGGCGCATCCAGGGCTTCTGCGCGGCCACGGCCATGGCCTACACGTCGGAGGAGCAACGGATGGCCCGGATCCCGGCCGGTGCCATGCTGATCGACAACGACCTGTCGGGGGCGCCCGGCTTCACGGTCGCCAACGTGCACGTGATGGCCGGGGTGCCGATCATCTTCCGGGCGATGGTCGAGGCGGTGCTGCCCGGGCTGGCACAGGGTCGGCCCCTGACGGTCCGTGACTACCGGGTGCAGCGGCCCGAGAGCTCCATCGCCGGGCGACTGCGGAGCCTGGCCGCGGCGTTCTCCGACGTGGCCATCGGCTCGTACCCGTCGATGCTCGAGGGGCGGTCCGGCACCACGATCGTCGTCCGGGGCGCCTCTCCGGAACGGGTCGGCGAGGCGATGGCTGCCCTCGTCAGCGCCTTCCCCGCCTGACCTCGGACCGTGCGGTGACCACCCCGGACCGGCCGGTCATCCGGCGGCTGTTCCTCGCCCTGGTGCCCGACCCTGCCGCCACCGCGGTGCTCACCCGCTGGACGTCGGTGCCGGCGAACGGCCCGCTGCCCACCGGTTGGCGGGCGACCGAGGCCTCGACCTGGCACGTCACCCTGGTCTTCATGGCCGCCGTGCCCGACGACCTCGAGCCCCATCTGATGGCCGCCTTCGGTGAGGTCGCGGCCCGCGCGCGGGCGATGCCCCTGGACTGGGCACGCCCCGGGGCCTTCCCGCGTCCGGGCTCGGCCCGGGTCGCCTGGATCGGGCTGGTGGACCGGGGCCACCCGGACACCCATCCGCCGGTCAGCGGTCCCACCGCCAGCGATCACACGGCCATGCTCGCCACGGTCGGGGATCTTGCCAGGGCTGCCCGCCGGGCCGCCCAGCGGGCCGGCGCCGACCCGGACCGGTCCGGCTTCCGCGCCCATCTCACGCTCGGTCGCAGCGGTCACCCCCGGGACCTCACGGAGCACCTGGCCCGGCCCGGGGTCCCCTCCGGGCCGGCCTGGGTGGCCGACCGGATGGTCCTGGTGGAATCACAGCCGGGCAGAGGCGAGCACGGCCGTCCCCGCTATGTGGAACGCGCCGTCTGGACCCTGGGACGGCCTGCCGAGGGCGGCGATGCCACTGCGCCGTGACCCGACCGTGCCCCGTGACGGTGGGGGATCCGTGCCCTGCGGGACCTCGTCCGTCCGCTCCGGAGCAGCCCGCCGGGTGAGGGCGTCCTTCCCTGTGCTGCCCCCGGTCCGGATCTAGGCTGCACACATGTTTGACGTGATCTTCGGGCTCCCCGTCCACATCCTCGTGCTCCATGCCTATGTGGTGTTCGGGCCGCTCGCAGCTCTCCTCGCGATCGCCCACGCCGTCCGGCCGGGCTGGCGCCGGGCGCTGAAGTGGCCCGTTGTCGTCCTCGCCGTGGTGACCGGGATCAGTGCCCTGGTCACGAAGGAGAGTGGGGAGAAGCTCGAGGCCCGGCTGCTCCCGGGCCATCCGTCGGCCAGCACCGATCCGCAGGTCCAGCTGATCCAGCAGCACACCGAGATCGGCGACGTCGCCGGTGTGGTCGGGATCCTGTTCATGCTCGTGGTCCTGGTGGCAGTCCTCTGGGGGATGCGGGCCCGTGCCGGCCAGCAGGCGCGGGGGGCGCTGTCGGTAGTGGCAGCCGTGCTCGTGGTCGTCGCCTCCCTCGGCCTGCTCGGCTCGGTGGTGTACGCCGGCCACACCGGGGCGACCGCCGCCTGGCAGGCCCGGATCGCGGCCACGACGCCCGGCCAGGGCGACTGAAAGCGGCCGGCTGCGGTCCTTCCGGTGTGGCCCACGGGCCCGGAAGGGCTGTTCCCGGAATGCCTCCGGAGAGCATTCGTCTCTCAACCTGAGCTTCAGGCTCATACTTGCCGCGGACGGATAAACACTCCGATGGTGGCACGGTGGAACGAACACTAAGAGTAATCCTGACCGCCGCGGCGTCGGTTCTTCTCGTGTTCGGTGGAGCGATCTTCTCCCCGTACGCAAGGGCCGTCGCCCCCTCCACCTACATCAAGCAGACGGTCGATGCGGCCCAGGGCGTCCAGCGGGAATTCAAGGTTCCCGCGTCGGTCGCCATGGCCCAGTCGATCCTCGAGTCGGGCTGGGGAGATTCCTCCTTGGCCAAGACCTACCACAACTATTTCGGCATCAAATGCACCTCGACGAAGAGCCCCTTCCAGCAGGGTTGCGTGTCGCTGCAGACGAAGGAATACAGCTCCGGAACGTCGGTGACGATCGTGGACGGATTCCGCACCTATGCGACGACGGCCGATTCCTTCTCCGATTACGGCCGGTTGCTGAGTTCACTGAGCCGTTACCGGGCCGCTTTCGACCACACGAATGACCCGGAGCAATTCATCCGCGACATCGCCGCCGGCGGCTACGCCACCGACCCGCAGTACGCCAACTCCGTGATCCGGATCATGCAGCAGTACGACCTCTACCAGTACGACAAGCTGCCGGCGGCAGCGGCGACCGCGGCCCCGGTCTCGAACCAGACCGGCTCCGGCCAGACCACCGGCCCGTCGCCCACCGCGAGCGCGTCGGCCAGCGCAACCCCCACGGCCGCGGCCAGCGCCACCCCCACGGTCAAGCCGTCCGCCACGGTCAAGCCGTCTGCCACGGCGACGGCGACAACCACAGCGACGCCGACGGCGTCTGCGGCCAAGCCGTCCGCGACGGCCACCCCGTCGGCCTCGACCGTCGCGACGAGCAGCACGACGACCGACAAGCCGGCGAGCGTGACCGGCGTGATCTGGGTGATCAACCCGCAGACCGGCCGGGTGTTCTTCAGCGGGACGGTCACCGACGCGAACGGCAAGGCGCTCACCAGCACCGCCTTCCAGGTCGTCGACACCACCGGCGCGACCCTCGGAACGGTGACCACCGATGCCCTGGGCCACCTGAACGTAGGCCTCGACCTGCCCGCCGGATGGAGCAAGGTGCCCAACTACGAGGTGCTCATCCGCTTCCCGGGCAGCGGGGACACCCGCTACACCGAGGGTGCGACGACGATCCCTGCCGGGACCTCCACCCCGACCAGCGGCAGCCTGACCGGCGCCGACCCGAACGTTGCCTCGGCCAAGGACACCGGCCTCGACCGGGACGACAAGATCCCCGGCGCGAGCGCCTCCGCGAGCGTGACGAGCACCGCCACCGCGACCCCGAGGCCGACGGTCTCCTCGTCCGCTACGCCGACGACGGTTCCGGTCTGGCCGGCCGGCTTGGTGGCCGCGGCCTCCGCGTCACCGTCCGCCTCCGCGTCACCGTCCGCCTC
>CAYOBI010000001.1:114518-116621 GCA_964402325.1 uncultured Propionibacteriaceae bacterium | reverse complement strand
GCCTCCGCGTCACCGTCCGCCTCCGCGTCACCGTCCGCCTCTGCCTCGCCGTCCGCCTCGGCCAGCCCCTCGGCCTCCGCCACGCCGGTGGCCGGCGTGCACTCCGACGGGTCGACGAACGCCGTGGACACCGCCGCGACCGCCCTGGCCGCGCGACTGCCACGGACCGGCGGGCCGGCCGCGATCGTCGGCCTCCTCGGCCTGGGGATCCTGGCCGCCGGCGCCACTCTGCTCACCACCTCGCGGGTCCGGGGCGCGGGTCGGCAGCACTGAGTCCGGAGTCGCCGGCCCTCGGGGCCGACGACGACAGGAGGGGCGGACCATCCGGTCCGCCCCTCCTGTCGTGCTGTGCTGCGGTGTTCCGCCGCTCAGTGCCGGGTGCGCAGCTCCGGGAAGTCCTCGTAGCGATACTCGGTGCGGTCGGCCTCCGGGTGTCCGGTGCCGCGATGGGCGGCGAGCTCACGACCGCGCAGCGCGACGCGGCGGATCTTGCCCGAGATGGTCTTCGGCAGCTCGTCGAACTCCAGGCGCCGCACCCGCAGGTAGGGTGCCAGGTGGTCCTTGGCGTACGACAGGATGGACAGCGCGGTCTCCCGGGTCCGGTCGAAGCCCGGAGCCAGCGTGACGTACGCCTTGGGCACCGCGAGCCGGGTCGGGTCCGGTGCCGGCACGACCGCCGCCTCCGCGACGGCCGGGTGCTCCATCAGCACGCTCTCCAGCTCGAACGGCGACACCTTGTAGTCGGAAGCCTTGAACACATCGTCGGTGCGACCGACGTAGGTGATGTAGCCCTCCTTGTCCCGCGACACCAGGTCACCGGTGTGGTAATAGCCGCCGTGCTCCACCTGCGCGGTGAGTTCCGGCATCGCGACGTAGCCGTACATCAGGTTGAGCGGCTTCGGGTCGAGTCGCAGGCAGATCTCCCCGATGTCGGAGGGCTCGCCGGTCTCCGGATCGACGATCTCGATCGGCACGCCGGGCAGCGGCTTGCCCATCGAGCCGGGCTTCACCGGCTCGCCGGGCACGTTGCCGATCTGCGCGGTGGTCTCGGTCTGCCCGTACCCGTCGCGGATCGTCAGGCCCCACCGGTCCTGCACGGTCTTGATCACCTCGGGGTTGAGCGGCTCGCCCGCGCCGACGACCTCGCGCAGCGAGGCGGGCTTCTCGCCCAGGTCGGCCTGGATCATCATCCGCCACACGGTCGGCGGGGCGCAGAACGTGGCGACGTCCACCCGGCGCATGTGCTCCAACAGCTTGTGGGCGTCGAAGCGCTGGTAGTTGAAGACGAAGATCGTCGCCTCCGCGATCCACGGCGCGAAGAAGCTGCTCCAGGCGTGCTTGCCCCAGCCGGGCGAACTGATGTTGAGGTGCACGTCACCGGGGCGTACGCCGATGAAGTACGTGGTCGACAGGTGCCCCACCGGGTAGGACAGCTGGGTGTGCCCGACCAGCTTCGGCGCCTTGGTGGTGCCGGAGGTGAAGTACTCCAGCACCGGGTCGTCGGCGTCGGTGACGACCGGCTGCGGCTCGGACGCGTGGGCGTACGCGTCGGTGAACGAGACCCAGCCGTCGTGCGCGGCGGCGGTGGTGATCCGGACGTAGTCGCCGGGCACGCCGTCGAACTTCGGGGTGTCCGGCGCGTTGGCGATGACGGCGCGGACCTCCGCCCGGGCGATCCGGTCGGCGAGGTCCTCGCTGGTGACGGCCTCGGCGGTAGGCAGGATCACCGCGCCGATCTTCATCACCGCGAGCATCGCCTCCCACAGCTCGATCTGGTTGCCCAGCATCAGCATCACGGTGTCGCCCTTGCCGATGCCGCGCTCGCGCAGCCAGCCGGCCACCGAGTCCGACCGGCGCACGATGTCGTCGTACGTCCACCGTGCCTCGGTACCGTCGACCTGGCAGATCCACAGGGCGATCCGGTCGTTGCCGCGACCCACCGCGTCGAACCAGTCGATCGCCCAGTTGAACGGTCCCGAGATCTCGGGCCAGGTGAACGCGGCACTGGCTTCGTCGACGCGACCGCGGTAGGACAACAACAGGTCTCGGGCGGCACGGATCTGCTCGGTTGCTCGGCTCAAGGGGCACCTCTGATCTCGGGTG
>CAYOBI010000001.1:109655-114418 GCA_964402325.1 uncultured Propionibacteriaceae bacterium | reverse complement strand
CGGGTGAAGCCCAGGGTGGCCGTCCAGCCGATCACCACGTACGCCACCGCCACCACGATCCCCGGCAGGGTCGGCACCGGGATCCCGCCCCAGATGCCGACCGCGGCGGCGACGATCATCGGCCCGAGCAGGTCACCGGCCGGAACCCGGGCCAGCCGGCCCAGCACCAGCCCGACGACCGCGCAGCCGATCCCGACCAGGGTGCCCTCGGTGCCCACCGCGGTGCCGGCCGGCACGCCCGCCGCCGGTGCCCCGAAGACGTACGCGGCGACCGGCGGGGTGGAGGCGGTGATCAGCAGCACCCGGGTGTACTGCAGGGTGCCGACCATCCGGATGTCGCCCCCCAGGTCCGCGGCCACCGCGACCAGTCCGCTGGCGCCGCCGGCGGCCATCGACAGGACGCCGGTGACCCGGTCCACCGCGGGGTGCAGGGCCAGCAGGAAGCCCGAGCCGAAACTGATCACCAGGGTCAGCACGGTGACCGCCAGGACGCCGGCCCAGTCCTCGGCGAGCGCCCGCAACTCCTGACCGGTGACCATCGCGCCCAGGGCGGTGCCGATGACCGCCTGTGATCCGACCGCCAACGGCCCCGGTACCCTGCGCGGGCCTCGGCCGACCAGGGCGACCGCGGTGCCCGCCACCATCGCCGCGAGGATCTCGGGCGACGGGATCCCCACCGCGCGGGCGCCGACCAGCAGGACGACGGTGAGGGCGAGCAGGACCAGCCACGACCCGGACCGCCCCAGCAGCCGGGCGATGCGGTGGGAGGAGGTCATGACCCCAGTGGATCACAGGTCGCGGCGGCCCCCTCACCGGCGACCGCCCGCCGACTAGGCTCGGACCGACCGGGGGTCCGAGGCGCGGCCCCGTCCACGAAGGGGATGTCCATGAAGGCTGTCCAGATCACCGAGCACGGCGACGCCGCCGTCCTGCGCTGGGTCGACACCGAGGTGCCCCGGCCCGGGCCGGGCCAGGTGCGCGTCCGCGTGCGGGCGGCCGGTCTCAACCCGGCCGACACCTACATGGTGCGGGGCGGCTACGAGTTCTTCCACCATCCGCTGCCCTGGGTGCCGGGGTTCGACTCCGCGGGGGACGTGGACGCCCTCGGTGAGGGGGTGTCCGGGCTCGCGGTCGGCGACCGGGTCTTCGTGGCCGGCATCCCGGCGGCGGCCGACGGCGCCTTCGCCCAGTACCACGTGGCCGACGCCCGGGTGGTCCGGCCGCTGCCGGCCACCGTCGACTACGCCGAGGGGGCGGCACTGGGCGTCCCCTACACGACCGCCTACCGGGCCCTGTTCCAGCGCGCCGACCTGCGCCCGGGCGAGACGGTGCTGGTCCACGGGGCCAGCGGCGGCGTCGGCCAGGCCTGCGTCCAGTTCGCCCGGGCCCACGGTGCCCGGGTGATCGCGACCGCCGGGACCACGGAGGGTCTCGCCCTCGCCTCGCGGCAGGGAGCGCACGTGGCGGTGGACCACAGCACCCCGGAGCACATCGCCGAACTCCACGAGCTCGCCCCCGACGGGATCGACGTGGTGGTCGAGATGGCCGCCAGCAACAACCTGGAGGCCGACCTGGGCCTGCTGGCCCGCGACGGGCGGGTGGTGGTCGTGGGGGCCCGCACGCCGGTCGAGATCACCCCCCGGCTGGTGATGCGGACCGAGGCGGCCGTCCTCGGCGTCGCGCTGTGGAACATCACCCCCGAGCAGACCCACCAGGCGCTGTCCGCGATCGGTGCCGGACTCGAGAACGGCACCCTGGCCCCGCTCGTCGGGCATCGGCTGCCCCTGGAGCGCGTCGCCGAAGCCTTCGCCCTGGTCACCACCGGACACCGGATGGGGAAGGTGGTCCTCACGGTTGACTGAGGCGTCCACGGCGTGTCGCGCGGACGTCCCCGCGCCTCGGTGTGAGAGTGGGCACGTCGTGCAACTTCCCCGGTATGACACACGCAAGGAGAAGCGGATGGACACCGCCCCCAGGTCCGACGCCGAGACGCGTCCGGACCGGCCCGAGCGGCCGCACACTGCTGTCGAGAGGACCCGCTTCGGCTGGGCCCGGTGGGCCGAGACCGACGACCGCCTCGAACGCTCGTACACGATCTGTGAGCCGGGCCTGCCGGCCTGGAAACGGGACGTCATCCACGTGACGCTGTTCCGCGACGACCGCGCCGGGATGATCGACGTGGTCTCCCGCTGGGCGGTCCGCGGCATCCTCGCGGCCGTCGTGCTGGGCGGCCTGCTGGCCGTCCTGGTGCAGTCGGGTGCCGTGGTGGTGCCGATCGCGCTGGCGGTGCTGGTCGCGGTGGCGGTGCTGATCGCCTCGCTGCCCAACCGTGGCCGCCAGCTGGTGCAACGCCACACCGTGACCGTCACCGGGGAGTCCTGCCGCGAGGTGACCCGGATCGCCGCCGTGCTGGACCGGATCGAAGCCGACCCGTCCGACCCGGACCGGGACGACGCCCGGACCATGTGGCGACTCGCCCACACCGACCCCGCCTTCCTGCACAGCTACGGCCGTACGGTCCGTGACTGGGAGGTGTCGTACGACCGACTGCGCACCACCCTGGCCCGCGAGGAGCCGGCCGAAGTGGCCCGCGCCATCGCGGCCGAGACCCGCCCGGTCGCCCGACCCACGACAGACGCCGCCTGAGGGTCATACTGCGCCCCCTCGGCGTTCGCACGCACAGCTGACATCGGCCGACCCGCGGCACCCCGGGCCCTCCAGAGGGAGGTGCGGGCGACCATCGGGTCGGTCGATGCCGTGCCCGGGGCCGGAAACGCCCTGCCGGTCAACGGTTCGTCGCAACACCTACCCGCGAGCCCCCTCAGGTCCTAGGCTGATGCCGTATGCGGCTGGGGGGCCGCGCTGTCTCAGGGGGAACCGCATGGCTGAGGGGCATCGGACGACACGGCTGTCGGCCGAAGAGGTGCGTCGCAACGCCCTGATGGCGGTGGCCATCGCGGTGATCGGGCTGCTCATCGCAGCGGGGCTGGGACTCACCCGCCTGGCCAACGACGCGGCCGGTGCCGTTCCCGACGTCCTCGCCTCCGCGCCGGCGAGGAGCCAGCATCTGGTGGCTGTGGCGGCGAGTCCGAGCACCCTCGACCCGGCCGGTCGTGCCGCGCCCGCCGCGGCGGGCGCGACCGCAGCCCCGACGACACCGGCCGGCACCCCGTCGGCCAAGGCCGCCTCGACCGGCTCCGGGGGCACCTCGTCGTCGGCTCCCACGTCCCCTGCCACGACGTCGGCGATCACTTCTTCGACGGGCGGCGCAAGCACTCCGTCCGGCGCCTCGGCCGGGGCCAGGGGCACCGAACCGGGAGACGGGGCGTTCCTCGACTCCGGCGCCGCCGTCGCCGCCGAAGTGACGAACGGGCCGGCGGCGCCGACCTTCGACCAGGCCCTGGTCGAGCTGTCCGCCCAGGAGCGGGCCAGCGACCAGCAGGTCCGGGCAGACCAGGCAGACCAGGCGAACACCGCCCAGGAGCAGGCCCGCCGGGTCATCGACCAGGCGAAGGCCGCCAAGGGGATCCTCGCCGAGCAGGGCCGGCTGACGGACGAGAAGCAGCAGGCCGAGGCCGCAGCGGCCCTGCTGAAGGCACAGCAGGACGCCCTCGCGGCCGGACAGCTGTCCACCGACAGCGCCGGGATCCGGCTGCCCGACGGCACGCTGGTCCGGCCCCAGGCAGACGGCACCTGGCCGCCGTCGGTGCTGGCCCGACTGGTCAGGCTCGCCAGGGCGTCCGGCGCCAACGGCCGGACCGTGGTGCCTCTGGCCAGGGGCAGCTACGTGGTGGGTGCGCGGTTCGGCGCCGTCGGCACCTGGGCCACCTACCACACCGGCCTCGACCTCAGTGCGCCGATCGGCACCCCGATCCGGGCGGCGGCGGACGGCGTCGTGGTGGCGCCGGTGGCGGGGGACTGGGCCGGGACCCACGTGATCATCGCCCACTCCGACGGGTACACGCTCTACGCCCACATGCTCGCCACCTCGGTGAAGCCCGGGCAGGCGGTGAAGGCCGGTGACGTGATCGGCTTCGTCGGGATCACCGGGCGCTCGTTCGGCCCGCACCTGCACTTCGAGTACTACCCGAGGAGCGCGGACCTGACGACCCCGTACTCGGCCCGGGACCCGCTGGTGTGGCTCGCCTCGCGCGGCGTGACGCCCTGACAGGTGCGTGGCCAGGCCTGATCGGGTGCTGACCCGCCCCTGCAGGCGGGTCAGCGAGGCAGGAGTTCCATGTCGGTGAGGGTGAGCTCGACCCTGTTGCGCTCCACCCCGTCGACGCTGACCTCGACGGTCCAGTGCTCCAGGGGCCACCGGTAGACGCGGTCGCGCTGCCCGGTGACGACGTGCGGATCGCCGAAGATCGTCGACATCTCACGGACGAGTTCCTGTTGCTCGCCGTCGAGGTGGTCCGGGGTTACCGGGAGGCTGGCGGTCACCGTCGCGATCCGGCCGTGCCAGCCGTCCCACCGGCCGGGCCCCACCCCGTCGATGGACAGCACGCCCTCGGTCGGATCCTCTTCCGGGGAACAGGCGCGTTCCTCCGCGCCGATCGAGTCCCACAGCTCGTCCCGCTGGTCGATCGGCACGAAGCCCGCCCGGGCGCAGCGCTCACCGAAAGCCAGCAGCGGGTGGTCGAACATGGCCGTCTCCTCCCTCGACCCGGTCGCCGCAGTGCCACCGGGGATCATTCATCCTAATCGAGGGGGCATGGCTCGGCCGGTGCTTCTTCCCGGCCGACACGAGGCGGGCGGAGGTC
>CAYOBI010000001.1:104915-109555 GCA_964402325.1 uncultured Propionibacteriaceae bacterium | reverse complement strand
CACGAGGCGGGCGGAGGTCCGGCAGGAGGGGCGACGGGAGACGGACGCGGGCCGCCGCGCGGCACGGAGGTGACAGAATACCCACCATGACTTCCTTCCCCGCGTCCGCCGAGGATTCGGTGGGGATCGTCGAGCAGAGCACCGCCCGGTTGTTCGGGGGGACCCACCCTCTGGTGCTGGCCAGCGGCGCCGTGGTGCCCGAGGTCGACGTCGCGTACGAGACGTACGGCACCCTCAATGCCTCCCGCGACAACGCCATCTTCATCTGTCATGCCCTGACCGGCGACGCGCACGCGGCCGGCCGGCACCGGGAGGACGACCACCGCCCCGGCTGGTGGGACACGATGATCGGCCCGGGCAAGCCGATCGACACCGATCGCTATTTCGTCATCGCCGACAACCTGCTGGGCGGCTGCCAGGGCACCACCGGGCCGGCCTCCACCAACCCGTCGACCGGCCGCCCGTACGGCCTGGACTTCCCGCTGCTGCAGATCGCCGACTTCGTCACCGTGCATCGGGCCCTGCTGGAGCACCTCGGGGTGACGCACCTGCTCTCGGTCGTCGGCGGCTCGATGGGCGGCATGCAGGCCCTGCAGTGGGCCCTGTCGTACCCCGAGCAGGTCGGCAGCGCGGTGATCGTCGCCGCCTCCAGCCGCCTCAACGCCCAGAACATCGCCTTCTCCGCGGTCGCCCGGGAGTCGATCATGCGCGACCCGGGCTTCGCCGCCGGCCGCTACCTCGAGTCGGGCACCAGCCCCGACACCGGCCTGTCGATCGCCCGGATGATGGCCCACATCACCTACCAGTCCGAGGCCGGCATGGACCAGAAGTTCGGCCGGCGCTACCAGTTCGGCGAGGACGCCCAGCGCGGGTTCGGCGTGGACTTCGCCGTGGAGAGCTACCTCGACCACCAGGGCCGGGTGTTCCTCTCCCGGTTCGACGCGCTGTCCTATCTCTACCTGACCCGGGTGATGGACTACTTCGACCCGTTCGCCGACGAGGATGCGGGAGCGGCGCTGGCGGCGGTGGGCTCGCCGTGCCTGGTGCTGTCGTTCGACACCGACTGGCGCTTCGACACCAGCCACTCGCGCGCCATCGTCCGGGAGCTGGAGCGCCAGCGGGTGCCGGTCAGCTTCCGGGAGATCCGCTCCCCGTGGGGCCACGACTCGTTCCTGCTGACCATCGACGACTACCACCGCACCGTCACCGCGTTCCTGCGGCGCGTCGCGTACGAACGGGCCGTCCTCGACCGGGCGGCCGAGGAGAGCGAACGATGACCCTGCGACCCGACCAGACGGTCGTCACCCGCTACGTGCCCGACGGCTCACGGGTGCTCGACCTCGGCTGCGGCCACGGCAGCCTGATGCGCTACCTGATGGACCGGCGCGGCTGCACCGGGACCGGAGTGGAGATCGACGCCGACTCCGTCGTCGACGCGATCGCCAAGGGCGTCCCGTTGATCGAGCTCGACATCGACCGCCAGCTCGACGAGTTCGGTGACAAGTCGTACGACGTGGTGATCCTGTCCCGCGTATTGCAGGCCACCTACAAGCCGCGCGAGGTACTCACCCAGATGGCCCGGATCGGCTCGCGGTGCATCGTCTCGGTGCCGAACTTCGGCTACTGGCGGCACCGGTGGGTGCTGATGCGCGGCCGGATGCCGATGTCGAAGGAGCTGCCGCACGCCTGGTACGACACGCCCAACATCCACCTGTCCACCCTCAGCGACCTGGAGGACCTGTTCGAGGTGGTCGGGCTGGACGTGTGGGAGCGGCACCTGTCCACGCCCGACGGCAGCCAGCGGCACTACCCGGACCGCTGGGCGAACCTGATGGCCGCGAACGCGATCTACGTGCTCACCCCCCGGGCCTGATCGTCGGCCCGGTCGTCACCGGTCATCGACCCGCTGGCCGCGGGATCGCTCGGTGAGATCGATCAACCCGTTCTCCCGGGCCGCGACGATGGCAGCGGCTCGGGTGGAGACCCGGCACTTCACCAGGATGCTCGTGATGTGATCCTTGACGGTGTTCGGACTGAGGACCAGGCGATGTGCGATCTGCTTGTTGGACAGGCCGTCGGCCATCAGCCAGAAGACCTCCCGCTCGCGGGCGGTGAGCGGCTTGAACCCGGGCGTCAACGCGTAGGTGGTCTGGCGGGCGTGGTCCATCAGCGTGTCGAGGGCCTCGGATGACACCGGGGCGTCACCGAGCGCCCGGTGGACCACCGCCTCCAGCCGTCCGGACAGCCCCTTGACCACGTAGCCTCGCGCCCCGGCAGCGACGCTGAGCCGTACGGTGCGAGAGTCCTCGACACTGGTCATCATCACCACCCGAGCGTCCGGGTGACGGGACACGATCTGCTTGGTGGCATCGACCCCACCGATCCCCGGCATCCTGATGTCCATCAACACCAGATCCCATGCCTCGCCGTCACAGGCCGCGATGGCCTCCTCCCCGGAGGCGGCGCCTCGGACGTCGGCCGCCGGCACCTCCCTGCGGACCAGATCGACCATGAGGGCGCGCAGTTCATCTTCGTCCTCGACGACCAGGATCTTGTCCATGCCGAGGAGCCTAGCCTTTCGATCACGACCACCGGCACCGATGCACACCGTCGGTCGAGCTCCGACCGCGCCGTGTCGTGGAAGAATGCCACCGAGCGAGAGGATCGAAGCTTGACGATCCCGGACCCGTCCGGATAGACCTCTGCGGCTCTCAGGGGATCCGATCGGGAGAACAGTCATGAAAATGGTCGTCGTCACCGTCCTCAGCATCGCGCAGATGGTCACCGGCCAGCCGGCGATCCCGGCGGGGGTCCCAGGATCGCAGCCCGTGTGGTCACCACCACTGGCGGTGACCACATCTGCGGGAGACGGCGGCTCGCCCGACCTCTGCCAGATCTTTCCGTGGTTGTGTTCCTTGGCGATATCCTCATCACCCTGCACCGATCGGAGACCATGAACACAAGTCCACTGCCCGGCTGGGGAATGCGTCTCGCAGACCGCAGGCTCAAGATCACCATCACCGCACTGATCGTTGCCGTCCTCGTCGCCGACACCGTACTGGTCTTCTTCACCGCCGGTGGCCTCACCGGCAGGACACCACTGGAAGTCATCAGCCTCTGGGTGTTCGCCTATGCGTCGTTCCTCACCGCGGTGTGGGCGCCCAAATGGTTCCTGCTCTCCACGGTGCCGTCCATCGCGCTGACCTTCTACTGGACGGACAACGAATGGACCCCGTCGCTGATTCTGGCGGGAATCCTGACGATCACTGCCCTGGGCGGACGCCACTGGGTGATGCTCGTCTGGGGATGGGCCACAGTCTGGATAGCTGTGGCCGCGGTGCTGTTCAACCCGGTCCATCGCGTCCAATTCCTGGCTCTCCTCCTTGCTGTTGTCTTCTTGGCCACGTCGATCGGTATCTTCGGGCGACGGTATTTCTCCCAACGGGACCAGCACGCCCATCAGTTGGCGCGCATACAGGAGCTCGAGCAGCAGTCGTACGGGCAGGAGCTACTGCTCCTCGCCAGGGAGATCCATGACGCGATCGGGCATGCGCTGACCCGCGCCGCGCTTCGGGTCCAGAGACTTGCCACCTCCGGAGCCACCGAGGACTCAGGTACGCGTGCCACGTCGGCAACGACGACCGAAGACCTCTCCGCAGCACGCGCAGCTCTGGACGAAGCCATCCTCGCCATGCATCACATCGTCGACGTCCTGGAGAACCGCATTCCTCTCGACCAGGCCACCGCATCGATCGACCTCGGCAAGGAGCTGGGAGACCTGGTCGATGTGCTCCGCAGCAGCGGACGCAAGGTCAGCCTCGTCGGCGATGCTACGGCCGTCGAGATCTCGCCCGCGATCCAGATCGAGTGCATCCGGATCCTTCAGGAGTGCACGACGAACATTCTGCGTCATTCGCCACGGTCGGCCCGGGTGGCGCTGGAAGTCCGGGTCATCGAGAAGACGGTGCTGATGGAGGTCTCCAACACCCTGTCCGCAGAGGAACCGCAGACCGACAGGCCTCTGGGGTCGAGGGGGCACCACGGGCTGCTGAACATGGAGGCGCGAGCCGTCCGGCTGGGTGGCTCCTTCAACGCCGGGACGGACGGCCGGCGATGGACCGTGACCGTGCGCATCCCGACCGGGCGGCCGGTGTCACCGCGTCACACAGCGCTCTCGCACGACGGGGCCGCCGATCAGGACGGCGATGCCGAGTCGTCGACGAACGACTGATTAAGGCCGCTACCCGCCGACGCCGGAATGACGAGAACGGCGAGATCTCTGTCAGGTATGCCTGTGTGGACAGGATTCCGGTCCGGCTGTCACGACCTGCTGATCACCCCCGTTCGGGGGATCTTCGCTTCAGGGTCTGTTCCCAGCCGGCCCGGTTCAGTAGTGTCCCTCCTGCTCGGGGGGCGATCCCCGCAAGGAGATCGGCGGAATCAGGGTCCGGGCGGACAGGTACGAGGACACCTCGTCAGAGGTGTGATGAGCCTGTTCGTCGGCCCCGTCGATGGTGGTGGGTTCCGGGCTCCGTCCGGGTACTCACCACCATCGACGTTCCTGGAGCCTCACCGTTTCTGGAGCCTCGACGTTCCTGGAGCCTCGCCGTTTCTGGAGCGTCGCCGTTTCTGGAGCGTCG
>CAYOBI010000001.1:0-104815 GCA_964402325.1 uncultured Propionibacteriaceae bacterium | reverse complement strand
CTCGACGTTCCTGGAGCCTCGCCGTTTCTGGAGCGTCGCCGTTTCTGGAGCGTCGGCCGGCCCCGTCCCGGTCCGAACACGCTGTGTCTCAGGGTTCCGTGTGTGGTCTAACGACCGACGGCCGGCCCACCGTCGGATTGTCGATCAGTCGCCCGCCCGGTCTCCGCCTGTTGCTTCGCGGCGGCCTTCTGGGCACCCGTGGCCAGCCAACCCTTGAACAGCGGGGTCAGCAGCCGCGGCATCACCAGGTAGGTCATCGCCACGGTGATGCAGACGGTGATGGCAGCAGTCCGGACCAGGAACGGCACCGGCGCCAGCAGCGGGCGACCGTCCGGCAGCAACGGCAGCGTGCTGAGCAGCCAGATGAAGAAGGTCGCGGTGGGCCAGATCCCGATCCAGGTCACCAGAGCCATCCGATCCTTCGGCGGATTCATGCTGGCCGGAACCACTGCCGGCTCGAACCAGGCCTCGAGGCCGGTGAGTCGCCGATGAACCGGCTCGCCCTCGGCGACTGCGTGCATCCGGCCCAGCACATCGGCCCGCTCCGGGCTGTCGTCCCAGGCCGCGAAGCCGGCCTCGTCGTGGTATCGCACCACCACGTGGTAGGGATCGCCGGCCTGCTCCGGCGGGATCAGGTCAGCACCCAGGAAGCCCGGCTTCTGCCGCATCAGGGTGAACATCTCCCGGACCAGTTCCTCGTACTCCTGCTCGCGCCCGGGCCGGGCGTATCGGGTCGCGATCCGGGTGATGGCCACGGGTTCGGTGGCGGGATGGCTCATGACGGTTTCCTTCTCCTCAGGGGGTCACAGGCCGAGGGCCCGGAGCAGGCGGGCGGCGGGGGAGCCGAGACCGTGCCCGGCCACCAGTCGGTCCCAGCCGGCCGGGTCGGCCACCGCACGGGGCAACAGCAGGTCGTCCGGGCCGACCCCGAGCGGCAGGTCCCGCCGGATCCGGATCACCCGAGGCGCCACGTCGAGGTAGTCCGCGGCGGCCCGGATGGACTCCGCCTGCCGCTGGGTGAGACCCCCCTTCGTCACCGCACCGTCGGCCGCCGCCCGGCGGACGCCCGCCAGGTCGCCGTAGCGGTCCAACAGCCGGGCAGCGGTCCGGTCACCGATCCCGGGGACGCCGGGGATGCCGTCCGAGGTGTCCCCGCGCAGGCTGGCCAGCTCCACGTATGCGCCGGGTCGGACGCCGTACGACTCGAGCACCTCCGGCTCCTGGACCGCGCGCCACCCCGGCGTACGTCCCACCGGGGTGAGCAGGCCGACCCCGGCGGTGTCGTCGACGAGCTGGGTGAAGTCGCGGTCGCCGCTGGCCACCCGGACCGACCCGGTGCCGGCGAAGACGGCCACCAGGGTGCCGATCACGTCGTCGGCTTCCGCCCCGGCCGCCCCGAGGACCGGCAGGCCCAGCGCGGTGAGCAGCCGGTGGATCACCGGGATCTGCCCGAGCAGGTCCGCGGGGATCTCCTCCGAGTGCCCGTCGGCGGCCACCCGATGCGTCTTGTAGGAGGCCAGCAGGTCGACCCGCCACTGCGGTCGCCAGTCCTGGTCCCACGCGCAGGCCAGGTGGGTGGGGGACTGTTCCTCCAGCAGCCGGGCGATCGTCTCCAGGGTGCCGCGCAGGGCGTTGATCGGCTCCCCGGCAGGGCCGCGCAGCGACGAGGGCACCCCGTAGAAGGCCCGGAAGAAGAGGTAGGAGGTGTCGACGACGAGCAGCTGCGGCGTGGCCATGGAGTCATCCTGCCGCCCCGCCGGGGCGCCCGCCACCGCTCCCGGCAACCGTCGGCGCCGGCGCGGGACCCGTCCCGGGTCACACCGGCCTCGCGGAGAGCCGGGCCCGGACCGCGGGTGCCGACCGGTTATCGTGTAGCCATGAGCGATCCCCGCATCGGCCTCACCGTCACGCACAGTCGGTACGTCGGCCACAACCACACCCACTATTCGGGCAGCCAGGTCGATCATTCGTACACGATGTCGCTGCTGTCCGATGCGGCCACCGAGGTGTGCATCCGCACCGACTCCGACGAGGGCGCCGTCGTGGCGTACGACGAGATCGACTTCCTCGCCCCGATCTACGCGGGTGACGTGCTGGAGGTCGAGGCGTTCGTCGTGGGGGTGGGCAGCACCAGCCGCGAGCTGGGGATGGAGGCCCGGGTGGTCTGCCGCGAGGCACAGCGCCTCGACGACAATCCGAAGCTGGCCCCCACGGCCTCGTACGTCCTCGAACGGCCCCTCGTGGTCGCCCGGGCGACGGCGACGGTGGTCGTGGCGAACCCGCTGCCGGAGCCCCCGGCGCCCTGGGGCACCCAGGTCGCCGACGTCCCCGACCGTCCGGAGCGCGACGCCAAGGCGGGTCTGAAGGACCTTCAGGACACCTGGCTCCGGTGGACCCGGGACGCTCGCGAACAGATCGAGAAGCGCGCCGCGGACCTGCGGTCGCGCTCCCAGGCCGCAGCCGACCACAACGAGGAATGACACGGAACAATGACTGAACCCACCACCCGGACCAGCACCGCCCAGCAGACCCCGGAGGGGTCGGACCGCCGGGTCCTGGTCTGCATCCCCACCTACAACGAGGCCCAGAACATCGAGTCGATCGTCGGGCGACTGCGCGCCGCCGTCCCGTCGGCCGACGTGGTCGTGGTGGACGACAACTCCCCGGACGGCACCGGTGACATCGCCGACCGGATGGCGGGAGCGGACGGCCAGATCCACGTGCTGCACCGCAAGGGCAAGGAGGGGCTCGCCGCGGCGTACGTCGCGGCGTTCCGGTGGGGGCTCGAGCAGAACTTCGACGTGCTGGTGGAGATGGACGCCGACGGGTCGCACCGGCCCGAGGAGCTGCCGCGGCTGCTGGAGGCCCTCGGCCGGGCCGATATGGTCAAGGGGTCGCGCTGGGTGCCGGGCGGCTCGGTGATCAACTGGCCGAAGTCGCGCGAGTACCTGTCGCGCGCCGGCAACCTCTACACCCGGATCCTGCTGGGCGTACGGGTCAAGGACATCACCGGCGGCTACAACGTCTTCCGGGCCCAGACGCTGCGCGACATCGGCCTGGACAACATCGCCGCCGCCGGCTATTTCTTCCAGACCGACATGACGATCAACACGATCGAGGCCGGCCACTCCGTCGTCGAGGTGCCGATCACCTTCGAGGAGCGCCAGTTCGGCGAGTCCAAGCTGGACAAGAGCATCTTCTTCGAGTCACTCGCCCGGACCACCGCCTGGGGTCTGAAGCGTCGCGGCGCCCAGCTGCGCCGCCTCACCGGCAAGGGCCGCCCCGGGGTCACCCCCGCCGCCTGAACCCCGCGACCCCTGAACCCCGCGAGCCCCGGACCGCAGAGGTCCGGGGCTCGTGGCGTCGCGGGGACGGGTCAGCGATGCTTCTTGGACGGCGGGGTCGTCCGACGCATGTACTCGTCGGTGCTGATGGCACCGGACGTCCGGACCTCCTCGAGACGCTCCGACAGGAGCTCCTCCAGGTCGGCCAGCGAACGACGCTCCAGCAGCATGTCCCAATGGGTACGCGGGGGCTTGGTCTCCTTCACCTCGGGCTCGACGCCGTCCGACCGCTTGGCCTCCTGACCGCAGCGTGGGCACTCCCACAGCGTCGGCAGTTCGGCCTCCTCGGCGAAGATCATCTCGAAGTGGTGTCCCTGGGGGCAGTCGAAGCCCACTTCCTGGCGCGGTGCGAAATCCACACCCACCTCGTCCTCGAAACTCTTGGATCCGAGACCGGAACCTCGCAGAGAACGATCAGCCATCTGCTACCTCCTAGGATTGCTGGTCGACCGGTCAACGCCGGCCGGTCCCGAAGTGTTCCGGGGCCTGCCTACCGGTCGACGTCCAGAGTAGCGGTCCGGGCCAAGACCGCGCCGGACCTTCCCTGGGCGGCCGGGACCTGCAGCAGCAGGACCGCCCCGGCGACGAGGACCAGGATGATCGCCACGATGCCCCAGCGGTCCTGGTGGGTCAGACCGGCGAACAGCCCGAACAGGGCGGGGGAGAGGAAGGACACCGCCCGCCCCGAGGTGGTGTAGAGGCCGAACATCTGACCCTGGCGCTCCAGCGGGGCCATCCGCGCCATCATCGAGCGCGACGAGGACTGGGCCGGCCCGACGAACAGGCACAGGGCCAGGCCGAACACCCAGAACAGGCCCAGGCCGTGCACGAACAGCAGGGTCGTCGCCGCGCCGATCAGGCCGATGATCGACCCCAGGATCACCGGGCGGGCGCCGAACCGGTCCTCCAGCAGGCCACCGGCGCCCGCCCCGAGGGCGGCGACGACGTTGGCCGCCACGCCGAAGATCAGCACCCCGCTGGACGGCATCCCGTAGACGCTGACGGCCAGCACGGCCCCGAAGGTGAACACCGCGGCCAGCCCGTCCCGATAGATCGCGGAGGCGATCAGGAACCGCACCGCGGCCGGGTCGTCGCGCCACAGGTCGCGGACGTCGTGGACCAGCCGGCGGTAGGCGGCGACCGGGCCGGTGCGTGGCGGCTTCGGGCCGCCCTCGGGATCGGGCACGGCGACGAACACCGGCAGGGCGAAGACGAGGTACCAGGCGGCGACCACGAGACAGACGATCCGCACGCCCAGGCCGTCGGCCGACGGCACCCCGAACCAGTTGTCCTTGGCGATGATGCCGAAGTAGGCCACCAGCAGCAGGAAGATGCTGCCCGTGTAGCCCATCGCCCAGCCCAAGCCGGAGATCCGGCCCATGTCGTCGTCCCCGGCGACCTGCTTGAGCATGGCGTAGTACGACACGTTGCTGAACTCGGCGGCCACCGTGCCGATCCCGAGCAGCACCAGGCCGCCCAGCAGGTAGGCCGGTTCGGGGCGGACGGCGTACATCGCCGCCGTCGCGGCGATCACGACCGCGGTCCACACCGCGAGGCTGCGGCGCCGGCCGCCTCCGTCGGCCTGCTGGCCCATGATCGGGGCGGTCAGGGCGATCACCGCGCCGGCGATGGCGGTGGAGATGCTCAGCGCGGTCGCCCCGCTGATCACCGCGTCCTTCGCCGCCACCGTCCCGGTGAGGTAGGTGGCGAAGACGAAGGTGACGATCACCGAGTGGAAGGCCGAGGAGCCCCAGTCGTACGACACCCACGACCAGATCCGGGCCCGACGCCCGAACCGGTGGTGCAACGGGCGACGTACGCCCCCCGTCCTGGTCTCAGTCCCGGCCATACCACAGCCCTTTCTCCACCAGGACGTCCTTGAGGACGTCGATGCGATCGCTGACCAGTCCGTCGACGCCCAGGTCGATCAGCTCGGCCATCTCCGCGGGGTCGTCGATCGTCCAGACGTGCACCTTCCTGCCGGCCGCGTGGGCCGCCGCCACGAACCGGGGGGTGACCACCCGGCCCCGGCCACCGCGGATGTCCGGTCCGGCCAGGTCCAGCAGCCCGGCGGGCAGCGAGGCCACCGCGGCCGGCAGCCCGGTCCAGTACGGCACCTGCAGCACGTTGCCGGGGGTCGACAGCAGGCGGGGGACCACAGGGACCATCCGGGTCAGAGCGATCCCGACCGGGCCGACCGAGGTGGAGACCTGGCTGCCGGCGAGCCGGCGGAAGTCGCGCAGCCGGCGGCCGGAGAACGAGGCGACGTTCACCCGCCGCTGGGCCCGGTGCCGGTTGAGCACCTCGAGCAGCGGCGCCACGGCGCCGTCCGCCTTGAGGTCGATGTTGAAGAAGGTGTCCGGGAACGCCTCGAGCACCTCGTCGAGGGTCGGGATCGGGTCCGTCCCGCCGATCCGGGCCCGGGCGACCTCGGCGTGGTCGAGCTCGGCGATCACCCCGGCACGGTCCGTCACCCGGTCCAGCCGGTCGTCGTGGAAGGCGACCAGCACGCCGTCCCGGGTGGCGTGCACGTCGGTCTCGACGTGGGTGTAACCGAGGGCGACGGCCCGGCCGAAGGCGTACAGACTGTTCTCCCGGCCGACGTTCGGGGCGTACGTGGACCCGCCACGATGCGCCAGCGCGAGGAACGGCGGGGAGAAGAACGGGAGGTCGGTGACGGACATGGCGCCATCCCAGCAGAGCCAGGTGACCAACGGGTGACGCCGCGCCCGACTCAGCGCACCCGGTCGGCGGTGAAGGTCCGCCCCGGGGCCACGAATTCCTGCTGGCCCTCGACCAGCGCCAGCTCGCGGCGGCCCAGTTCCACGGTCCGGGCGAGCAGGCCGTACATCGAGGCGGCGGTGTTCTCCACGGCGGTGCGGGCCGAGCCGCTGGCGAGCAGGTGGGCCAGGAAGATCGCCGAGGTGACGTCACCGGACCCGACGAAGTAGGCCTCCAGCTTCGGGGTGGTGACCAGGTGGGCGCCGGCGTCGTCGACGGCGAGCATCTGTACCGTCGACGGGTCGGTGTCGGCGCTCACCACCGAGGTGACCAGGACCGTACGCGGGCCCCGGGAGCGCAGGTCGTCGACGGCCTCGAGGATCTCGTCGAGCGAGTGGGTCTCGCGGCCGACCAGGTGGTCCAGCTCGAAGTGGTTGGGCGTCAGCACCTGCGCCCTCGGCACGACCCGGTCCCGGAACATCGGCGGCACGTCGTCGCGGACGAAGAACCCTCGCCCGACGTCGCCCATCACCGGGTCGCAGCACCAGATCGCGTCCGGGTTGCGTTCCCGGAGCAGCTCCGCCGCGGCCAGCACCGTCTCCCCGGTGTCGCCGTTGCCCAGGTAGCCCGACAACAGGGCGTCGCAGCCGGTCAGGGCGCCACGGTCGTCGATCCCGCGGACCACCTCGAGGACGTCGGCCGGATCGAGCAGCGGGCCGCGCCAGGCGCCGTAGCCGGTGTGGTTGGAGAAGTGCACGGTGAGCACCGGGAAGACCTCGATGCCCATCCGCATCAACGGGAAGGCGGCGGCGCTGTTGCCGGCGTGGCCGTAGGCGACGGAGGACTGGATGGACAGGATCGAGGTCATGCGCTCCATGGTGCCGCACCCGGCCACGCCGCCGGTCCCCGGACAGCATGCGACCGGCCGGGTACACCTCGGAGGGTGCCCGGCCGATCGGTGGCAGCGGGCGTACGCCGCGGTGTCGTAGGTAAGCAGTGTCGTACGGGGCAGTGTCCTACCCGAGCGGGCGACTAGCCGGTGGTGACCCGGACGTTGGCGCCGAGCGCGTTGAGCCGGTTCGGCAGGTCCTCGTAGCCGCGGTTGATCACGTAGACGTCGCGCAGCACCGACTCGCCCTTGGCACCGAGCATCGCCAGCAACAGGCAGACGCCGGGGCGCAGCGCCGGGGGACAGGTGACCTCGCGGCCGCGCCACTTCGTCGGCCCGTTGACGATCAGCCGATGCGGGTCGAGCAGCTGGATGTTGCCGCCGATCTTGGCCAGGTCGAGCAGGTGGATGGCCCGGTTCTCGTACACCCAGTCGTGGATCAGTGTCTGACCCTGCGCCTCGGCCGCGATCACCGCGAAGAACGGCAGGTTGTCGATGTTGAGTCCGGGGAACGGCATCGGGTGGATCTTGTCGATCGGCGCCTTCAGCGTCGACGGGCGGACGGTGATGTCGACCAGCCGGGTGCGGCCGTTGTCGGCCATGTATTCGTCGGTGATCGAGAAGTCCAGGCCCATCTCCTCCAGGATCGCCAGCTCGATCTCGAGGAACTCGAGCGGGGCGCGCTGGATGGTCAACTCGGACTTGGTGACGATCGCGGCGGTGATCAGGCTCATCGCCTCGATCGGGTCCTCCGACGGGAAGTACTCCACGTCGGCGTTGATCTCCTTGATCCCGCGCACGACCAGGGTGGTGGTGCCGATGCCGTCGATCCGTACGCCCAGCTCCTGCAGGAAGAAGCAGAGGTCCTGGACCATGTAGTTCGGCGAGGCGTTGCGGATGGTCACCGGACCGGGGACCATCGCCGCGGCCATCAGCGCGTTCTCGGTGACCGTGTCGCCACGCTCGGTCAGCACCACGGCCCGCTCCGGGGCGTGCACGTCATCGGCGGTGCAGCGGTAGAAGCCCTCGGTGGCCAGGACGTCGAGGCCGAAGTGACGCAGCACCTGCAGGTGCGGCTCGATGGTCCGCGCCCCCAGGTCACAGCCGCCGGCGTACGGCACCCGGAAGTCGGAGGAAAAGTGCATCAGCGGGGCGAAGAACATGATGATGGACCGGGTCCGCCGGGCCGCGTTGACGTCCATCGAGTCGAGGTCGAGCTCCTCGGGACGGATCAGCTCGAGGTCGGTGTCGTTGATCCAGGAGATCTGGTAGCCGATGCTGAGCAGCACCTCGCAGATCCGGTTCACCTCCTCGATCTTGGCGATCTTGCGCAACACGGTCCGGCCGCGGTTGAGCAGCGAGGCACACAGCAGCGCGACCGCGGCGTTCTTCGAGGACCGTACGTCGATCGCGCCGCTCAGCCGCCGGCCGCCCTCGATGGTGAGGTGCATCGGCGTCGGCCTGGTCGGGTGCATCGGCTGCGGGGCGGTCTCCGTCGCCTCCTCGCCGGGGCCCGCCTCCAGGGCCGCAGCGATCCGGTTGACGAGGTCGATCGACACGTCCACCGCTCCGCTCTCCACCTCCTCGAGGGACGAGGATTCGGTGTTGAGCTTGGCGGCGAGGTCAGCCACGGACAGGCCCCGCTGCTCGCGGGCGTCGCGGATCATCTTGCCGATCTGCAAGGCGGTGGAGCTAGAAGTCACCGCCCCAGCCTAACCCACGGTCCCGGAGGGCCCCTCGGCCAGCGCTCCGGGACACCCCCGAGGGCGGCTCCGCGGCACGGTGTTCCGCCAGGTGCACTGACCGGGGTCCGTCCTCGTCGTCGCGACGACAGGAAGGGGCCTCGCTGGATAAGGTTGGCGCCATGACCGCACACTTTGACGTCGTTGTCCTGGGCGCCGGGCCCGGAGGGTACGTAGCGGCGATCCGCGCCGCCCAGCTGGGCCTGAAGACCGCCGTTGTCGAGAAGCAGTGGTGGGGCGGTGTCTGCCTCAACGTGGGCTGCATCCCCACCAAGTCCCTGCTGCGCAATGCCGAGCTCGCCCACCTCTTCACCCACGAGCGTGACACCTTCGGGTTCAGCATCGACGGCGAGGTGCGGCTGGACTACGCCAAGGCCTACACCCGGTCGCGCAAGGTGTCGGAGCGGTCGGTCGGCGGCGTCCACTTCCTGATGAAGAAGAACAAGATCCAGGAGCTCAACGGCTGGGGCACCTTCAAGGACGCGAAGACGATCGAGGTGACGAAGGACGACGGCACCGTCGAGACCGTCACCGCCGAGAACGTGATCATCGCGGCCGGTTCGGTCACCCGGATGCTGCCGGGCATGCAGCGCTCGGCCAACGTCCTGACGTACGAGGAGCTGATCCTCTCCGACACCCTGCCGCAGAAGATCATCATCGGCGGCGCCGGCGCCATCGGCACCGAGTTCGCCTACGTCCTCAACTCGTACGGGGTCGACGTCACCATTGTCGAGTATCTGGACCGGATGATCCCGGTCGAGGACGCCGAGCTCGGCAAGGAGCTGCTCAAGGCGTACAAGAAGCTGGGCATCAAGGTCCTCACCGGCACCGCGGTCAAGAACGTCGAGGACACCGGCACCGGCGTCCGGATCACCGTCGAGCCGGCCGCCGGCGGAGAGCAGCAGGTCCTCGAGGCCGACAAGATGCTGTCCGCCTTCGGCTTCGCCCCGCGCACCCAGGGCTACGGCCTGGAGAACACCGGGGTGGCGCTCACCCAGCGCGGCGCCATCGAGATCGACGACTACATGCGCACCAACGTCCCCGGCGTCTACGCCATCGGTGACGTCACCGCCAAGCTGATGCTCGCCCACACCGCCGAGGCGATGGGCGTGGTGGCCGCCGAGACGATCGCCGGTGCCGAGACCATGCCGATCAACTACGACATGATCCCGCACGCCACGTACTGCCAGCCGCAGATCGCCGCCTTCGGCTACACCGAGGAGAAGGCCAAGGAGCTCGGCTACGACGTGAAGGTGGCCAAGTTCCCCTTCTCCGCGAACGCCAAGGCCAACGGCCTCAACGAAGGGGTCGGCTTCGTCAAGATCGTCGCCGACGCCACGTACGGCGAGATCCTCGGCGCCCACATGATCGGCCCGGAGGTCACCGAGCTGCTGCCCGAGCTCGTGTTGGCCCAGACCTGGGACCTGACCGCCGAGGAGATCGGCCGTACGGTCCACGCCCACCCGACGCTGTCGGAGGCGATCAAGGAGGCGGCCGAGGGCATCGGCGGCCACATGATCAACCTCTGAGCCGGGCCGGCGGGGCCCGGAAGGGGCCGCCGCGCCCGTGTCAACGGTCCCCGGACACCGACTACTACGGTGTCCGGGGATTTCTGTTCCCGGCTCGGGGACAGGCGAGAACGAATCGGGCCCCGAAATCAAGTCTTGACACGCCGTAACATTGCCGATGTTCTATCACCAAGGGGGATGGAACAATGAGTGCAATTCGGCTGTCCGGATTCCGGCAACCGCCACCGACAATGTCGCCACGGCGACGTCGGGGCGGCCGATGGAGTGTCGTCGTGCTGGCCCTGGTGCTGGTGGCCGGGGGCTGCTCGAGGGGCAGCGCCGGCGACCCGGCGGCGTCGGCCGGGCCCGCCCAGCTGGCCCTGGCACCGGAGCGACCCGCGGAGCCCGCGGGCGGCTCGGACGTCGCCCTCAAGGTGCTACTGCTCGACGACGACACGTCCTGGGCCCAGGCCCTGCGATCCGAGCTCCGGCTCGAGGGGATCCCGGTCACCCGGATCGACCTCACGGGCGGTGACCGCGCCGCCGTCACGGCGTCGTTGCTGGCCCGACAGGACGCGTCCGGAGCCCACGGGCAGTTCTCCGCGATCATCGCCCCACAGGCGAGTTCCACGCTGCTGAAGGCCGGCGAGCAGCAACTGCTCCGCGACTACCAGTCGGCGTTCGCCGTACGCCTGGTGGAGACCGGCGCCACCGACGACATCTCGAAGGAGATCTCGGTGGCCAACGTCTACCGCGGCCCGATCGACGGTGCCACGGCCACCCTCACCGGCGAGGCCACCGGGGGCCCCTTCTCGTACCTGCGCGGAACCGTCCGGATCGACCCGGGCAGCGACGACACGGAGGCGGCCCTGATCCGCAATCCCGTCGCGGTCAAGGGTGTCCGGACCACCCCGCTGCTCACCACCACGATCCCCGGCACGAAGCTGACCGGCACCCTGATCCGGACCGAGGTCCGCGACGGACGTGAGCGGATGATGTTCTCCTTCAACGGCAATTCCGGCGACGAGGACCAACGGGTGCTGAGCCACGGCGTGCTGCGGTGGGTGACCCGCGACGTTTCCTTGTCTCATTTCCGCAGCTGGTTCTCCGTCCACGCGGACGACGTGCTGCTGCCGGACACACAATGGAGCGTGGAAGGAAAATGCGAGATCGGCCGGAATTGTCCGGCTGAGATCTCCACCGGCGGACCCGCCGCCACCGTGCGGATGGTGCCCGACGACGTCGACGCCCTGGTGGCCTGGCAACAGCAGCACGGGATCGTCGTCGACCTGGTGCTGAACGGCGCCGGGGCCGCCCAGTACGCCCAGACCCACGACGGCACGGACCCGCTGGCGGACCGGCTGGTCGCACTCACCGCGAACCTGCGCTGGATCAACCACACCTTCAGCCACACCTTCCTCGGCTGCAAGCAGATCCTGATGCCCGACGACTGGAAGTGCGTCGAGACCGACGGCCGGATCGACTGGGTCCCCAAGGACACCCTGTCCCGGGAGATCGTCGCCAATCAGCGCTTCATGGCGAAGATGAAGCTGCAGAACTACTCGACGGCGGAGCTGGTCACCGGTGAGCACTCCGGGCTGCGCAAGCCGCCCCAGCAGCCGGAGGACAACCCGACGCTGGCCGATGCCCTGACCCGGGCCGGGATCTCCTGGGTCGCCGCCGACGCGTCCGACGAGACCACCTCGCGGCAGATCGGCTCGGCCACCACGGTGCCCCGCAGCCCGATCGACCTCGACTACGACACGCCAACCAAGCGCCAGGTCGTCTCGCTCTACAACTGGAAGAACACCTCCGCGGCCGACGGCGGCAGCGGCCAGTGCCAGACGAACGGGGAGCCCTGCGTGGCACCGCTGGACCTGGACCGCGGCTTCGACGAGACGATCCTGCCGATGGAGGCCGACAAGATCTACCAGCACATGACCAGTGACGACCCCCGGCCGCACTTCGTGCACCAGAGCAACCTGACCTCCCAGCGGCTGCTCTACCCGATCCTCGAGGAGGCGCTGCGCCGCCGGGCCGAGACGTACGCGGACTCGGTCAGGCTCCTCAACCCGTCCATGTCCCAGGCTGGGCAGGCCTTCCTCGACCGCCAGAACTGGACGAACGACCAGGGACAGGTGAGTGCGACGGTGTCCGGCCGGCGGGTCCGGCTGACCAACGACGGCGACATCGCCGTCCGCGTCCCGGTCACCCTCCCGGACGGGGCGGAGCTGGTCTCCCGGGAGACCGTCACCGGCCCGTTCGGCGAGGCGTACGCCGACCAGCGCTCCGACTGGGTGGACCTTGCCCCCGGAGCGTCGGCAGACTTCCAGACCGACGCGGCGCAGGGGTTCCCCACCGCCACGAACTGGTCGAAGGCGGGGTGACCTGATGCGCATCGGCCTCTTCACCGAGGGCACCTACCCGGTCACCACGGGCGGCGTCACCCGGTGGTGCGAGCTGCTCATCGGCGGCATGCCAGAACACACCTTCGTCCCGGTGACCATCATCGGCTCGGACGAGAAGGTCGTGGTGCCCACGCCGGCCAACGTCACCGACATCACCCTGGTGCCGATGTGGGGCCGGACCCGGCCTGCCCTGGTGTCGCGGCGCCGTCGGACCCTCGAGGGACTGCTGTCCGAGATCTGGTCGGCCGCGCTGCCGGCGGCTGAGGACCGGGACTCGGACGTCGAACGGTTCGGCCACGCGGCCCGGGAACTGACCGCCTGGCACGGCCCCCGGCTCTCCCGGCTGCTCGCCGCCGAGGGGTCGATCCGGGCGCTGCTGGCCGCATGGCGGGCGCAGCGCCGGGTCCGCCCGACGCTGCCGCCGCTGACCCTCGCCGACGCGGTCCGGGCCACTGCACACGTGGACCGGGTGCTGGCCCTCGCGGATGCCAGGTTCCCGGAGTTCGACGTGAGCCATGTGGGGGCCAACGGGCCGAGCGCCCTGTTGGCGCTAGGGCGCTGGTGGTCGGCCGGCACCCCGATCCTGCTGACCGAGCACGGCATCTACCTGCGTGAGCGCTACCTGGCACTGGCCCGCACCGATCTCAGCTGGCCGGCCCGCCGGGCCGTCGGCGCGTTCCTCCGGGTGCTGAGCCAGTTGACCTACCGAGAGGCGATCCGGATCACCCCGGTGAGCGACTTCAACATGCGCTGGGAGACGCTGCTGGGTGCCGACCCGGCCAAGATCCGGACCATCCACAACGGGGTCGAGACCGACCTCTTCCGTCCGCTCGAGACCGAGCCCGCCGTGCCGACCGTCTCGTTCGTCGGCCGGATCGACCCGTTGAAGGACCTGACCACGCTGATCTCCGCCGTCGACATCGTCCGGCGCCGGGTCCCGGACGTCCGCCTCCGGCTCTTCGGCCCGACGCCGGAGGGCAACGAGGACTACCACGACGAGCTCACCCGGCAGGTGGCCGACCTCGGCCTGACCGGTGTCGTCACCTTCGAGGGCGCCGTGAGTTCCGCCGTGCCCGCCCTCGAGGCCGGCCACGTGGTGGCCCTGTCGAGCATCTCGGAGGGCCTGCCGTACACGGTGATCGAGGCGATGATGGCGGGCCGCGCCACGGTCAACACCGATGTCGGCGGCGTCGGCGAGGTGGTCGGCGAGGACGGTTCCTGTGGCAGCCTGGTCCCGCCGCGGGACCCGGAGGCGCTGGGAGGGGCGCTGGCCGACCTGCTCACCGACGACGAGCGGCGCCGGGAGATGGGTCGGCAGGCCCGCATGCGGGCCCTGGCGATGTTCAACCTGGAGCTGTTCACCCAGCGGTACCGGCAGGAGTACGTGACCGTCCGGGAGGCGGCGGGGTCGGTCCCGGCCATCGCCGCTCCGGAGGGCCATCCGCGCCGCGCGTTCGGGTTGTCCGGCACGCCGGTGCGCCGGCCGGTGCCGCTGGTCCGCAGCAAGCCGGTCCTGCCCGCCACCGGGCAGGACGCGCTGCCGGTCGACAGGAGGGGTTGATGACGACCAATGCGGCGGCAGCGCTGCCCGACGGCGCGGGAGGCGGTCCGGGGACCGGGCGTCGGCCCGACCCGGAGGACGCGGCCCGGGTCGGGGTGGATCTGTGGGACGTGACCGCCCGCCTCGAGGCGTCCGGCTTCTCCGACAGCGCCGCCCGCGCGGCAGGTCACGGGTCGGCCAGCGAATGGGCCCGGGAACTGATCGCCGAGCGGGAGCGCTCCGGCGCCCGCAACCGGCGGTCCCGGGCCGCGTCGAGCCGGCACCTGCTGGTCGCCGCCCTCGGCCGTGCCGTGGTGATGCTCGCCGGCGTGGTGATCTGTGCCTCGACGATGCCGCGTCGCTCCACCGAGGTGGTGGTCTTCGCCGTCGCGGCGATCGGCTGGATGACCGCCCAGGTGGTCAGCGCCTCGCTGTGGCACGGTCTGGGCCGCGGGTCGCGCGGCGAGGCCGTCCGCGGCGCCATGCTGGTCGCAGGCCTGATGGTGCTGGTCGGGATCGGGACGTGGATCGCCGTCGGGCAGCCGACGGTGCTGATCTGGGTGCTCTGGGCCTCCAGCGCCCCGTTGCTGGTCACCCTTCGACCCGGGCCAACGCTGGTCATCTGGACCGGCCTCGCCGGCGGACTGTCCGCGCTCGCCTGGGTCTACGGCAAGCCCTGGCAGGCGTTGGTGGTGGCCGCCGCGGCCACCACCCTCGCCTCGGTCGTCGCCGGCTCGGTGGCCGGCGCGGCGATGCGGGAGGCCCGCTCCGGGATCGTCCGGGGCACCGTCGGCGCCGTGTCGATGGCGGCGATCCAGACGGCCGCCCACCTCACCCTGCTGCTGGCCGTCTTCCTGCGGGTCGGGCCCGGCGCCTTCGCCGCCGTCGCCCTGGCCGGCCTGGCGGCGGGCGTGCTGGCCGATCCACTGTTCGCACTCGCCCGGATGGAGGGTGGCTGGGTCGGCGGACGGTTCACCACCTGGGTCTTCGGACGCAGCCTGGCCGCCTCCGCCGGTCCTCCGCTGCTCGCCACGCTGTGTGTCGTCGCCCTCGGGATCGCGCTGGTGGTGATGACCGACCCGTACCGGATCTACCTCGACGAGCCGTTGGTCCTCACCGCCGCGGTCGGTACCGCCGCGATCGTCGCCACCATCAACGCCCTGCTGCGCACCGGGTCGGCCTTCGGGGCGATGCTGTACACGGTCCTGGCCTGCACCATGGGCGTGGTGGCACTCACCTACCGCCTGCCGACGGAGGACGCCTGGCAGTCGGAGCCCTTCCTACTGGCGACGGCGGTGATGGTCGCCCTGGCGGCGATCATCGTCACGCATCGCCTGTCCCGTCCCCAGGCCTGGTGAACCGTGAAGGATGATCGATGAGCACCTACGTCGACCTGGCCCGGCCGGCGACGACCGGCGGCGCGACGACCCTGCGGGCGGCGGCGCCGTGGTACGTCCACCCGCTCGAGGCGCCCGACGCCTGGGAGCTGTTGCGCGCAGGCCGCGCCGGTCTGGCCTTCGCCGTCGTGAACGTGTCCGACGGCCCCGGTCACGGGACGGACGGCTGCTACCGGGAAGCGCTCGCCGGGGTCGCCACACCCCTGGTCGGTTACGTCGACGTCGCGTACGGCCGGCGCAGTGCCGACGCGGTCCTGGCGGACCTCGGCGCCTGGCAGGACCGGTACGCGATCAGTGCGGTGATGCTGGACCGGGTCCCGCCGCGGGCGACCGGCCGCTGGAGCCTCCGGCTGATCGACCGGCTGCGGGGGGCCGGGGCGAGCACGGTGGTGGCCAATCCCGGCTGTCCCGCCCCCGTCGAGCTCCTGCACCGTGCCGACGTCACCTGTGTGGTCGAGGAGGCGTGGCCGCAGTACCGCAGCCGCCCCGCCTCTCCCGCCCACGCCGACCCGGCCCGCGTCTGGCACCTGATCCACTCCTGCCCACCGGAGCGTCAGTCCGGGGCCCGGTCGCTGGCCGAGGCGGGCGGGGCAGGCCTGTGCTGGACCACGGCGGGACGGCTGCCCAATCCGTGGCGAACACTCCAGGAGGACCCGTGGGACCGGTGAGATGGAAAGCCCTGCTCGTGGCACTGCTGATCCTGCCGGCGGTGGTCTCCTGTGGCCTCGACACCGACGCGTCACCGACCACCCTGCCCTCGACCGTCCCGACGGTACGGACCACCAGCGCCGCCGGGCCGTGGTGGACGCCGCGGGTCGGGGCGACGTTCCACATCCAGTACAGCGGCAAGATCGACTTCACCCGCCAGGTCGACGTCTACGACCTCGACTGGGAAACGACGAACGCGGCCGACGTCCTGGCCCTGCGTGCCCGGGGCGTCGCCTCGATCTGCTACCTGAACGCCGGCGCGTTCGAGGACTTCCGCTCGGACAAGGGGAGCTTCCCGGACCAGGTGCTGGGGGAGGACCTCGACGGCTGGCCGGGCGAACGCTGGCTCGACGTACGCCGGATCGACATGCTGCTGCCGATCATGACCGCACGGATGGACGTCTGCAAGGCCAAGGGGTTCGTCGCGATCGATCCCGACAACACCGACGGCTGGACCCAGCAGACCGGGTTCCCGATCACCGCGGACGACCAGGTCGCCTACCAGCAGGCCCTGGCGCGGGAGGCACATGCCCGTGGCCTCGCCATCGGGCTGAAGAACGACGGTGACCAGCTCGCTGCGCTGGGCGGCGAGGTCGACTTCGCCGTCAACGAGGAGTGCGTGGCCAATCGGGAGTGCAACATCTACCGGACCTTCCTGGCCGGCGGCAAGGCGGTCTTCAACATCGAGTACCGCGGCACCGCCGCGACCGTGTGCCCCGGCCGCCCCGACGGCATGGCGACGGTGATCAGCACCC
This sequence comes from uncultured Propionibacteriaceae bacterium, assembly GCA_964402325.1. Lineage (GTDB taxonomy): Bacteria > Actinomycetota > Actinomycetes > Propionibacteriales > Propionibacteriaceae > Raineyella. The sequence continues at coordinate 87,803 of CAYOBI010000001.1, read as the reverse complement.
GGCAGCTGAGCGGGAAGATCACCGCCTGTCCCTGACCGGGCCCGGGGCCGGGTGCGACGGGGGCCGTGAGAGAGTGGGACCATGAGCTTCCCTCGCGACCGGCACCTCGTCGTCGGCGCTGCTCTGGTGGACGACCTCGCCCGCCCGACCCGGCTGCTGGCCGCCCGTCGCCATGCGACGACGCACGCCGGCGGGTGGGAGTTCCCCGGCGGCAAGGTCGAGCCCGGCGAGGAGCCGCTCGCCGCGCTGCACCGCGAACTCGCCGAGGAACTGGGCCTGCCGATCAGCGTCGGCCCCGAGATCCATGGGCCGCTGCCCGACGGCGCCTGGCCGATCGTGGAGGGCTGGCGGATCCGGGTCTGGTTGGCCGTCCCCGACCGTACGGACGTCCGTCCCGGGCCGGCCCACGACCGGTTGCGCTGGCTGGCGGCCGACGAGCTCGACAGCGTCGGCTGGCTGCCGGCCGACGACGCGATCGTCGCCGTGGTCCGCTCCCTGATGGAGCCCGCCTCCGCGCGATCCTGATCACGGCCCGGCACCCCGGTCGCGGCACACGCACGGGCGATCCGCGTGGCAAGGTGGAGGACGACCGGCCGCCCGACCTCGAGGAGTCCCATGCCGCAGCCCACCCCGCACCACCCGGCCGGATCCGCCGACCTCTGCTCGGTGCTCTCCCGGGGCGCGGACGAGCCGGCGATCGGCACGGCCGCCGAGGCGACCTGTTGGCTGGTCCTCGAGCAGGACGGGCCCTGGGGAGCGAAGGCGGCCACCGGGTCCCGCCTCGCCCCGGACCTCGGTGCCCGGCTGGACGCCGCCGTCGCGGCCGTCGGTGGCCGGTTCGCGCTGATGCGCCGGCCGGGCGCCCACCCCGACCGGCACAGTGTGCGCCGCCACGTCTTCGTGGCCGGCGGTCCGGTCGACGACCCCTGGTTGGTCCAGGGTCTGGTGGACGGGCCGGAACGGCTGCTCGACCTGCCGTACGCGACGCTGGCCGACGCCACGCCCGACCGGCTGCGGGCAGCCCTGCCCGAGCTGGAACTCGCCGCACCGGTGCTGCTGGTCTGCACCAACGGCAAGCGGGACCGTTGCTGTGCCCTGGTCGGTCGTCCGCTGGCCGAGGTCGCCGACCGGGAGTTCCCCGGCCGGGTGGTCGAGACGACGCACCTGGGCGGCCATCGTTTCGCGCCGACCGCCACCGTGCTGCCCTTCGGGGTGGCGTACGCCCGACTGGACGAGCGGACGGTGGTCGAGGCGCTCCGCGCCGCCGACGACGGCCGCGTCCCGCCGGCCCTCGCTGCCCCGGAGCACTACCGCGGCCGCAGCGGCCTGACCCGGCCGCAACAGGCCGCCGAGCATGCCTTCCGGGCGGCCACCGGAGACCTCGCCCTGCCGGGACCCACGGTGCGGGACGCCTCGCCGGCGGGGGAGGACCGCTGGAGCGTCCCGGTGGCGGCAGGGGAGACCCGGCGGGTCGTCACCGTCTCCAGGGTGCTGACCAAGCGGTTGCGGCCGGAGTCGTGCGGCAAGGAGCCGGTCCCGGTGCCGGTCTGGCAGCTGACTGTCCGGGCGGAGTAACCCAGCGCCGGGTCGCGCTGACCCGGCAGTGCCCCCTCAGCCTCCTGTGGGATGGAGCACAGGTTTTACTTTGGGCTATGGGATGGTTAACCTCAGGTAATACCGATCGTGTGCCCCACGGCACCCGCGGTGCGTGTCCGCCCCGTCGGACGCGCCGGTGACGACCTGCCCCGAAGCCGAGGAGACCCCGTGTCCTACGACCGTCCGCCCACCCCGACCGCACCCGGTCACGCGCCCGTCGTGGACCGTGTCCGGGGACCCAAGAAGGACCGGTCGAACGGTCAGTGGGCCGTCGACGGCCGTACGCCCCTCAATCCCAACGAGGTGTTCAAGCAGGAGGACGACGGCCTCAACGTCCGTGCCCGGATCCTCGAGACGTACGCCACGGAGGGCTTCGACTCGATCCCGACCGACGACCTGTTCGGCCGGATGCGCTGGTGGGGCCTCTACACCCAGCGCGACCAGGGCTTCGACGCCACCCGCACCGGCAAGCTGACCGACGCGGAGCTGTCCGACCGGTACTTCATGCACCGGGTCCGGGTCGACGGGCAGATCCTCAGCACCGACCAGGTCCGGGTGCTGGCCGGAATCTCCCAGGACTTCGCCCGCGACACCCTGGACATCACCGACCGGCAGAACGTCCAGTACCACTGGATCCGGATCGAGGACGTCCCGGAGATCTGGCGCCGGCTGGAATCGGTCGGACTGGACAGCATCACCGCCTGCGGCGACACCCCGCGGTCCTTCCTCGGCAGCCCGGTCGCGGGCATCGCCGCCGACGAGATCATCGACCCGACGCCCCTGATCGAGGAACTGCGCGAGAAGTACATCCACACCGCGGCCTTCACCAACCTGCCGCGGAAGTTCAAGACGGCGATCACGGGGCACCCCAGCCTCGACGTGGTGCACGAGATCAACGACATCTCCTTCGTCGGCGTCCGCCACCCCGACCTCGGCGTCGGCTATGACCTGTGGGTCGGCGGCGGGCTGTCCACCGCCCCCCGGTTCGCCGAACGGGTCGGCGTCTTCGTCCGCCCCGAGGAGGCGGCCGAGGTCTGGGCGGGCGTCATCTCCATCTTCCGCGACTACGGGTACCGGCGCCTGCGCAACAAGGCCCGGCTGAAGTTCCTGATGGCCGACTGGGGGGCGGAGAAGTTCCGCCAGGTGCTGCAGGACGAGTACCTGCACCGCGCCCTGCCGGACGGCGTCGCCCCGGTCTCCAACGGCACCTCCGGCGACCACGTCGGCATCCACGACCAGAAGGACGGCCGCAAGTACGTCGGCTTCGCCGCCACCGTCGGCCGGATCGGCGGGGCGAACCTGGCCCGGGTCGCCGAGCTGGCCGAGGCCGCCGGCTCGCACCGGATCAGCTTCACCCCGCACCAGAAGCTGCTCGTCCTCGACGTGGACCCGGACCGGGTCGACTCACTGGTCGCGGCGATGGACCGGATCGGCCTGAAGGCCAAGCCCAGCCCGTTCCGCCGCTCCACGATGGCGTGCACCGGGATCGAGTTCTGCAAGCTCGCCTTCGTCGAGACCAAGGGGCTCGCCGCCCGGGTGATCGACGACCTCGAGCAGCGGTTCGAGGGGCTCCCCCTCGACACGCCGATCAGCCTGCACCTGAACGGCTGCCCGAACTCCTGCGCCCGGATCCAGACCGCCGACATCGGGCTCAAGGGGCAGCTGCTGGGCGGTTCGGAGTTCGGCTTCCAGGTCCACCTCGGCGGCGGTCTCGCCTCGGGGGCACGCGACGAGGCCGGCCTCGGGCACACCGTGCGGGGACTCAAGGTGAGCGCGGAGGACCTTCCGGGTTACGTTGAGCGCGTGGTCCGTCGTTTCCTGGACCAGCGCCTGGACGGGGAGAGCTTCTCCGCCTGGGTGGCACGCAGTGATGACAAGGAGTTCCTGTGACGACCGCATCCCAGACCCCCGTCGACGGGCCGGGGCCGTCCGATCCTGTGCCCGCCAGCCACGGCCCCGGGCGCCGCCGCTCGGAGGACGAGCTGCGGGCGCTGGCCGAGGAGGCCGGCGAACGGTTCGCCGACGCGACCGCCGAGGAGGTGCTTGCCTGGGCCGCCGAGGAGTTCGGTGACGCGCTGGCCGTCGCCTGCTCGATGGCCGGCGACACGGTGCTGCCGCACCTGGTCTCGACGCTGCACCCCGGCGTGGACGTGCTGTTCCTCGAGACCGGCTACCACTTCGCCGAGACCCTGGGCACCCGGGCCGAGATCGACACCGTACTGCCGGTGACCGTGATCGACGTGCTGCCGCGGCTGACCGTCGCCGAGCAGGACGAGCAGTACGGCAAGGACCTCTTCGCCCGTGACCCCGGCGCCTGCTGCGCGATGCGCAAGGTCGAGCCGCTGAACCGCGAACTGGGCGGCTACGAGGCCTGGGTCACCGGGCTGCGCCGCGAGGACAACGCCCTGCGCCGCAACGCCAAGCTGGTCGAGTGGGACACCACCCACCACATGGTGAAGCTCAACCCGCTCGCCGCGTGGAGTTTCGACGACGTGATCGACTACGCCGGTCAGCACGGCGTGCCGATCAACCCGCTGCTGACCGACGGCTACCCGTCGATCGGCTGCGAGCCCTGCACCCGTCGGGTCGAGCCCGGCGAAGACCCCCGAGCCGGCCGTTGGGCCGGACTGGCCAAGACAGAATGCGGGATCCACCTGTGAGCACCGACTTCGCCGCCCATCTCGACGACACCGCCACCCGGCCGTACGAGCTCAGCCAGCTCGACGTGCTGGAGAGCGAGGCGATCCACATCTTCCGCGAGGTGACCGCGGAACTGGAACGTCCCGTCCTGCTGTTCAGCGGCGGCAAGGACTCGGTGGTGATGCTGCACCTCGCCACCAAGGCCTTCTGGCCGGGCAAGGTGCCGTTCCCGGTGCTGCACGTCGACACCGGCCACAACTTCCCCGAGGTCCTGGACTTCCGGAACCGTACGGTCGAGCGCCTCGGCCTGACCCTGGTGGTGGCCAAGGTGCAGGACTACATCGACGACGGCCGACTGGTCGAACGCGCCGACGGGACCCGCAACCCGCTGCAGACCCAGCCGCTGCTGGACGCGATCGCCGCCGGCCGCTTCGACGCCGTCTACGGCGGCGGCCGCCGTGACGAGGAGAAGGCCCGCGCCAAGGAGCGGATCGTCAGCCTGCGCGACGAGTTCGGCCAGTGGGACCCGCGTAACCAGCGCCCGGAGCTGTGGGACCTCTACAACGCCCGGCACCGCCCCGGCGAGCACGTCCGGGTGTTCCCGCTGAGCAACTGGACCGAGCTGGAGATCTGGCGCTACATCGAGCGCGAGAACATCGAGCTGCCCGGCCTCTACTACGCCCACCAGCGCGACGTCTTCCGCCGCGACGGCATGTGGCTCGCCGACACGCCGGTCTCCCGCCCCCGCGAGAACGAGCAGGTGATCCGCAAGCTCGTGCGCTACCGCACCGTCGGCGACATGTCCTGCACCGGTGCCGTCGAGTCCGACGCGGACACCATCGCCGGTGTGATCGCCGAGGTCGCCGCCACCACCCTGACCGAACGTGGCGCCACCCGCGCCGACGACCGCCTCTCCGAGGCGGCCATGGAGGATCGCAAGAAGGAAGGCTACTTCTGATGAGCACGCTGCTTCGCCTGGCCACCGCCGGCTCGGTGGACGACGGCAAGTCGACCCTGGTGGGCCGGCTGCTGCACGACACCAAGTCGATCCTGGCCGACCAGATGGACGCAGTGGAGCGCGTCAGCCGGGAGCGCGGCCTGACCGGCGCGGACCTCGCCCTGCTCACCGACGGTCTGCGGGCCGAGCGGGAACAGGGCATCACCATCGACGTCGCCTACCGCTACTTCGCCACCCCGCGACGCTCCTTCATCCTCGCCGACTGCCCCGGCCACGTGCAGTACACCCGCAACACCGTGACCGGCTCCAGCACCGCCGACGTGATCGTGCTGCTGGTCGACATCCGCCACGGCGTGCTGGAGCAGACCCGCCGCCACCTCGCGGTGGCCTCGCTGCTGCGCGTCCCGCACGTCGTCATCGCGGTGAACAAGATCGACCTGGTCGACTACGACGAGGCGATCTTCCGGACCGTCGAGGCTGAGATCCGCCACGTGGCCAACGGGCTGGGGCTGACCGACGTGACCGTCATCCCCGTGTCCGCCCTGGTCGGCGACAACATCGCCGACCGGTCCGGGGCCACCGCCTGGTACGCCGGCCCCTCGCTGCTGGAGGTGCTGGAGGAACTGCCGACCGGTGACGACCCGGGCGACCAGCCGCTGCGGTTCCCGGTGCAGTACGTGATCCGCCCGCAGTCCGGGGCGATCGACGAGAAGTACCGCGAGTACCGCGGTTACGCCGGCCGGATCGCCGCCGGCGTGGTCCGACCCGGGGACGAGATCGTCGTCCTGCCCTCCGGCAAGCGCAGCCGGGTGGCCGGCATCGACCTCGCCGACCGGGAGCTCGCCGAGGCCTTCGCACCGCAGTCGGTGACCCTGCGCCTGACCGACGACATCGACATCGCCCGCGGCGACCTGATCGCGTCGGCGCAGGACCACCCGACCCCGACCCGCGATCTCGACGCATTGGTCTGCTGGCTGGCCGAGCGCCCGCTGGTGGAGGGTGCCCGGGTACTGGTCAAGAACGGTGCCCGTACGGTCCAGGCGATCGTCCGCAGCATCGACGCCGGCCTCGACCTCGACACCCTGGTCGGCCGGCCGGCCGAGCGCCTCGGGCTCAACGACATCGGCCGGGTCCGGCTGCGCCTCGCCGCGGATCTTCCCACCGAACCGTACGCCCGGGCCCGCCACACCGGCGCCTTCCTGCTGGTCGACCCACAGCAGGCCGGCACGCTGGCGGCTGGCATGGTCGTCAGCACCGACCCGGACTCCGGCAACGACACGGACTGGGTGATCTGATGGCCCGCCCCGCGCCCGCCCCGGTGGCCGGCACGACCGCCGACAGCGGCCTGCCGGACCCCGGTCCGGCAGGCGCGGGTCCGGTGGACGACGACCCGTCGATGTCGGCCGGGCACCCGACCGTCGTCCTGGCCGCCCACGGCACCCGCGACCCGGAGGGCGCCCCGGTGCTGCTGGCCATCGCCGCCGCCGTCCGCGAGCGGCTCTCGACCCGGGTCGAGGTGGGCTGGCTGTCCACCGGCGAACCGGCCTTCGGCGACCTGGTCGGGCGGATCCGTCCCGACGTCGTGGTGCCGCTGCTGCTCGGCACCGGCTACCACGTCCTGGTCGACATCCCCGGGATCGTCACCGGAGCGCCCCGGCCCGCGACCCCGGTGGTGATCACTCCGCACCTGGGCCCGGCCCGTGAGGTGGTGATCGCCCTCGCCGAGCGGATCCGTGCCGTCGACCCCGAGCCGATCGCGATCGTCCTCGCCGCCGCGGGCACCTCGCACCCGGTGGGCCGCAGCGAGACCCGCCAGGCTGCCGACCTGCTCTCCCAACTGCTCGGCGTCCCGGTCCGGGTCGCGTACGCCAGTGGCGCCGGCCCGGACGTGACCGAGGCCGTCCGGGCGCTGCAGGAGTCGGGCGCCCGGCGGGTGACGGTGGTGCCGTACCTGCTGGCCCCGGGGTTCTTCGCCGATCGGATCCGGGCCGGCGCGGAGTCGGCCGGTGCCCTCACCGCGGAGGTCCTCGGCGCGCACCCGGCGATCGTCGACCTGGTCGTCCGGAGGGTGTCCGCCACCGACACGGCGATTCCCCCGGCCCCGGAGGCCCTGGCCGCGTAGACTCCCCGGCATCCAGGGTGCCCGGTCGCCCGAGGACGCCGGAGCACCGCCCACGACACGGAGGTCGGTGCCGACGATGGCTGTGCCTCACGAGCAACGCGATGCCCTTCTCGCCGCCGGCGCCGAGCGCGCCGCCGGGATGGACCAGGACGAGGTGCTGGCGCTGCTGGGCGCCTTCTGGCGCGACCTGAGCACGGAGACGCTCGCCACTCTGCGACCCGAGGACCTGCTCGGCGCGGCGCTGTCGCACCGTCAGCTGGCCGAGCAGCGTGCGCCGGGCGAGACCCAGGTGCGGGTGTTCACCCCCACGGTGGAGACCGACGGCTGGGGGACCCGCAACACCGTCGTCCAGGTCGTCATCGACGACATGCCGTTCCTGGTCGACTCCGTCTCCGCCGCGCTCCAGGACGCCGGCGCGAACGTCCGGTTCGTCACCCACCCGCAGATGACGGTCGAGCGCGGTGACGACGGCAGCCTGCACGCCGTCGGGCCGCGCGACCCTGAACGGGTGGCGGGGATCGACGAGTCGTGGATGCACTTCGAGGTGGTCCGGACCACCGACCGGGAAGCGATCGAGCGGATCGAGACCAGCGTCCGCTCCACCCTCGCCGACATCTGCAGTGCCTTCCAGGACTGGCAGCCGATGGGACAGCGGGCCCGGGACGCGGCCGAGGAGACCGCGGCGCTGGAGGCCGCCGGACTCACGCAGGCCGGGCCGGCGACCGAGCTGTTGCGGTGGCTGCTCGCCGACCAGTTCCTCTTCCTCGGCTACGTCCGGTTCCGGACCGGGGCGGACGGGACGACCGAGCCGGACCAGGATTCCGCCCTGGGCATCATGCGCCACGCGGTCGGGGCCACCGACCTCCCGCTGGACACCGAGGAGGCCCGCGACGCCTGGAACGCCTCGCCGCTGCTGATCACCAAGGCGAACCAGCGGGCCACCGTCCACCGCCGTACGTTCATGGACCTGGTGGTGGTCCGGACGTTCGGCGAGGACGGGACGGAGACCGGCAGCCACCGCTTCATCGGCCTGTTCACCTCCAGCGCCTACCACGAGTCGGTGACCAAGGTGCCGTACCTGGTCGACAAGGTGGAGGCGGTGCTCGGCGCCGCCGGCTTCGCGCCGGACTCGCACCGCGGCAAGGCGCTGCTCAGCGAGCTGGAGAACTTCCCGCGCGACGAGCTGTTCCGGTGCGATGTCGAGGAGCTGACCCGCAACGTCGTGGCGATCGTCAAGCTGCGCGAGCAGATCCGGACGAAGCTCTTCCTCAGCAAGGACCCGTTCGGCCGGTTCATGTCGTGCCTGGTGTACCTGCCGCGGGACCGCTACAACACCTCCGCCCGGCTCGAGGTGTCGCGGATCCTCCGCGAGCGGCTCGAGGGCGAGACGGTGGACTACACCACCCGGGCCACCGAGTCACCACTGGCGACCTTGCACTTCATCCTGCACATGGCCCCGGGCCGGACCGTCCCCGAGGTCGACCCGGAGGACCTGGAGTCCCAGATCGTCGAGGCGACCCGGGACTGGGACGAGGACCTCGCCGCGGCGATGATCGAGGAGTTCGGCGAGGGTCTGGGGGACCTCTACACCGAGGCCTACCGGGGCGGCTTCCCGACCGCCTACAAGGAGGTGTTCCCGCCCCGGGTCGGCGCCGCCGACCTGCGTGAGCTGGAGGGGATCGGCGCCGACGAGCTGCGGCTCAACCTCTACCGCACCCCGACCAGCCCGGCAGAGGAGCGCCGGCTCAAGATCTACAGCCGCGGCTGGCTGTCGCTGAGCGCGATCCTGCCGGTCTTCACCCACCTCGGCACCGAGGTGACCAGCGAGCGTCCGTACGTCCTGGAGCGCAGCGACGGGGTGCTGTTCCACGTCTACGACTTCGGCCTGCGACCGCTCGGCGTGGCGACCTGGGAGGGCGAGGACACCCGGGCACGGTTCCAGGAGGCCTTCGCCGCCGCCTGGGAGGGACGTACGGAGCCCGACGAGCTCGAGGGTCTGGTGCTGCTCGCCGGCCTCACCTCCCGGCAGGTGGTCATCCTGCGGGCGGTCACCGGCTACCTGCGCCAGATCGGCATCGCGTACTCGCAGACCTACCTGCGCTCGGTGCTGCTCGCCCACCCCGACATCGCCGCGCTGATGGTGGAACTGTTCGGCGTACGTTTCGACCCGGACAGGTTCGCCGGACGGTCGATCGACCCACAACGCCGACAGGCCGAGGACGCGCTCATCGCCCGGCTGGACGAACTGATCGGCGCGGTCCCCTCGCTGGAGGAGGACCGGATCCTGCGCCGCTACGTCGGGGTGATCCGCGGCACGCTGCGGACGAACTACTACCAGCGGGCCCGGGAGGCCCCGCACGACGCCTCCACCACCCAGCCGACGGTCGCGCTGAAGCTGGCCCCGGCGACGATCCCCGGGATGCCCGAGCCGCAACCGATGTACGAGATCTGGGTGTACAGCCCCCGGGTCGAAGGGGTGCACCTGCGGTTCGGCAAGGTCGCCCGCGGCGGGCTGCGCTGGTCGGGGCGCCGTGAGGACTTCCGCACCGAGATCCTCGGGCTGGTCAAGGCCCAGATCGTCAAGAACGCGGTGATCGTCCCGACCGGCGCCAAGGGCGGCTTCTACCCCAAGGGCCTGCCCGACCCGGCGGTGGACCGGGAGGGCTGGGCCGTCGGCGGCCGGGAGGCCTACCAGCTCTTCGTCGGGGCCCTGCTCGACCTCACCGACAACCTGGTCGACGGCATGGCCGTACCGCCGCCGCGGCTGGTCCGCCACGACGGCGACGACAGCTACCTGGTCGTCGCGGCCGACAAGGGCACCGCCCGCTTCTCCGACATCGCCAACGCCATCGCCCGGACGTACGCGTACTGGCTGGACGACGCCTTCGCCTCCGGCGGCTCGACCGGCTACGACCACAAGGCGATGGGGATCACCGCCCGCGGCGCCTGGGAGGCGGTCCAGCGCCACTTCCGCGAGCTGGGCCGCGACGTCCAGCGCGACGACTTCACCGTGATCGGCATCGGCGACATGTCCGGGGACGTGTTCGGCAACGGCATGCTGCTGTCGCCACACATCCGGCTGGTCGCGGCCTTCGACAACCGCGACATCTTCGTCGACCCGGACCCCGACACCGCGGGGTCCTTCGCCGAGCGGCGACGACTGTTCGACCTGACCCGGTCATCCTGGCAGGACTACGACCGCTCGCTGATCTCCGCCGGGGGCGGGGTGTTCTCACGGTCGCTGAAGAGCATCGCGATCACCACGCCGATGCGGACCGCCCTCGGCCTGGGCGACGGCGCCGACGAGCTGTCGCCCAACGACCTGATCCGGGCCGTCCTGCAGGCCCCGGTCGACCTGCTGTGGAACGGCGGCATCGGCACGTACGTACGGGCCACCGACGAGTCTGACGCCGAGATCGGCGACCGGGCCAACGACCCGGTCCGGATCACCGGTGCGGAGCTGCGGGCCCGGGTGGTGGGGGAGGGGGGCAACCTGGGCTTCAGCCAGCTGGGCCGGATCGAGGCCGCCCGGCGTGGCATCCACCTCAACACCGACGCGATCGACAACTCGGCTGGGGTGGACACCTCCGACCACGAGGTGAACCTGAAGATCCCGCTCAGCGGCCTGGTGCAGATCGGTGAGCTGACCTACAAGCAGCGTAACCGGCTGCTCGCGGAGATGTCCGACGAGGTCGCCCGGCTGGTGCTGGAGGACAACTACAACCAGAACCTGCTGCTGGGGCATTCCCGGGAACGGGGCGGCAAGCGGCTCGGGGCGTATCTGCGGCTGCTGCACTACCTCGAGGACCGCGGGCTGCTGGACCGCGAGCTCGAGTACCTCCCCTCCGACCGGGAGCTGCACACCCGCGAGCGGGCCGACGAGGGCCTGACCAGCCCGGAGCGGGCTGTCCTGCTGGCGTACGTCAAGCTCGGCCTCAAGCAGGACATCAGCGCCAGCCGACTGCCGGACGACGCCTGGTTCACCCACGAGCTGCGCAACTACTTCCCCCACCAGATCCGCGAGCGGTTCCCGAAGCTGCCGGACAGCCACCCTCTGCGGCGCGAGATCATCAGCAACGTCGTGGCCAACTCGGTGGTGAACCTGGGCGGCATGACCTTCGCCCAGCGGGCCCTGGAGGAGACCGGCGCGACGATGCCGGAGATCGCCCGGGCCCTGGTGCTCGCCCGCGAGGTCTTCGACATCGACAGGTTCATGCAGCGCGTCAAGGCCCTCGACAACGTCGCCGAGACCGGGATCCAGGCCCGGCTGCACCGCGAGTCGCGCCGACTGCTGGACCGGGCGACCCGGTGGATCCTGCTGGAGCGGCCCCCCAACAGCGACCTGGGCAGCGACATCGACCGCTACCGGCCGGGCGTGGCGGCCTTCGAGCAGCGGATGGACCAGCTGCTGCACGGCACCGAGCGCCAGCGGTTCGAGACCGACGTCACCGAGCTGACCCGGGGTGGGGTGCCCGAGGACCTGGCCCGCTGGGCCGAGGGACTGCTCGACACCTTCGCCCTGCTCGACATCACCGACCTGGCGCGGGGCGCCGAGGAGGACCTCACCGACGTCGCGGAGCTCTACTTCGCCGTCACCGAGCAGTTCGACGTCGACGGCCTGCTGACCAGCATCAGCACCCTGCCGCGCGACGAGCTGTGGGACTCGCTGGCCCGCAGCGCCGTCCGGGCCGACGTGTACGCGGTGGCGAAGTCGCTGACCGCCTCGGTGATCGCCACCACGCCGGGGACGCTGGAGGTCGAGCAGCGGCTGCGGCAGTGGATCCAGGACAACGCCGCGGCCGCCCAGCGGGCCCACCGTTCCCTGCTGCAGCTCCAGGAGCTCCCCGAGCCGGGCCTGGCGGCCGTCTCGGTCGTGCTGCGACATCTGCGGTCGGTGTCCCGGTCGGGTTCGGCGGCAGGCTGAGCACCGTCGGCCCTGGTTGGGCCAGTGGGTGGCGACCCGGCGGCCGGGATCGCCACCCGGGCTAGTCTGGTGACCCGTATCACCGCACCAGCCTTCGGAGGTAGAAGTGCCCGAACTGCGTTCCCGGACGACGACCCACGGTCGCAACATGGCCGGCGCCCGCGCCCTGTGGCGCGCCACCGGCCTGACGAACGACGACTTCGGCAAGCCGATCATCGCGATCGCCAACTCGTTCACGCAGTTCGTACCGGGCCACGTCCACCTCAAGGACATGGGCCAGCTCGTCGCCGAGGCGATCAAGGAGGCCGGCGGCGTCGGCCGGGAGTTCAACACCATCGCGGTGGACGACGGCATCGCGATGGGCCACGACGGGATGCTCTACAGCCTGCCGAGCCGCGAGCTGATCGCCGACTCGGTGGAGTACATGGTCAACGCCCACAAGGCCGACGCACTGGTCTGCATCTCCAACTGCGACAAGATCACCCCCGGCATGCTGCTCGCCGCGCTGCGGCTGAACATCCCGACCGTCTTCGTGTCCGGTGGCCCGATGGAGGCCGGCAAGGCCGTCATCCACGCGGACGGCACCGCCGAGACCCGGCTGGACCTGATCGACGCGATGGTCTCCGCCGTCGACCCGCACGTCACCGATGACGAGATCGGCCGGATCGAGGAGTCCGCCTGCCCGACCTGCGGTTCCTGTTCCGGCATGTTCACGGCCAACTCGATGAACTGCCTCACCGAGGTGATCGGTCTGTCGCTGCCCGGCAACGGTTCCACCTTGGCCACCGCGGCCGCCCGGAAGGGACTGTTCGAGCGGGCCGGGGCGCTCGCCGTCGAACTGGCGAACCGCTACTACCACGAGGGTGACGACTCGGTGCTGCCGCGCAGCATCGCCACCAAGGAGGCCTTCGCGAACGCGATGACCCTCGACATCGGCATGGGCGGGTCGACCAACACGATCCTGCACCTGCTGGCCGCCGCCCAGCAGGCCGGGGTGGACTTCGACCAGGACGACATCGACCAGCTGTCCCGGCACACCCCCTGCATCTGCAAGGTCGCGCCGAACACGCACAACTACTACATGGAGGACGTCCACCGCGCCGGCGGCATCCCCGCCATCATGGGCGAGTTCGCCCGCGCGGGGATGCTCGACACCTCGGTGCACGCGGTGCACAGCCCAGACCTGGCGAGCTGGCTCGAGGCCTGGGACATCCGCAGCGGCAAGGCCACCGACCTGGCGATCGACCTGTTCCACGCCGCCCCGGGCGGGGTCCGCACCACGGTGCCGTTCTCGTCCACGAACCGCTGGAAGTCCCTCGACACCGACGCCGAGAACGGCTGCATCCGCTCCGTCGAGCACGCGTACACCGCCGATGGCGGGCTGGCCATCCTCAAGGGCAACATCGCCGCGGACGGCTGCGTGGTGAAGACCGCGGGCGTGCCGCAGGACCAGTGGACGTTCAGCGGCCCGGCGAAGGTCACCGAGTCGCAGGAGGAGGCCGTGGAGGCCATCCTCGGTGGCCGGATCGAGGCGGGCGACGTCGTCGTGGTCCGGTACGAGGGCCCCAAGGGCGGTCCGGGGATGCAGGAGATGCTCTACCCGACCTCGTACCTCAAGGGTGTCGGCCTGGGCCCGCAGTGCGCGCTGATCACCGACGGCCGGTTCTCCGGGGGCTCGTCCGGCCTGTCGATCGGCCACGTCTCGCCGGAGGCCGCCTCCGGCGGTGCGATCGGCCTGATCGAGGACGGCGACATCATCGAGATCTCCATCCCGGAGCGTACGATCAACGTCCGGCTCTCCGACGCGGAACTCACCGCCCGGCGGGCGGCCCGCGAGCAGCAGGGCTGGCGGCCGGCGAACCGGGAGCGCCAAGTCTCCCAGGCGCTGAAGATCTTCGGGGCCCTGGCGCAGTCCGCCGACAAGGGCGCCGCCCGCCGCCCGCTGGATTGACCCGAACGGCCGGCACCCGGCCCCGGGCCGGCTGATCCATCCCGCCACGCACGGTGGGCCCTCCGGCAGGGTCTCCCGTGCGTGGCGGCTGTCGTGACGGTGCCTGATCGGCGATACTGGACCATCATTCTGTGGGCCAAGGAGGGCAGCGGTGGGCGTACTGATCGTGTGCGAGTCGAGTTTCGGCAACACCAGGCACGTCGCCGAAGCCATCGGGGCCGGACTGGCGAAGAAGGGCCACCACGTCGACCTGCTCGCCGTCGAGAACGCCCCGCGGGAGATCCCCGACGACGTGACGCTGCTGCTGGTCGGCTCCCCGACCCACAACATGGCGATGACGACCGCCGAGACCCGGGCTCAGGCGGTCGCCGAGGGGGCCCCGACCGCCCCCACGATCGGCATCCACGAGTGGATCGACCTGGTCACCCCGCGGCGTACGCTCCTGGTCCGCACCTTCGACACCCGGACCACCGGCCGGTTCCTGCCCAGCGCCGCCCGGGACGCGGCCCGGGCCCTGAAGTCGAACGGCTTCCACGGGGCCAAGACCGGTGAGTCCTTCCAGGTCGACCCGCGCACCACCGGGCTGGCCGACGGCGAGCTGCAACGCGCCCACGAGTGGGGGATGCTGCTGGCCGACCTGGACCGCGGGCAGGGCCCGGACCACCTCCCGCCGCACTGACCCGTCCGACGGGGCGGCACGCGAGGCTGGCGTGCTCCACCTCACACGTGATAGGCCAGAGACCATGGCAACCACTGCACTCAAGGGCACCCCTGTCCACACCGTGGGGGAGCTCCCCGTCGTCGGGAGCAAGGCACCCGTCTCCAGCCTCGCCGGGGCCGACCTGTCCGAGCTGACCGCCGAGACCTTCGCCGGCAAGCGCGTGATCCTCAACATCTTCCCCAGCATCGACACCAAGGTGTGCGCCACCTCGGTGCGCAGGTTCAACCAGCTGGCCTCCGGCCTCGAGGACACCGTCGTGGTCTGCGCCTCCGCTGACCTGCCGTTCGCGGCGAGCCGGTTCTGCGGCGCCGAAGGCCTCGACAATGTCGTGACCGGCTCCTCGTTCCGTTCCGACTTCGGCACGGCCTTCGGGGTCGAACTCGCCGACAGCGGGATGAAGGGCCTGCTGGCCCGCTCGGTCATCGTGATCGGCACCGACGGCACCGTGCTGCACTCCGAGCTGGTCCCGGAGATCACCACCGAGCCGGACTACGACGCCGCACTGGCCGCCCTGGCCTGATCGCCTCGATCCGTTCCCTCCTCGTGCCCGGCCGATCGGCCGGGCACGAGTCCTGTCCCCCCGAAGGAGTCCCGTGCCGACCGACTTCTGTCCCTGCCAGAGCGGCCTTCCGTACGGGGACTGCTGCGGCCCGCGTCATGACGGCAGTCGCCCGGCGGAGTCGGCGGAGGCGCTGATGCGGGCGCGCTACAGCGCGTACGCCCGGGGCGATCTGGCCTATGTGGCCCGCACCTGGGCCGCACGGACCCGACCGGACGACCTGACGTCACAGCCCGGGCTGACCTGGCGTCGCCTGGAGGTGCTCGACGTCGTCGACGGCGGACCGGGCGCGACCGAGGGGTGGGTGACCTTCGCCGCGCACTACCGCGTCGGCGCCGACCGCGGCATCCTGCGGGAGCGCAGCCGGTTCGAGCGGGTGGGCGGGGCCTGGTACTACGTCGAGGGATGCTGAGACGGGGTCGATCCGGGGGCCAGGTGGTCGAGCAACCGGCGCAGGTCGGTGATCCGTTCCCCGTCCCCGGCCACCGGGATCCCCGGGGTCTCCAGGATCACGCACCGCACGCCGACCTGCTCCGAGGCGACGGCGTCGATCGCCCGGTCACCGACCGCCAGGCAGTCGGCCGGGTCGAGGTGGTTGCGGTCCAGCACAGCGCGGTACATCGCCGGGTCGGGCTTGCGCGGGTAGCCGTCACCGGGACAGACCAGGTCGTCCATCGCCAGGCCGGTCGCGGCGAGCAGCGCGCCGGCGCTGGTCCGGTCCCGGTTGGTCACGACGATGTTGAGCCCGCCGATCCGGCGGACGTGGTCGATCACCTCACGGGCCCCGGCCATCACCGGCGGGGGAGAGACGGCCCAGGACCGCTTGAGGGCGGCGTACGCCGCGTCCAGCTCCGCGTGCGGGACCGCGTACCGCTCGGAAAGCTCGTCGATCGCCCAGGCGATCGCGTGCCGCGTCATCCGGGCCACGTCCGCCTCCGCCAGGGCGTGTCCGTGGCGGGCGGCGACCGCGGCGAGGGTACGGTCCACCGACGGGTAGGTGTCGATCAGCGTGCCGCCCATGTCCCAGATGATGCTGTGAGTTCTCACCCGCCCATTCTGGCCTGTCCTAGCATGGATCACAGGTTGTCGCCCGGGCCCCGGGCTTCGGAGCCCCGGGCTCGCCGTCATCCAGGAGTCCGTCATGGCTGTGTCGTTCTTCACCCGCCGCAGTGTCCTCAGCGCCACCGGACTGGCCGCTGCTGCGGTCGCCGGTTCGTCTTTCCTCGGCGGCTGCAGCACCGCCGCCCAACAGACCGGGGAGGACCTCCCGACCGGTGAGATCCCGGTGGGCGGTGGCATCGTCCTGACCAAGGGCAAGTACGTGATCACCCAGCCCACGGCCGGGCAGTTCCACGCCTTCACCAACATCTGTGCCCACGCCGGCTGCCAGGTGGCCCGGGTCAAGGACCAGCAGATCCAGTGCGACTGCCACGGCAGCCGCTACTCGATCACCGACGGGCACCCGGTGCACGGCCCCGCGGTCAGGGCCCTGGCCGAGTACCCGGTGACCGTCAGCGGCAACAGGCTGTCGGTGCACACCCCGGCCCTCACCACCCCGACGGCGCCCTGGTCGCCCTCGACCTCGTCCCCGTCGACCACTGCCTCCCCGTCGGCCTCGGCCGGCGCCTGAGGCTCAGGCGGCCTCGGCGAGGGGTCGACTGAACGCGTGCGTCCGGGTGTAGCCCGTGGTCAGGTCGGTGATCCGGACCCGGACGATGCCGTTGGCGTCGATCGCGTAGTGCTCCTCGACCATCGGACCCTGCGCACGGGACACCGGGACCGTCTCGACGTCGATGCCCTCGGCCTGCAGTGCGGGATCGAAGGGGAAGACGATCTGGGCGACGGGGGCGATGTCACCACGCGGCTCGCCGGCCGGATCGACCTCGGTGTACTCGACGAACCGGTACCAGCCGACGTTGTGGGCGGCCCGGTAGCGCCGGGTGATGACCAGGTCGCCGTGGTCCGGGATCGGCTGGTCGCGCCCCAGGATCGGGTCGAAGCTCACGGTGGAGCCCGCGTCGCCCTCGCGGAACACGCCGAACCACCGGGACAGCCGGTCGGCCAGCGAGTACCCGGCCTCGTCGTCGGCGGCGATCGCCAGCCCGATGGCGGTGGACGCGGCGGGGTAGGGGGAGCGGTGCACCCGTCGGCCGAACCTGTCCTTCAGCAGGCGCGGGACCAGCGGCAGCCCGGAGGCCCCGCCGACCAGGTAGATGCCGGCGATGTCGGCGGCCAACGGCGCGTCCCCCTCGAGGTCCTCCACCAGGGGCGACATCGCCTGCAGCGACGCCTCCACCAGCGGGGTCGCCCGGGTGTAGAAGTCCTCGACCCGGACGATCACCGGCTGGCCGTCGACCTCGACCGGGATCCGCCGCGACTGCGGGGAGAGGTGCTCCTTCGCGTCCCGGCAGTCGTCGAGGAGTCGGACGTACGTGGGCAGGTCGAGGTCGTCGGGGGTACGCCCCGCCGCCTCGAGGGCGCAGTCGGCCAGCACCGCGTCGAAGTCGTCGCCGCCGAGCATGTTGAGGCCGAGCGACCCGACGATCTCGTGGTCGATGCCGTCGACGTTGACCAGCGAGGCGTCGAACGTGCCCCCGCCGAGGTCGTAGACGATCACCCGGGTCCGCTTGGAGTTCAGCGTCCGGCCCTGGCGGTGGGTGTACTCGAAGCCTGCCGCCGAGGGCTCGTTGATCATCGCGGTGACCGAGATCCCGGCCCGTCGGAAGGCCTCCAGGGTGAGGAAGCGCTGGGCGCCGTGGGCATGGGCCGGGACGGCGACCACCGTCGCCTCCGCGGTCACCGGATCGTACGCGTCGGCGACGCTCGAGTCCGTCGCCAGGGCGTCCCGGACGGCCACCAGGAACCCGGTGAGCAGGTCGAGCAGCAGCACCTCGCGGTCGCCGACGGTGATGGTGGAGTCGGCGTTCACGTCGCCGGCGCCGAGGGCCCGCTTGAACGACCGGAGCAGAGGAGCGCCCTGCTCGGCGGCCTCCAGCGCCTCGAAGCCGTAGCGGTAGCCGTCGCCGACGAGGGCGACGACGGAGGGGAAGTATTCGTGCGAGTCCCCGGCCGGGTCCAGGAAGCTGACCACCGGGTAGTTGCCGCGATCGACGCTCGCTGCGGTGGTGCGAGTGGTGCCGAAGTCGATGCCCAAGCGCATGCCCCGACCCTACCAATCGGCGGACCCCGGCCCGCGGACCGATCCTGTGGGCGTCGTCCCGCCTCCGGGCGCCGCCTCGCGGACCGGTCTCAGAGCCACGTGAACACCCACCGGGCCAGCCCCGCACAGCCGGCGGCCCACAGGACCGAGACGAAGGTGCCGATGATGAAGCGCTCGGCCGCCGCGCTGGTCGTGGACTTCAGTTCCGGATAGCGGGCCAGCGCCTTCACCGCGACGGCCAGCGCCAGGCCGTTCGGGTAGCCGGCGACCAGGCAGACGAACACCGCGAGACGCTCCAGCCGGCCGATCCACAACCCGCCTCGCAGCACGCTCGCGGCACCCTGGACGGTCCGCGGCCCGTCGTCGGGACTCCCGGGGTCCTCCGGCGGGCGACCGGCCGCCCCTGCCTCGGCCCGGTCGACACGCCGGAAGACGATCGTCACGATCCGGCCGCCGAGGCCGATCGCCAGCAGGGCACAGGCCACCACCACCCCCGCCTCGACCAGCAGTCGCAACACCGGACTCACCGGACCACCTCCTCGGCAGCATCCTCCAGCAGGGCACTGACAAGTCCGGCGCCCCGCAGCACTTCCGCGTACGCGGCCCGCCCGGCCCGCTGGCTGGCGGCAGAGGCGCTGATCCCGAGGGCCCGGGCGGCCGCCGTCGTGCTGAGACCGGCATCGAGCAGATCGGCGACCTCCCAGCCCTCGGGTGTCCGTCGGGCCAACAGCGCCCCCCACAGCATCAGCGCCGACTCGGCCCGCCACGCCGCCCCCGACCGCTCCCGGCCGTGGACGTCCGGACCCCCGACCGGGAGGTCGCCGTCGCGCAACGCGATCGCCGGTGCCCGCCCGCGGGCCTCCTCCACGGCCGACCGGGCGGCGAGGTAGGCCGTACCACGCGCGGCCCGGGTGGAACCCGGGAGCGGCCACTCGACCGCGCCGACGCCGACACCGATGCGCCAGTCGCCCAGCCGCACCAGCCGGCCGACCACGGCGGTGACCCCCGCCGCGGTCCCGAGCAGCCCCTGGACCTCGTCGCCGGCCGTACGCTCGAACGGCAGCAGGACGTCCCCGGGCGGCAGCGACGCGACAGCGGCGAGCGCCTCGGGGACCCGGTCCGGACCCCGGCGGCTGTGGCGCTGGTCGGCGGTCACCACGAACAGGCGAGGTAAGCCTGGATCCTTCATCACCATGATTGAAGTCTCTGACCTTGACGGGTTGTCGGCAAGCCCTGACCGGGTCCCGGCGGGCGCCGGCGTTCCCGGCCGCGGACCCGCTCGGGCCCTTCGGCACCCAGGTGTTCCACAGGGAGGGCATTTCTCCCCGCACGGGTGGCGCCCTCCCCCCGGACACGAAAGGGTAGCGGTGGACCTGCACCACTCGCCATGCCCAGGAGGATCCCCGTGTCGGACGCCACTCCCCAGAAGTTCATGCTCTCCAACCACAATCTCGGCCTCGACCTGATGCGCGCCACCGAGGCGGCCGCGCTCGCCGCCGCCCGCTGGGCAGGCCGCGGACAGAAGGAATCCGGCGACGGCGCCGCTGTCGGCGCCATGCGAGAGGTGCTGTCCCACGTCCGGATCGACGGCACGATCGTGATCGGCGAGGGTGAGAAGGACGAGGCGCCGATGCTCGCCAACGGCGAGAAGGTGGGCAACGGCGACGGCCCGGCGATGGACATCGCGGTCGACCCGGTCGACGGCACCCGACTGCTCGCCTGGGGCATGCGCAACTCCATCGCACTGCTCGCCGGCGCCGAGGGCGGGTCCATGTACAACCCCAAGGAGTGCTTCTACATGGAGAAGCTCGCCGTGGGCGCGGATGCCGTCGACGCGCTCGACCTCGACGCCCCCATCGCCGACAACATCCGCAAGGTCGCCCGGGCCAAGGGCAAGCCGGTCGACCAGATCACCGTCGGCGTGCTGAATCGTGACCGCCACCAGCAGCTCATCGCCGAGATCCGCGAGGCGGGGGCCGCGACCCGGCTGTTCACCGACGGCGACGTCGCCGCCGCCGTGATGGCCGCGCACCCGGACATGCCGCAACTCGACATGATGGCCGGCATCGGCGGCAGCCCGGAGGGCGTCGTCACGGCCTGCGCGATGAAGGCCCTCGGCGGGCGGATCCTCGCCCGGCTCTGGCCGACCTCCGACGAGGAGCGGCAGCGTACGCTCGACGCCGGCCACGACCTCGACCGGATCCTCGACACCGGCGACCTGGTGACCAGCGACCAGACCCTGTTCGTGGCCACCGGCATCACCCCCGGCGACCTGGTCGAGGGAGTCAGCTTCCTGCCCGACGGCGGTGCCCGCACCCACTCGATCGTGATGCGGTCCGCCTCCGGCACCATCCGCTACGTGGATGCCTACCACCACCTCGACAAGGTCGAGGAGTACCAGCGCCGCCACGAGGTCGCGGGCATCGACTGGAAGTGATCACCCGGCCTGTGCCGGACATGGCGCAGGGGCGGCGGACCCGTGGGGGTCCGCCGCCCCTCCGTCGCTCCGCGCCGGTCGAGTGGGTGTCGGGCGAGCGGTGCGTACGCCCCCTTGGCGTACCCGCGGTGGCGTACGCCCCAGCCGACGTACGCCACCGACGACCGTGACTAGGTCAGGACGGTGGTGAAGCGCTCGTTCAGCTCGCGGGCGTGGTAGAAGATGCCCTTGCCCAGCTGGTCGACGGTCCAGGTCACGGTCGGACGGTCGGCGAAGGACAGGTAGCCGCCGGCGAAGACCTCGTTGCGGTTGCCGGCCGGGTCGAAGAAGTAGACCGTCTTGCCGCGGGTGATGCCGTGGCGGGTCGGGCCGACGTCGATCGGCACGTCGTCCATCGCGAAGAGGTCGGCGGCACGGGTGACCTCCCAGCCCTCCTCCAGACGGAAGGCGAAGTGGTGCAGCTTCGATTCCGGGCCCTCGATGAAGGCGAGCTGGTGGATCTGGTTGGAGCCGGTCATCCAGCAGCCGATCTTGTGGGCGTCGTCGTCGAGCGAGGTGGCGACCTGCTCGGCGGTCCAGAAGCCGAAGACGTCCTTCATCATCCGCTCCAGCAGGGCGACGTCGGGAGTGGTGATCAGCGCGTGGTCGAGGGCCGGGGCGCCGATGCCGCGCAGATCGCGCGGGAAGGCCTCCGGGTTGACGTTGCCGACGTCGGACTGGCCCGAGGTGATGTCGTGGTAGACCTCGAAGACGTGGCCGGACGGCGTGTACAGCCGGACGCCGTCGCCGACCTCGAGGTTGTCCCCCTTGCTGAACCGCTCGGTCTGCAGGCCGAAGGTGCGGGCCCGGTTCTCGATGCCCTCGAGGTCCTCGGCGTACTGCGCCTTCCAGCCGAACTTGACCAGGCCGACGCCACCCTCCTCGAGGACGACGGAGTGGTGATCCCACTCGTCCCAGCCCTTGAAGTAGACCTTGTCGTCGACTGCGGCGACCTCGTCGAGGCCCAGCGTCTGGGTGTAGTGCTGGCGTGCCTCGGCCAGGTCGGTGACCCGGACGTGCGCGTATCCCATCCGCAGGATGGCCATGATGACTCCTTCGTGATATGGCGAAGGGCCGCGACGGGTGCTTGTGCTCACTGCCCGGGGCGACCGTTGGATCCGAAACTAACCCGCCGAGACATGTGACTCAGATCACTATCCCGCAGGGAGGAACACCACCCCGGCAGCTCGGTGATGCCCGGGGTGGACTCCCGGCATTTGCCGGGTGCCCCGTCCTCGGAAGGACCGGCGGCCCCCGGCCGGAATGGATCGGCCGACCGGGGTGTTGAAGGAGAAGATCGCCCCACCCAGACCCCGGAAGGCAGCCGTGTCGGACACCATGCCGCTCTTCACGTACGAATCCCACGTCGACCCTCGTCGTGTGCGTGCGGACACACTCGTCGTCACCCTCGGGGGGTTCGTCGATGCCGGACACACCCAGCGCCTCCTCGACCACCAGGTCCGGGAGGGGCTGGAGAGCCACCGGATCGGCACCTTCGACGCCGACGTGCTGGTCGACCACCGGGCCGAACGCCCCGGCATCACCTTCGCCGGAGATCGCTTCACCGACTACGAACCCCCGGAGTTGGTGCTGATGGAGGCCACCGACAGCAACGGCCTGCCGTTCCTGCTGCTGCGCGGCCCGGAGCCGGACTTCCGCTGGGAGGAACTCGCGGCGACGATCGAGCGCCTGGTGGACGACCACGAGGTGCGCACCACCGTCTTCGTCCAGGGCATCCCGATGTCCACCCCGCACACCCGCCCGGTGCAGGTGACCCGGTGGGCCTCCCGCCCCGAACTGATCCCGGGTAACCGGCCGCTCTTCGGCACCGTCCGGATGCGCGCCTCGTTCCCGTCGATGCTCGCGCTGCGACTCGGGGAGGACGGCCACGACGTGATCGGGCTGGCCGCACACGTGCCGCACTACCTCGCGCCCGGCGACTATCCGGACGCCGCGCTCGCCGTCATCGAGGGCCTCCGGAACGCCACCGGGATCGCCTTGCCGACCGCCTCACTGGAACTCGTCCGCTCCGCCGTCCGCGCCGAGATCGACCAGCAGGTCGCCTCGTCGGAGGAGACCGGGGAGATGGTCGCCGAGCTCGAGCACCAGTACGACCGGTTCATGGCCGAGTACCGACTGGAGGCCGCCCCGCGGTCCACCGACCTGCCCGGCGCCGAGGAGATCGCGGCCGAGGCGGAGAAGTTCCTCCGCAGCCTGGACGAGCCACCCGCCGGGGACGAGCCGCAGGCCTGACGACGCACGGTCCCCGCTGTCCCGGGGTGCCGCGCATCCCGGTGCGAGGGAGTCGTAGGCTGGCCCTGATGAGCACCTCAGTCACCCCCAGCGCCCCGACCACCTCCGAGCTCCTGTCCGGGTGGGGACGCACCGCGCCCTCCCGGGCTGACGTGTTGCACCCGTACGACGCCGAGACGATCATCGAGACCGTCCGCGTCGCCGCCGACCGCCGTGCCGACGGTGGCCGCGGCGTGCTGGCCCGCGGCCTGGGCCGGTCGTACGGTGACGTCGCCCAGAACGGCGGCGGCCTGGTGGTCGACATGACCGGCCTGACGACGATCCACTCGATCGACCCGGACGCGGCGACGGTGGACCTGGACGCCGGCGTGAGCCTGGACGCGCTGATGAAGGCGGCCCTGCCCTACGGCCTGTGGGTCTCGGTGCTGCCCGGCACCCGCCAGGTGACCGTCGGCGGGGCGATCGGCAACGACGTGCACGGCAAGAACCACCACAGCGCCGGGTCGTTCGGTGACCACGTGCTGTGGATGCAGCTGCTGGTCGCCGACGGGCGGGTCCTCGAGCTGACCCCGGAGGGCACTCCGGACGACCCGGACGCCTCGATCTTCTGGGCCACCATCGGCGGCATCGGGCTGACCGGCATCATCCTGCGGGTCCGGCTCTCGATGACCCGCACCGAGACCGCGTACTTCATCGCGGACGGCGTCGTCACCCATGACCTGGACGAGACGATCGCGGTGCACTCCGACGGGTCCGAGTCCCGCTACGAGTACTCCAGCGCCTGGTTCGACGCGATCAGCGCGCCACCGAAGCTCGGTCGCGCGGCGATCTCGCGCGGTTCGCTGGCGAAGCTCGACGAGCTCCCGGCGAAGCTGCGCAAGGATCCGCTGGCCTTCGACGCCCCGACCCTGGTCACCCTGCCGGACGTCTTCCCCAACGGGCTCGCGAACAAGTACACCTTCAGCGCCCTGGGCACGGCCTGGTACCTGAAGAGCGGCAACTACACCGGCAAGGTGCAGAACCTGACGCAGTTCTATCACCCGCTCGACCTGTTCGGGGAGTGGAACCGGGCGTACGGGACCGAGGGCTTCCTGCAGTACCAGTTCGTCGTCCCGCCGGCAGCGGTCGAGGAGTTCAAGAGCATCATCGGCGACATCCAGCGCTCGGGGCACTACTCCTTCCTGAACGTGTTCAAGCTCTTCGGCGAGGGCAACCGGGCGCCGCTGAGCTACCCGATGCGCGGCTGGAACGTCTGCGTCGACTTCCCGATCCGGCGCGGGCTGGACACCTTCCTGAACGGCCTGGACGCCCGGGTGATGGAGTTCGGCGGCCGGCTCTACACGGCCAAGGACTCGCGTACCGGTGCGGAGAACTTCCACGCGATGTACCCGGAGATCGACGGCTGGATCGCCACCCGTCGCCGGGTCGACCCGGACGGCCTGTTCATGTCCGACATGGGCCGGCGCCTCGAGCTCTCCTGAGTCCCTCGCGCGCGGCCGAGCCGGCCGACGCCCGGCGTGGCGCCCCGCCCGGGGCGCCGCCTGGGTGCATTCTGAGAAGTTGCGGCACGACTGACACGGCATGACGTTGCCCCCTCGCGTAGGCTGATCCCGTGCAGGCCACCCCCGAGTCAGATCCGACCGCGATCCCGCGTCGCACCGCAGCCGACCGCTTCCTGGCGCTGCGACAGGGCCTGTGGCGTCGCCTCCCCGGCCGGGTCCGTCAGATCGTCCCGCCGGACTTCATCGGCTACGCGATCCTCAACCTGTTCACCTTCTTCGTGGACATGGCGGTCCTCACCCTGGTGTTCCGCGGCCTGCACGCGCCCTACCCGGTGTCGACCACCGTGGGCTACGGCACCGCCCTGGTGCTGTCGTACCTGCTCAACCGGTGGCTGAACTTCCACTCCAAGGCCCCGGTGGGCCCGCAGACCGTGCGGTACGCCTTCGTCGTCCTGGTGAACTACTTCGTCCTGCTGCAGGGGGTCGGCACCGGACTGGAGCACCTCGGGGTGCAGTTCCAGCTCTCCCGCCTGATCGCCGCGGTCTGCGAGGGCCTGTGGACGTACGTCGGGATGCGCTGGATCGTCTTCCGTGGCGACACCCGTCCGATCCGGGAGACGGCGACGTCGGTCGAGACCGGGACGCCAACCGCCGAGGCCTCCGCGGTGCCGGCGGCGGGCAGCACACCGGACGACAGCGAGCCCGACAGGATCAGCGTCCGCAACTGACGGCACCGGGAGGTCCGGAGCGATGGAATACGCCATGTTCCTGCGGGGCATCAACGTCAGCGGCATCCGGGTCCCCATGGGCGAACTCCGGGACTGCCTGGCGGACGTCGGCCTGGAGGACATCCGCACCTACCTGCAGACCGGCAACGTGACCTTCAGCTCCGCCGAGCAGCCCCGGGAGCTGCGGCCCACGATCGAGGAGGCCCTCACCTCGACGTTCGGGTACGAAGCGCACGTGCAACTCCTGCCCCGGACCGAACTGGCGGCCATCATCGAGGGCTACCCCTTCCCGACGGCCCCGGACCACCATCGCTATGCGATCCTGTGCGCCACCGACCGGGTGGCCGCCGACCTGGTCGACCTGGCCCAGACGGCCGCCCATGAGCCCGGCGGCGGCCGCGAGCGGGTGGCCGGGGGCACCAGCGTCGTCTACTGGTCCTGCCCGAAGGGCTCGACCCTCGGCACGCCCTTCGCCAAGGTGCTGGGGCAGCGGCGGTTCCGGGCCGTCACGACCAACCGCAACCTGAACACGCTGGAGAAGATGTGCTGAGACGAGCCGGTCCCGCCGGGTCGGCCGGTCGTCGCTACCGCCCCTCGGGGCGCGTCCCCTCACCGTCGGCGTCCTCGCCGCCGGCCTCAGCCGGGTCAGGGTCCGACGGGTCGGTCGTGGCGTTGCCCGCCTCGGTGGCGGTGGTCCCGACCGGGGCGCGCAGCACGGTCCGCCGGAGCAGCCAGTCGACCAGCGGGCCGAGGACCATGCCGGCCACGATCGCGATCGCGATCCCGATCAGAGGGTTGTCCCGGAACCACGCCCCGGCCAGGCTGCCGATCAGCACGCAGTAGAGCGCCCACAGCGACGAGCTCGCGACCACGACCTCCATGAACCGGCGCCGCGAGTAGCCCACCAGGCCGCAGACCAGGTTGATCACGATCCGTACGCCCGGGATGAACCGGCCGACGATGATGAACGTCGCCCCCCGCCGGAAGAGCTCCTCGCGGGCCCAGTCGACGCCCGCGGCGATCTTCGGGCGCCGCCACAGGGCGCTGCCCGACAGCCACCGCGACCGACCGATCGAGTAGGCGATGTTGTCGCCGCACCAGGCCCCGCCGGCCGCCACCAGGAACAGCACCACCAGCAGCGCCGGCTGGCTGTGAACCAGCACCGAGGCCATCGAGATGACCACCGACTCGCTCGGCACCGCCGGGATCACCGCGTCCCCGATGATCAGCAACACCAGCAGCGCGTACGCCCACAGGGACGTCGTGGCGCCGAGGATGAACTCGGTGATCTGCTGCAGCATGCGGCCTCGTCCCTGTCGGCGGAAGACCACCCCAGTCTTCCACGCCGCTCCGCGCGTCGAGCGCCGCCCGCTGCCCGGCGCCGGTGGGACCGTCGCGCGGCCGCCGGTAGGGTCGGGGCATGACTGAGTCGCAGAACGTGAAGCCCGAGGTCGAGCTCCCGCAGGGTCGCCCGCCGGTGAATCTGGAGATCAAGGACCTCGTGGTGGGGGAGGGCGTCACCGCCACCAAGGGGGACACCGTCCGGGTGCACTACGTCGGCGTGGCGCTGGGCACCGGCCGGGAGTTCGACTCTTCCTGGGAGCGCGGCGAGCCGCTCGCCTTCACCCTCGGCGGCCGCCAGGTGATCCGCGGGTGGGACATGGGGGTCAAGGGGATGCGCGTCGGCGGACGCCGCCGCCTCGTCATCCCGTCCTTCCTGGCGTACGGCGAGCGGGGCGCGGGTCCCGACATCCGGCCCGGCGAGACCCTGGTCTTCGTCTGCGACCTGGTCGGGATCGATCCGCAGGACTGAGGCCGGGGCGGCGGGCCGGCAACGGTGACCGCCTACCCTGGGCTCAGACGTACGCGACCCGTCGCCCGGACCGGAGGACCCTGTGGAGACCACCCTGATCATCCTCGCCGTGATGGCGGCCGTGCTGGTGGTCGGCGCCGTGGGGTGGCTCGGCGTCGTCGTCCACCGGGCCCGGGTGACCGCGGTGGCACGCCGGTCCCTGACGATCGGGCAGCAGACCACCACCCCGGCGGAGGTGTTCTGGCGGGCCCGGGAGCTGAGCGAGTCACCGCACGTCCGGGCCATCGCCGCTCCCGCGATCACCTCGCCCGACGAGGCGATCCTGGCGATCCAGGAGACGGTGGCCGCGCTGCCGCCGGCACACCGGGAGGAGGCCCGCCAGACCCAGGTGTCCCTGGACGTGGCCCGCGCGGCCCGTTCCGCCGCGACCCAGGGGCTGGAGCAGGCCCGCGAGGGTGATCCCGCCCGGCTCGCGGCCGGGGTCTCGGCGGGGCTGCTGACGGCCCTGTCCACGACCGCCCTGCCCGGGCATCCGGCGATCGCCGGCGCCCTGGCGTCGGGCCGGTCCGCGACGTCCGCCCGCGGGGACACGGTCGCCCGCGGCCAGGCCGACGAGTTCGCCAGCGCCGCCTCAGCCGCCGTCGACCGCTTCCTCGGGCACGTGCCCGGGATCTCCTCCTGGGGTGTGGACGCCGGGGCGATCGCCGGGGCCGTCGGTTCCCGGCTCGGATCGGTCGCCCGCGACCTGATGGGCACGCTCGGCGTCGCGACGTCCGCCCTGCCCGGCCGGGCCACCGGCCCGGAGAGCCGCCGGCTGCTCGACGCGATGGACGAACTGGGCCAGCAGGTCTCGCCGGCCTATCTCTCCCAACTCGTGTCCCGCAGCGACGATGCGCTGGAGAGCGTCACGGCCAGCCTGGTCCGGTTCGAACGGGAGTTCCGTCCGTCGTCGCGGCGGGAGCGCTGGCGCCGGGCGTACTGGCCGAGCGTCGGCGACGTCGTCGCCCAGGAGGCGCTGCAGCACGGCCGGCGGGTGTTGGTCGAGGAGAACGAGACCCACCGCGCCCTGGTCGAGGCCGTCCGGTCGATGGAGCAGGCCGAGGCGAGGGTGCGGGGCACCGCCTGGGCACTGGTCCAGCGCGACGTCGCCCCGGGCACGTTCGTCGGCCCGGACCTGTCGGCCTACGCCGGCCGGCTGGAGTCCTACCTCGACCGGACCGACCGCCGCTCCCGCTGAACCAGGCCCCCGCGCTGCGGGGACCGCGGCTCAGTCCCGGCCGTAGAGCCGGAAGAAGTTGCGCAGGATCCGCCGGGCGTGCGGGACGGGGGAGCGTCGCGCCAGCTCCTTCAGCCCCTCCGACTCGTGCGGGTGGAAGTAGCCGTTGTGCTTGTACTCCTCGATCCTTCGCGTCAGGCCGTCCGCGTCGAGCTCGGGGTGGAACTGGGTGGCGTACAGGTTCTGCTTGATCCGGAACATCTGCACCGGGCAGGGATCGGAGGTGGCCAGCAGCACCGCGCCCGGAGGCAGCTCGCGGACCGCCTCCTTGTGCCCCACGAACGCGTCGAACCGGGCGGGCAGTCCGGCGCAGACCGGGTCCCGCCGAGCCGCCAGGGTGAGCTCAACGGTCACCGGCCCGACCGGTTCGCCGTACGTACGGTCCACCACGGCGCCCTCGTGGGTGCCGAGCGTGCCGACGCCGTAGCAGGCGCCGAGGAAGGGGAAGTCGTTCTCCACCACCACGTCCATCACCCGGGCCAGTTCCGCCTCGACCTCCAGCTGGAGCGCCGACTTGCTCTCCACCGGATCGGAGGAGTTGAACGGACTGCCGCCCAGCACCAGCCCGGACCAGGCCTCCGGGTCGAAGTCCCCGAGCGGCTCACGATCGATCCGGACCCGGACCAGCCCACCCTCCTCCAGCCCACCGAGGCGCCGGAAGGCAGCGTATTCGTCGTCGGCGATGGCATCCTCGGCACGGGTCGCCAGCAGGAGGAAGGGGCGCATGCCGGTAGTCTGCCGCGTCGGGCAAGGTGACGGCAGTCGGCGCCGCCCAATGGCACACAGTCGTCATCCGGGAGCGGTCCACGCCCCTGACCGCAGGGTCACTACGATGCAGTGGTGCACCACACGGTGTCCGATGACCGCCGCGAGAAAGGGAGACGGCCATGGAGACGCTCGGCGCGATCATCTCCCGCGCGACGGCGGGCTGGCTCGACGCACTCACCCTCCGCCTCGACGTGACCCAGGCCTCGGTCGGCCTCGTCGGCCACACCGCCGCCATCCTGGTGGCGGTCACCGCCTGCGCCTCGATCCTCGTCGGACGCTCGGTCGTGCTGGCCGTCAACCGGATGCGGCGCGGCGGGATGGCCTTCGTGATGGTGCTCAACGTCGTCACCCTGGTGCTCACGTACGCCCTGCTGGGTCTCCTGGTCTGGGTGATCGGCTCGCTGGTGACCAGCGTCCGGGTGCCGGCCGTGGAGGTCGTCTGGGCGGTGCTGTGGGCGTGCTCACCCCTCGTCCTCGGGTTCGCGATCGCGATGCCGGTGCTGGGCACGGCGATCGACCGGGCGCTGTCGGTGTGGTCGCTGCTGATCCTCTGGAGCATCATCCACGATCTCTATGCCACCTCGCTGCTGATCGGCGGCGCCATCGCCCTGGGGGCCTTCCTCGCCGTCTGGCTGCTGTCGGCGGTCTACACCCCGCTGCTGGCGAGGGCGCGGGACCTGCTGTGGCGCCGGGCGACCGGCCGGCCGCTGTACGACTCCGCCCGCTACGTCCTGGAGCAGGCGGCCGTCGAGGGCAGTGAGGCCGATCTGGACGGGGCCGCCTGGTTGGTCGAGCCCGATCGCACCCGGCAGCGGGCGCGCCGATGATCGCCGACCTCCTGCTGGCCGTCCTGCTGGTGCTGCTGTTCTTCGCCCTGCTCGCCCCCAACGAGTCGATGCGCTGGTGGGCCACCCAGAGCCGCGCCGAGTCGGAGCGCCGGGCCGAGAGGGTGCACGACCTGGTCGCCGCCGAGAAGGGCGGCCGGGACGCCCGCACCAGCTACGTCGTCTACATCTCCGGGGTGGGTGCGTTCGAGCCACGGGCGAGCCTGTCAGGGGAGCGGCCGCTGCTCGACGCGGTCCGGAAGAACCTCGACGGCATCGGCCTGGTCAGCCAGATCTACCCGTACTCGATGACGAACCAGGGCCTGCTGGAGGAGCGGCTGAGCAGCTGGTGGTGGCGGATCGTGCAGCGACACACCGACGGTGGGCCGATGGCACCCCTGGCCCGAATCATCATCAACTTCCGCAACGCCCTCCAGGTGGGCGTCTCCCTGGACCGGCGCTACGGGCCGCTCTACTCGCTGGGCATCGCGAACGTGATCTGGGACGAACTGCTCGACGCCGGCTACCACCCGGCCGACAAGCGGCCGATCGTGCTGCTGTCGTGGAGCGGCGGGGCCCAGATCGCCCTGGGCGCGAGCTGGTACCTGGCCGCGACCGGGGCGCCGGTGCACCTGCTGTCGGTCGGCGGGTTCATGGACTCCGACCCCGGCCTGGACAAGCTGACCCACCTGTGGCACTTCAAGGGCAGCCGGGACTGGGTGCAGGGCGCGGCCGGCCTCTTCCCGGGGCGGTGGCCGATCAACCACCAGAGCTCCTGGAACCGGGCCGTGGCGGAGGGCCGGTTGACGACCCGCAGCCTCGGCCCGCTCAAGCACCTGGGCCGGGGCAGCTACCTGTCGAACGGCACCCCGCTCCCGGACGGCCGCACCGGCCGGGAGATCACCGTCGACACGATCTGCACCACGCTGGTCGAGGCCGGTCTGGCGACCTGGCGCACGCCGGGCACCCCGCTCCCGCCGGTGAAGCCGCCGGGTCGCGACGGCCATCCGCGGCGTACGCCATCGGCGTCGCCGCTGCGGCGCCGTCGGGCGGATCGGGCTGCCCGCTAGCCGGATTCGCCGGTCCCGGGCCGGGAGGGTGCACATGGTAGTTTGACGGCCATGACCTCCCCCGAGACCGCCGTTCCCGCCAGCGATTTCGTCCGCGACACGGTGCGTCGCGACAACGCGCAGGGGACGTACGGCGGCCGGGTGCAGACCCGCTTCCCCCCGGAGCCCAACGGCTACCTGCACATCGGGCACGCCAAGGCGATCACGGTGGACTTCGGCGTCGCGGAGGACTTCGCCGGCACCTGCAAGCTGCGCTTCGACGACACGAACCCGGAGACCGAGGACGAGGAGTTCGTCGCGTCGATCGTCGAGGACATCCGCTGGCTCGGCTACACCCCTGAGGAGATCGTCTACGCCTCGGACTACTTCGAGCAGCTCTACGCCTGGGCGGAGCAGCTGGTCGAGCGCGGCCTGGCGTACGTGGACGAGCAGGACAGCGAGACCATCTCGGCGCAGCGCGGCGGCTACGGCCAGCCCGGCGTGGAGAGCCCGTTCCGCGACACCGCCCCGGCGGAGAACCTGGCCAAGCTGCGCGCCATGCGCGCCGGGGAGTACGCCGACGGCTCCCGGGTGCTGCGGGCGAAGATCGACATGCAGCACGAGAACATGCAGCTGCGCGACCCGATCATGTACCGGATCCGCCGCGGTCACCACCACCGCACCGGCGATGCCTGGTGCATCTACCCGACGTACGACTGGGCGCACGGGCAGAGCGACGCCCTGGAGGGCGTCACGCACTCGCTGTGCACGCTGGAGTTCGAGTCGCACCGCCCGCTGTACAACTGGTTCCTCGAGCAGCTGCCGCTGCCCGGTGACACGCCCAAGCAGCTGGAGTTCGCCCGCCTGGAGCTGACCCACACCGTCACCTCGAAGCGTCGGCTGGCGAAGCTGGTCCACGACGGGCTGGTCGACGGCTGGGACGACCCGCGGATGCCCACGATCAGCGGGCTGCGCCGCCGCGGCTACCCGGCCGCGGCGATCCGCGAGTTCTGCCGCTACGTCGGGGTGAACCGGACCAACAGCCGGCCCGGCATCGAGCTGCTGGAGTCGTTCGTCCGCCGGGAGCTCAACCGGACCGCACAGCGCCGGATGGCGGTGATCCGCCCGCTGAAGCTGGTGATCACCAACTGGCCGACCCAGGCCGACGGCAGCCCGGTCGTCGAGCACTTCGCCGTGGTGAACAACCCGGAGGACGAGGCGGACGGCACCCGTGAGGTGGCCTTCAGCGGCGAGCTCTACATCGAGCGCGAGGACTTCGCGGAGGTCCCGCCGCCGAAGTACTTCCGGTTGTCGCCCGGCCGCGAGGTCCGCCTCCGCGGCGCCTACTTCGTCACCGCGACCGAGGTGGTCAAGGACGCCGACGGCACCGTGCTGGAGGTGCACTGCACGTACGACCCGCAGACCCGCGGCGGCACCGCACCGGACGGGCGCAAGGTCAAGTCGACGATGCACTGGGTGTCGGCCCCCCACGCGGTCGACGCCACCGCGGTGCTGTACGACCGGCTGTTCTCCACCGAGGCGCCCGGGGCCGCGACCGGAGAGCCGCTGGACGACCTGAACGCCGACTCCCGTGAGGTGCTGGCCGGGTGCAAGGTCGAGGCCGCGCTGGCCGACACCGCGCCGGGTGAGGTGGTCCAGTTCGAGCGGCTCGGCTACTTCGCCCACGACCCGCGGACCCCGATGCTGTTCCACCGCACGGTCGGGCTGCGCGACGAGTGGGCCGCGATCCAGAAGCGCCAGGGGAAGTGACCCCGGAGCCGGCCCACCTGAGAACCGGGTGAGGGGACGGCCCCCTCGGTCGTGACCCGGTGCCACGGAACCGGCCCGGAAACCCCACGGGGTATCGATCCTGCGTCCTAGAGTGGGAGGTGGGCCGACGATTCGGCGTCGGCATCACACTCGCAAGGGAGCGGGGACGATGAAGGCACTGGTGTATCACGGTCCAGGCGTGAAGGCCTGGGAGGACGTACCCGATCCGACCGTCCAGGAGCCGACGGACTGCATCGTCAGGGTCGAGACGACGACGATCTGCGGCACCGACCTGCACATCATGAAGGGTGACGTGCAGGCCGTCACCGACGGACGGATCCTCGGCCACGAGGGCGTCGGCACGATCACCGCCGTCGGCGGGTCGGTGCACGATTTCGCGGTCGGCGACCGGGTGATCATCTCCTGCATCACCAGCTGCGGGACCTGCAGCTACTGCCGCAAGGGACTCCCCAGCCACTGCCAGGCCGTCGGCGGGATCGGCTGGATCCTCGGCCACCTGATCAACGGCACCCAGGCGGAGTACGTCCGCATCCCGTACGCGGACACCAGCCTCTACCACCTGCCGGCAGGGGTCAGCGACGAGCAGGGCCTGTTCGTCTCCGACATCGTCCCCACCGGCTACGAGATCGGCGTCCGTGACGGCGGGGTCAGGCCCGGCGACGTGGTGGCGGTGATCGGCACGGGCCCGGTGGGGCTGGCGGCGATCATGACCGCCGGCCTGCACGGTGCGTCCCGGGTGATCGCGGTCGACCTGGACGACAATCGGCTGGAGCAGGCCCGCAGCGTGTTCGGCGCCACCCACACCGTGAACTCGTCCGCCCCCGACTGGGAGGACCGGGTGAAATCCCTCACCGAGGACGGCCTGGGTGTCGACGTGGCGATCGAGGCGGTGGGCCTGACCGAGACGTTCGTCAACGCCCTCGCGGTCGTCCGTCCCGGCGGCGCGCTCGCCAACGTCGGCGTGCACGGCAAGCCGGTCCAGCTGCCGATCAACGACCGCTGGATCGACAACATCCGCATCTCGATGGGGCTGGTCAACACCGTGACCGGCGGCATGCTGCTGAAGATGATCGCCGAGGGCAAGTTGCCGGTCGACCGGCTGGCCACCCACCACTACACGTTCGACCGGATCGACGAGGCGTACGACACCTTCGGCAACGCCGCCCGGACCAAGGCGCTGAAGGTGGTGATCACCGCCGCGTGAGCGGATCCGACGCGGGCCGGACGGGAATAGTCCGGCCCGCCACGGTGCTGCACCGGGAGTCAGCCCCAGTCGCCGGAGGAGTATTGATGAACCGCATCGCGCAGACGTTCTCGATCACCCGGGGCCCGTGGCCCGGCGTGGACCCGTTCCTGTTCACCGCGCATCACCTGGACGCCTACCCGGCCGCGGACGGGGAGACGATGCGGCCCTCGACCGGCCGCGAGGGTCGCGAACCGGGGATGGACTTCTCCGGCAAGGACGGCTGGAGTATGTACCACGGCGCGAACGTCCCCGGCTTCCCGCAGCACCCGCACCGCGGTTTCGAGACCATCACCGTGGTCGAGGAGGGACTGGTCGACCACACCGACTCGGAGGGTGCCGTGGCCCGCTACGGCGCCGGCGACACCCAGTGGCTCACCGCCGGTCGCGGCGTGGCCCACGCCGAGATGTTCCCCCTGGTCCGCGACGACGCGCCCAACCCGCTGCACCTGTTCCAGATCTGGCTCAACCTGGCGCCCGAGGACAAGGCTGCGGACCCGCACTTCGCGATCTTCTGGGCCGAGGACACGCCTGTGGTCCGGGTGACCGACGAGGCCGGGCGGACGTCCCTGGTGAAGGTTGTCGCCGGCGGGTACGGCGAGGTCCGCCCGCTCACCCCGCCGCCACACTCCTGGGCCGCCCGGCCCGAGGCCGGAGTCGCGGTCTGGCACGTGACGATGCCGGCGGGGGCCGCGCTGGCCCTGCCGGCCGCGGTCGTCCCCGGTGTGGTCCGCACCCTCTACGCGTACGACGGGGACCTGGTCGTGGACGGCCGGACCCTGCGCGCGGAGGGCGCCGTGGTCGACGCCGGGGCGCCGCTCCCGGTCACCGCCGGCGCCGCGGGGGCGCGCTTCCTCGTCCTCCAGGGCCGTCCGATCGGGGCCCCGGTGGTGCAGCAAGGTCCCTTCGTCGCCACCACCCGGGAGGAACTGATCGAGGCCTTCACCGACTACCGGGCCGGCCGGTTCGGCCGGTGGACACTGCCGGTGGACGACCCGGTGCAGCCCCGGGGGCGCGGCCGGTTCGCCCGCTACCCGGACGGGTCGGAGATCACCCCGCCGGCGGCGGGCTGATCGCACCCCGACGGCGCAGCACCGGGACCGGCACCTCACCGCCCGGGGCAGCCGCCAGCGCGCGGCCCCAGGTGACCAGGGCGGGGACGTCGACGCCGTACGCGTCGGAGCCCAGGTACGGCTCGAGCCGCTCCACCGCTCGGGTGGACACCGAGGTCGCGCCGCGGAGGTTGCCGCGTCGCTGGTGGGTCAGGGCGACGGCGAGCTGCGCGAGTCCCTGCCACAGCTCGCGACCGGCGGCCGCGGACGCCTTCCACTGGTCCTCCAGCACCTCGTGCGCCTGGAACGGCAGCTCCCGGTCGAGGTAGTCCTGCGCCGCGTCCAGGGCCTCCCCGGGGGTCCTGGTCCGCTGCGGCACCGGCTCCGCGACGTCCTCGAGCCCCCGCGCCAGGGGCCGCCCCAGAGCGTCCCTCGGGCGGGCGTTCAGCGGCCGCCCGGCGGCATCGCGATCTCGCGTCGTCATGCCCCCAGTGTCCCGCGACCGGGAAATCCGCGATTCCCTTGCGGAGGCGGACGGCCGCGAGGACTCTGGTCTGGTGATCAGGTCCGGCGAACGCGCGGGGCTGGCGGGAGCACTGGTGCTCCTGCTGGCGGCCTGCTCGTCGCCCCCGCCCACCCTGGCCGGCAGCGTCGAGGTGGCCGACGTGAGCATCGTCGCCCCCGCCGTGCCGGCGATCCGGGCCACCGCACCGGCGATCCCGTCAGCTTCCGCCACCGCCTCGGCCGGGCCGAGCGGCTCGGCGGCCGCGACCAGCAGTGACGCGGCCGCACCGGTGCGCATCGTCCGGATCGTCGCTGCCGGGGACCGGGTGGCGGCGGGGGACACCGTGGCCCGGCTCGACGACGGCGCCCTGACGGCCTCCCTGGCACTGGCGCGCTGCGGATCATCTTCGCCATGCCCGTGCTCCAGCTGATCATGTTCGGCTACGTGGTGGCTGCCGACGTCAACCACCTGCCCACCGCCGTCGTCGACCTCGACCACAGCGCCGCCTCCCGACGGGTCGAGGGCGCCTTCACCGCCTCGGGCTACTTCACCGTCGACGCCCATCCGGCGACCGAGGCCGACGTCCGTCCGCTGATGGACAGCGCGTCCGTCGCGGTGGCCGTCGTCGTCCCGGAGGGCACCCAGGCGGCCCTGGACCGTGGCGAGACCGCCCCGATCGGCATCATCGTCGACGGGGCCGACGGCCAGACGTCCGGCGTGGCACTCAGCTACGCGACGCAGATCGTCCAGCAGGTCAATGCCCGCAGCCTGGTCGCGCACGGCGTCGACACCTCCGCCGCACCCGGTCTGGACGCCCGGATCCGGGTCGAGTACAACCCCTCGATCCGGGCCCTGAACAGCATGCTGCCGGGGCTGATCGGGATCATCTGCATGATCTCGATCACAGTGGTGATGAGCCAGGCGGTGGTGAAGGAACGGGAATCGGGCACCCTGGAGCAGATGTTCGTCACCCCGATCACGCACACCGAGTACCTGGTCGGCAAGGTGGTCCCGTACACCCTGGTCGCCCTGGCCCAGGCCACCATCGTGGCGGTCGTCGGCGTGACGTGGTTCCGGGTGCCGTTCAACGGCGGCCCGGTCGCGGCGCTGGCGGTGGTGGCCGGGCTGTTGCTGTTCATGCTGACCGCCCTCGGCCTCGGCCTGCTGATCTCGGTGGTCTCGCGGACCCGGCACCAGGCCCAGCAGACGGTGCTGTTCCTGCTGCTGCCGTCGATGCTGCTGTCGGGCTACATCTTCCCGCTCGAGTCGATGCCCGCAGTGGTCCGCCCGGTGGCGTACGCCATCCCACTCACCCACGTGCTGGCGGTGATGCGCGGCGCCTTCGTGCACGGCGCCGGGTTCACTGCGCTGGCGGTGCCGCTGCTGGCCCTGGCCGGATTCGCCGTGCTGATCTTCGGCGCGGCCCTGGTTGCGGTACGCCGCCGGCTGCGGGGTGCCTGATGGCGCTGTTCCGTCGTCGACCGGCCGAGGAGCCCCGGGCCGAGGACGGCGACCTCGCCGTCCGGGTGCACGACCTGCGCCGTACGTTCGGCTCGTTCACGGCCGTGGACGGGATCGACGTCGAGGTCCACCGCGGGGAGGTGTTCGGCTTCCTCGGGCCGAACGGCTCCGGCAAGACCACCACGATCCGGATGCTCACCGGCTCGCTCGCCCCCTCCGGCGGCGAGATCCGCGTGCTCGGCACCGACGTGGCCCGCCACCCCGGGGCGATCCACCGACGGATCGGCTACATGTCACAACGGTTCAGCCTCTTCGAGGACCTCACCGTCGAGGAGAACCTGCGCTTCTACGCCGGTGTCCACGGCCTGTCCAAGGAGACGTACGCACGGCGGCGCGAGTACGTGCTCGACATGGCGGACCTCCGGGGCCGGGAGCGCGAGCTCACCGCTGACCTGTCGGTCGGCTGGCGCCAGCGGCTCGCGCTGGGCACCGCGACGATCCACGAGCCCGAGCTGCTGTTCCTGGACGAGCCCACCTCGGGGGTCGACCCGCTCGCCCGCCGGCAGTTCTGGGACCTGCTGCACGACCTGGCCGGGCGAGGAGTGACGCTCTTCGTCACCACCCACTACATGGACGAGGCGGCGAACTGCACCCGGCTGGCCTTCATGTACCGCGGCCGGATCGTCGCCGACGGGGCTCCCCGCGACCTGGTCGCCGGCGGCGCCCCGGTGCTCGAGGTGCGCGGCGCCGACCCCGATGCGGTGCAGGCCCGCCTCGACACCGCCCAGGACGTCCGCGACGCCCATGTCGCCGAGGGGGCGCTGCGGGTCACCGCCCCCGGCACCGACCCGGCCGAGCTGGCCGGGCGGTTGCGGGCGGCCGGCTTCGGCGAGGTGACCGTACGGGCCGTCGAACCCACCCTGGAGGACGTGTTCGTCGGGCTGGTCACCGCGCGCTGAGCGCCGGCCGCCGGCCGCGGATCACCCGCGCGGGATCACTTGGAGCGGACGGCGCTCGCGGTCGTCCAGCTGAGGACGCCGATGCCCATCGTCAGCGCGGCGACGCCGTAGGCGAGCACGGAGGTGAACAGCGAGGCACGCAGCAGGTTGGCCTGCATCACGGTCTCGCGGGTGCCGGCGAGCTCGGCGGCGCGGGCCTCGTCACCGGCGGCCGTCGCCTCCATCCACTCCTCGCTGATCTCGGAGAAGGTGCGGCCACCCCCCATCGCCAGCGCATGCTTCTCGATCACCGCGGCCTGGGCGAACGCGGTCACCGGGCCGGCGACCGGGCGACCGGTCAGCTGCGGGGAGTCCGGGTGCACCTCGATCTTCTGGGCCTTCAGCTGCTGGGTGATGACGTACCAGGCGGCGCCGCCGGCGCCGATCAGGGTGGGGCCGGCCAGGCGCAGCATCGTACGGGCGAGGGCGTTTCCCATGGGGGGACTCCGATCAGGATATGGAAGGACGGTCCACCTTAGACGCCCCGATCTGTGTCCGGGCTGTGTTCACCCACGTCCGGGACGGCCGCCCGGGACGGGCCCACATCATCCGCGTCAGGAGTCGACCGACGGTCGGGTCCGGGACCGCTTGACCTCGGCCCGGCGGTGCTTGGCCTCCAACCGACGACGGCGCGAGGCCCGGGTCGGCCGGGTCGCGCGCCGGGCCGGGGGCGGCGCAGCCAGGGCCGAGCGCAACAGGCCGGCGAGCCGGTCCCGGGCCGCCTTGCGATTGCGGTGCTGGGAGCGGAACTCGGCCGCATCGACGGTCAGCACGGTGCCGGTGAGCCGGCCGGCCAGCCGTTCCAGCACCCGGTCGAGCCGGGTCGGGTCGACCCCCAGCGCGGACAGCTCGGCGAGGTCCACGCTGAGCTGCACCCGGGAGTCGGCGGTGTTGACACCCTGGCCTCCGGGCCCGGAGGCGTGCGTGAACCGCTCCCGCAGCAGGTCCGCGGGGATCAGCAGCCCGTCGGGCAGGCCGGGCGCCGGGGCTATCACGAGGTCGTCCACATCCACCAGTGTGGCGTCCCGACTACGCTGGAGGAGGAAGTCGAGGAGGTGCGTCGTGATGGCCACGGTCTGTTTCGTGGGCACGGACACCGAGGGCATCGCCCAACTGGCCGAGGCTCTGGCCCGCAGCCGATCCGAGGGCGACTTCACCACCACCTGCGCCAACACCACCGACTACGCCGAGGTGACCGCCGAGGTCCGCGAGGCCGTGGAGACCTCCCGCCGGCCGGTCCCGCTCACCCCACCCCGCCCGGTCGGGCCGGGGGAGCTCGACCAGCACCAGCGGGTGATCGTGCTGGGCTTCCGCAACCAGCAGGGCTTCGTGCCGCTGCCGCCCGGGATCCGGCCGTCGTACGAGGTGTGGCCGATCGAACCACCGGAGGAGGAGACCGACCCGCGGCACCGGATGCGGGTGATCCGCAAGAACCTCGAGCACAGACTCGCCCGACTGGTCCACGACCTCAGGTCCCCCGACCGGGAGTGCTGCGGCAGCGGCTGCGCCAACTGCGTCCTGGACCGCTGACCCGACGACTCAGCTCGCCCGCGGCGCGTACATGATGATCGCCATCCCGACGAGGCAGACGAACGCACCGGCCACGTCGTAGCGGTCCGGCCGGAAATGCCCTTGACGGGGGTCGGCGGGCCGACGAGACTCCAGGACGACCACACCCCCGCCGGACTTGTCGTGACATCCTGCCCGGCAGCGCGAGGAGGAGAGGACCCCCGCCATGACCGACCCGACGGCTTCCCGGCTCGACCTGGATCTGTCCGACGCCGCCCTGGAGCAGGCCGGTGACGGCATCATCGTCATCGACGTCGACGGCATCATCCGCCGGTGGAACCACAAGTCCGAGGAACTGTTCGGCTTCACGGCCGAGCAGGCGATCGGGCAGACGGTGGAGATCATCATCCCGGAGAAGCTGCGCGTGGCCCACGAGCACGGGTTCACGGCGGCCATGGCCTCCGGCCACCTGGCCTCCGACGGCAAGCCGCGCCGCACCCGCGGCGTGACCGCGGACGGTGGCAAGGTGTACGTCACGATGACGTTCGCGGTGATCAACGCCCCCGACGGGACCACGGTGGGGGCCGTGGCGGTGGCCCGCGAGTACATCCGGGAGTCGTGACCGCGGTCGTCGTACGCCCGGGGACGAACCGGTCAGCGGAACCGGTCGAGCAGCCGGATCGCCTGCGTCATCCCGGCCGCGAACGCCCGGGCAGCGCCGGGCCGCCCCGGCGGGGGCTCGAGGGGGAGCAGCCGTTGGGTGGCGATGGTCTGGCTCTCGGTGAACTTCAGCAGGCCCTCCACCCCGTGTCGCCGGCCCGACCCGGAGTCCTTCCAGCCGCCCATCGGGGCGGCGTGCGAGGCCCAGGCGGCCGAGTAGGCCTCGTTGACGTTGACGGTGCCCACCTCGAGGCGCCGAGCCACCGCCTCGCCGCGGCGCCCGGAGGTCCACACGCTGGCGCTCAGCCCGTAGTTGCTCGCGTTGGCCAGGGCGATCGCCTCGTCGAGGTCGGCCACCGGCTGCACCGACACCACCGGCCCGAAGGCCTCGGTGCGCGACAGTGCCGCGTCGGCGGGGACGTCGGCCAGGACGGTCGGCTCGTAGTACCAGGGCGCGAGGTCGGGGCGCGGATGACCGCCGGCGAGCACCGTCGCGCCCCGCGCCACGGCGTCGTCCACCAGGCCGCCGACCCGCTCCAGCTGCTTTGCCGAGACCAGGGTGCCCATGTCGTGGTTCCAGCCGAGCCCGACGCCCAGTCGCATCCGCGCCAGCACGGCCAGGAACCGGTCGAGGAAGTCCCGGTGGACCGGCTGCTCGACGTAGATCCGCTCGACCCCGATGCACAGCTGGCCGGCGCTGGCGAAGGCGGCCCGCGCCGCGCCGATCGCAGCGTCGTGCAGATCGGCGTCGCCCAGCACGATGAGCGGGTTCTTACCACCGAGCTCGGCGCTGACGTCGACGAGCCGGGTCGCGCAGCGGCGGGCGACCTCACGCCCGGTGGCCGTCGACCCGGTGAACATCACGTGGTCGACGCTGTCGATGAGGGCCGGCCCGAGCTCCGCGCCGGGCCCGACGAGCACCTGGAGCAGGTCGGCCGGCAGGCCGGCGGCCCGCAGCAAGGACACCCCGAGCAGCGCGGTGAAGGGGGTGTGCGAGTCCGGCTTCAGCACCACCGCGTTGCCGGCCAGCAGGGCGGGGACCGCATCGGAGACGGCGAGGGTGAAGGGGTAGTTCCACGGGCTGATCACCCCGACCACGCCCTTGGGGCTGCGGGCCTCGACGGTGCGGGTGAGCACCGGGATCGCGCCGGCGCGGCGTCTGGGCCGGAGCAGGTCGGGGGCGACGTGGGCGTAGTGGGCGGCGGTCCGGGAGGCGTCGAGGACCTCCTCCAGGGCGTCCAGTCGGCACTTGCCCGACTCCAGCTGGATCAGGTCGAGGATCGTGTCGCGTCGGTCCAGCACGAGCCGGGCGAACCGGTGCATCACCTCGGCCCGGGAGCGGGGGCTCCGGGCCGCCCAGGCGACCTGTGCCGCCCGGGCCCGCCGGACCGCCTCCGCGACGTCACCGGTGTCCGAGCGCGACACTGTGCCGAGCACACTGCCGTCGAACGGGGTGCGGATCTCCAGCACCCCGGCGCCGGTCGCCACGGCCAGGTCGGCCAGCCAGGCCAACGGCAGCGCGGGGCCTCGCGCCGCCGATCCCCCGCGCCCGGCCCGGGCGCCCCACGACCTCGTAGCTCTCATGGCGACTCCTGTCCCCGGCCTCCTCCCACTGTACGGCGCGGATCCGGGTGCCGGGTGGGCGCCGGGGCCACGGATCCGTCCGCACCAGCTGTCCGACAACAGCGGCGCAACCGGCCCGGGGCGGGCAGAATTGCCCCATGGACAGCACCGATCCGTACGACCTGGAGCGTTTCGTCCGCGCCCAGGCGGACGGCGTCTACCAGCAGGCCCTCGCCGAACTGCGGGCGGGACGCAAGACGACGCACTGGATGTGGTTCGTCTTCCCGCAAGTAGCCGGACTGGGCCGTTCCGCCACGGCGGACCGGTTCGCGATCGCCGACCTCGACGAGGCGCGGGCCTACCTCCAGCACCCTGTCCTGGAGCACCGGCTGCTGGAAGCGGCCCGGGCGGTCGCCGACGGGCCGGCCGCCACCGCCGAACACCTGCTGGGCCGGGTCGACGCGATGAAACTGCGCTCATCGATGACTCTCTTCGAGGCGGCCAATCCAGGGGGCCCGGTGTTCCGACAGGTGCTGGAGCGCTACTTCGCCGGGGTGCGCGACCCCAGGACACTGACGATCCTCAGGCTCGCCGACCACACCGACCGGCCCTGAGCATTCTCATTCTGGCCGTGGTCGGGTCACCGTGTCCCGGGTGGGCTGGATCGTCGCCACCGCCGCTCGCTGATCGAGCCGCC
This sequence comes from uncultured Propionibacteriaceae bacterium, assembly GCA_964402325.1. GTDB lineage: Bacteria > Actinomycetota > Actinomycetes > Propionibacteriales > Propionibacteriaceae > Raineyella. Next base: position 45,004 of record CAYOBI010000001.1, on the reverse strand, counting down.
GCCGGTGCGGACGTGACCACCGGACCGACCCTGTCCGCCGCCGGGCGGCGGACGAGGGGAGGCGGGCCTACCGGCCGTAGCCTGGAATCATGGAGATCGCGCTGTGGGTGATCGGCATCGCTGCCGCCGGCTGGGTACTGGATCGACTGCTGCTCGCCGCTGAAACACGCGGCTGGATCTACTACCGACGGCGGCGGGGGAGCGCGACGATGGGCGGCGTGGTGGCCGACCTCATGGTCGACGCGCTGCAGCCGTCCCACCACTACGTGATCGAGGAGCGTGACCGCCGCGACCGGCAGGTCGCCGTGGTGCGGGCCGGCGAGCCCTCACCGCCAGTCCCCTCCGGCCTGGACCTGACCGGCGGCCCGGCGCCGGACGATCCGCCAACCGATCGCGAGCACCACGAACCAGACCGGCGCGACGAGCATCGGCTCGCGGGTCTCGGGCCGCAGTGCCAGCAGTACCAGGACGAAGCCGAAGAAGGCGAGCACGACCCACGACATCGGCCGGCCCAGCGGCATCGGGAAGGGCGAGGTGGCGTGGGCCTCGGGCCGCTTGGCCCGGTAGTGCAGGTAGCTGACCAGGATCAGGCTCCAGATCGCGATGAACAGCACCGCGGCCACCGAGGTGACCACGGTGAAGGCGGCCATCACCGACTCGTTGGCGGTGAGCACCAGCGACGCGCCGATCAGCACCACCGAGAGCCACAGCCCGGTCGCCGGGACGTCGCGCCGGTTGAGCCGGCCCAGCCAGCGGGGCGCCATCCCCTTGCGGGCAAGCCCGTACAACATCCGTGAGCTGGAGTAGATGCCGGAGTTGCACGACGATGCCGCCGAGGTGAGGACGACGAAGTTCATCAGGCCCGCGGCGCCGCCGAAGCCGATCAGGGTGAACAGATTGACGAACGGGGAGGTGCTGGGGTCGACCCTGTCCCAGGGGGTGACCGCCATGATCGCCGCCAGCGCCAGGACGTAGAACAGCAGCACCCGGACCGGGATCGAGTTGATCGCCTTCGGCAGGGTCCGCAGCGGGTCCTGGGCCTCCGCGGCGGTGGCCCCCACCAGCTCGATCCCGACGAAGGCGAAGACCGCGATCTGGAAGCCGGCGAAGAATCCGGACAGGCCGGTCGGGAAGACGCCGCCGTGGCTCCAGAGGTTGCCCAGGGACGCGTGGATGCCGCTCGGGGACGTGAAACGGAGCACCACCAGGGTGGCGCCCACGGCCACCAGGGCGAGGATCGCGACCACCTTGATCAGGGCGAACCAGAACTCGATCTCGCCGAACAGACGTACGGTCAGCAGGTTGAGCGCCAACAGCACCACCAGGGTGAGCACGGTCAGCCCGATCGCCGCCGACAGGTCACCCACCCAGAACTTCCAGTAGCCGGTCACCGCGACGATGTCGGCCATCCCGGTGAAGACCCAGCTCAGCCAGTACGTCCAGCCGATCGCGAAGGCTGCCCAGGGGCCGAGCAGGTCGGCGGCGAAGTCCTGGAACGAGGCGTACTCGAGGTTGTGCAGCAGCAGCTCGCCCATCGCCCGCATGACGAAGAACAGCATCACGCCGATGACCACGTAAACCAGCAGGATCGAGGGGCCGGCCAACGAGATCGTCCGGCCGGATCCCATGAACAGGCCGGTGCCGATCGCACCGCCGATCGCGATCAGCTGGATGTGGCGGTTCGTCAGGTTGCGGCGCAGGTGGTCGTGCACGGGCGATCCCGTGGGCTCGACCGACGCACCGTCGGAGACGGAGGAGGCGGTGGACACAGCCGGCATCCTAGGCCACCCGATCCCCGGGCCCCCAGGGCGCATCGTTTCCCTGTTCCCCGGACGCCGTCGGCTTGGTACCGTCCGGAGTATGGACAGATCCGGACGTACGTTCATCGAGCAGATCGAGGTCGCCGGCGACCAGCTGGTCCTCACCGTCAAGAAGCTGTACGCCGACGCCGACGCACGCCGCGTCATCGTCCGCAACGCCGAGGGCCGCGAGCTGCTCAGCGTTCCGCTCACCATCGGCCTGGCCGGCGGTGCCCTGACCGTCTTCACCGCACCCGTCCTCGCCGCCGTCGCGGCGATCGGTGGCACCCTGGCCAAGGTCCGCCTCGACGTCGAGCGCGACAACGCCCCGCACGTCGATGACTGACCCGTCCCGGCATCCCGCCGGAGGAGGGGGCTGAGGTCCTGTCCCCGACGTCCCGCGAACCGTACGCCCGCCGCTCGCGCGCCGGACGGGTCACCCTGGCCACGGTGACCCTGGGCTCCGGGATCGCGACCCTCGACACCAGCATCGTCACCATCGCGCTGCCCACCATCGGCCGCGACCTGGCCAGCTCACTGGGCGGCCTGCAGTGGGTGAACAACGGCCTCACCCTGTCGCTGTCCGCACTGATCCTGGTCGGCGGCAGTCTGGGGGACCGGCTCGGCCGCCGGCGGATCTACCTGATCGGCATCGGCTGGTTCGCGCTGGCGTCGCTGTTGTGCGCACTGGCACCCTCGACCGGGTGGCTGGTCGCCGCGCGGGTGCTGCAGGGCATCGGCGCCGCCCTGCTGACGCCCGGCGCGCTGGCGATCATCCGCAGCACCTTCCGCGAGGACGACCAACCCGGCGTGATCGGCACCTGGGCCGGGGTCTCCGGCATCGCAGTGGCCATCGGTCCCTTCCTCGGCGGCTGGATCATCGACCACCTCACCTGGCGCTGGATCTTCCTGATCAACGTCCCGTTGGCCGCCCTGGTGGTGGTCGCCGGCCTGGCCGTCATCCCGGAGAGCCGCGACGAGCGGGCGGTCGGGCGCTTCGACCTGCCCGGGGCCGGTCTGACCGCCACCGTGCTGGCCGCCCTCACCTGGGTGCTCACCCAGGGCCGCGACACGTCCCCGGCACTCCTCGCCGTCGCCTGGACGGTGGCCGCCGTCGGGGCGGTCGCCTTCGTCCTCGTCGAACGCCGCGCGGCCTACCCCCTGGTGCCGCTCGTGCTGTTCCGGTCCCGGGTGTTCAGCTCGGCCAACCTGATGACCTTCCTGGTCTACGGGGCCCTGGGCGCCACCCTGTTCTTCCTGGTGGTCCAGCTGCAGGTGGCCGCCGGGTTCTCCGTCCGCGACTCCGGGCTGTCCACCCTGCCGATCACGATCCTGCTGATGTTCCTCTCCACTCCGATGGCGACGCTGGCCCAACGGATCGGCCCCCGGATCCCGATGTCGGCGGGACCGATCGTCGTCGCCCTCGGTGTCCTGGTCCTCTCCCGGGTGCAGGCCGGATCGGGGTGGGGGATCGCCTTGGTCGGCACCACGGTCTTCGGCCTCGGGTTGTCGGTGCTGGTCTCGCCGCTCACCGCCGCCGTCCTCGGCGCCGCGCCCGAGCGCCTCGCCGGCTCCGCCAGCGCCATCAACAACGCCGTGGCGCGGACCGGGAGCCTGCTCGCCATCGCCGCCCTACCCGCCCTGGTGGGACTGTCCGGCACCGACTACCTCGACCCGGTGCGGTTCACCCACGGCTATCTCCTCGCCATGTACACCACCGCCGGCCTGCTCGTGCTCGGCGGCCTGGTGAGCTGGTTCGGTCTCCGGGGCACCGGCCCCGCGCCCCGGACCGCGTCGGAGGACCGGGACCCCACCGTCTCCTGACGCCACCAGTCACGTACGCCCGGGGGCTCGGGGCTGGCTGCCCACCGCCCCGTAACTGTGAAGGCGATACACACCCATAGCCTCGGACTGTGACCCAGATGCACAGTCATCCGCGCGACAGTGAACCTGGTTCACCGTCGACCTCCGATAGGGTGAACGCCATGCACAGTTCACCGTCGGCGTCGTGGCTCGGCTTCGCCGCACTGTGGGGCATCACCGGCGACTCACCGGGCCCCAAACCGCGCTATTCCGTGGGGGAGGTGGCCCGGGCAGGGATCAGGGTCGCCGACGAGCGCGGCCTGTCCGCCGTCACGCTGCAGGTGGTGGCCAAGGAACTGGGGCTGACCACGACGGCCCTCTACCGATACGTCGACTCCAAGGAGACCCTGGTCGAGGTGATGGCCGACGTCGCCCTGGGAGTGGCTCCCCAGCTCACCGGGTCCCTGGCGGACCGGATCCGCACCTGGTGCCGGGCGCGCTGGCGGGTGCTGCAGGCCCACCCGTGGCTGGCCGAGGTGCCGACCCGTACGACACCACGGGGACCGGACGGCGTCGCCTGGACGGAGTGCCTGGTGGCCGGCCTGGCCGAGGCCGGCGTGGGGGACCCGCTGGGCGTCGCCCGAGTGCTGCTGATCCTGGTGCACGGCCACGCCGGGGGCGGCGACGACGTCCCGGCGGATCCGCCGACCTGGTGGGCCGCCACGGTCGACCGTACGGCACCCCGGACGACCGAGCTGCTGCAGGAACGCACCAGCGGCCCCGAGGAGGACCTCGGGGCCGCCGTCGAGCGCCTCATCGCGTCGTTGGTGATCGAGTCGGCCTACGGGGTGCGCCCGCCGACGCACCGGTAGACCCGGGCCGGACGGTCAGGCTCCGGCGAGCGTCACCACGGCGTCGGTGGCGAAGCCGAGGAAGAGCCCCAGCAGGACGCCCCAGGTGGTGATCACCTTCATCTTCTGGCGCCGGGCCACCGCCAGCAGTTCGATCACCACGTACAGGATCGAGCCGGCGGCCAGGGTCAGGAAGGCGATGCTGACCAGGTCGTTGGAGAACTGCTGTCCCACCAGGGTGCCGATGAAGGTGGGGCCGCCGCCGATCAGGCCGAGCAGGCCCAGGTAGCCCCAGGACGGCCGTTCGGACTCCGCAGCCATCGGAGCCACGATGCCGAAGCCCTCGGTGCCGTTGTGGATCGCGAAGCCGACCACCAGCAGGATGGCCAGGTCCGTGGCGCCGCTCGCCGCGCTGTTGCCGATCGCCAGGCCCTCAGCGAAGTTGTGCAGACCGATCCCCACCGCGATCATCAGCGACAGGGTGCGGGCGGCCGAGACATGGCCTGTGGTGGGCAGTTCCAGGGCCGTCGCGGCCCCCGGACCGTTCGGTCGGGCGGCCGCCCCGCCCCGCGAGGCCACCCACCGGTCGAAGTACACCAGCCCCAGCAGTCCGACGACCAGGCCGACGGCGAAGACGATCGCCGTGCCCGTGATGCCCGCCAGGTCCCGGTCGGACAGCGCCTTGTCGACCGGTTCCCAGGCATGGGTCAGCACGTCCCAGAGCAGGAAGAGCAGGATGCCGGTGGCCAGCGCGTTCAGCCAGACCCGGGTGCGGGGCAGGGCGGCCCGGATCCGGCCGAGCGGCAGGCCCAGGAAGATGGTCACCCCGGCGATCAGGCCGAGGACGACCACGTTCGTCGAGCTCATGGGAACCTCCAGAGGTCAGGGGCGGCAGTCCGCCGCGCGGCGGACCCGACGGCTGTCAGATGCTCGGTGATTCCTGGGACCCACCGTTAAGGTGAGGTTAACCTAACCAGCCGCCACGGCGGATTCCGTTCCTGAGTCCTCCCTCAGGGTCGGGCAGGACGTCCGTCCGGTCCGGCCGTACGGTCCGGACTGCCTGCCGGCGTGGCAGGATGTCGACCGGCCCCACCCGGGTCAGGGGCAAGCGGGCCCCGGGCAGCGTCGCGACACCAGGGAGGGCGATGGACACGATCGAGGTCGGGACCCCGGTCGGGACGGGACGGCTCGTCGTCGACGCGGCGGCCGAGCCGACCGCGATCCTGGTGCTGGGACACGGTGCCGGCGGCGGGATCGAGGCCTTCGACCTGGCCGCCCTGGCCACGGCCCTGCCGCCGCTGGGGATCTCGGTCGCGAGGTTCGAGCAGCCGTGGCGTACGGCCGGGCGGCGCGTCGCCGGCGCGGCCTCCGGACTGGACACCGCCTGGCGGACGGCCCTGGCGGTCGTCACCGACCGATGGCCGGGGCTGCCGCTGGTGGTGGGGGGCCGCAGTGCCGGGGCCCGGGTCGCCTGCCGCTGTTTCGCCCCGCCCGCCCGCGGCGTGGTGGCGCTGGCCTTCCCGCTGCACCCGCCGGGCCGGCCGGCCTCGTCCCGGGCCGCCGAGGCCACCGCGGTGGACGGGCCGCTGCTCGTCGTCCAGGGCGAACGCGATCCGTTCGGAGGTGCCGACGAGGTCCGTACGGCCCTGCCGGACCGGGAGGTCGTGGAGATCCCCGGGGCGGTGCACGCGCTGGGCCCGACCCGCAGAGCCGACGATCCGCAGGCCCGGGCGGCCCTGATCAGCGCACCGGTGGCCCGGTTCGTCACCGACCTCGCCGGCCCGGCCCCCGGCGGCCGGGTCAGGACAGGCCCAGGATCGCCCCGAGGTCGTAGCTGACCGGTTCCTCCAGCTGGTCGTACGTGCACGACGCCGGCGTGCGGTCCTCGCGCCAGCGCACCCACTGGGCGGTGTGGCGGAACCGGGGGCCCTCCATGTGGTCGTAGCGGACCTCGACGACCCGCTCGGGGCGCAGCGGGGTGAAGGACAGGTCCTTGCGGGCGTTCCACCGGGAGCCGGCGGCGGCCATCGGGGAGCGCGGGGTCTCCTGGTCGCGATTGTCCGGCATGGTCTCGGTCGGCTGCTCCCAGGCCCACGGGTGGTCCTCGAAGGAGGTCACCAGCGGCTGGAGCTCGCGGAAGAGTTCCTCGCGCCGGGCGAGCGGGAAGGCGCCGATCACCCCGACGTGGTGCAGCACCCCCGCGTCGTCGTGGAGGCCGAGCAACAGGGAGCCGACGGCGTCGTCGCGGTCCTTGTACAGCCGGTAGCCGGCCACCACGCAGTCGGCCGTGCGGTCGTGCTTGTACTTGAACATCACCCGCTTGTCCTCCTGGTACAGGAGGTCCAGCGGCTTGGCCACCACCCCGTCGAGGCCCGCACCCTCGAACTCGGAGAACCACCGGGCGGCGAGGTCGCGGTCCCGGGTGGCGGGGGTGAGGTGGATCGGCGGGCGGGCCCCGGCGAGCGCCTGTTCCAGCGCGGCCCGCCGCTCGGCGAACGGCCGCACCGTGTAGTCCACCGGCCCGAGGGCGAGCAGGTCGAAGGCGACGAAGCTGGCGGGGGTCTGCGCGGCGAGCTTGCGCACCCGGGAGGCCGCCGGGTGGATCCGCTGCTGGAGCAGGTCGAAGTCGAGCCGGTCCCCGCGGTCGGGGTCGATCATCACGATCTCCCCGTCGAGGCAGGAGTGGTCGGGGAAGTTCGCCAGCACCGCCTCGACGATCTCAGGGAAGTAGCGGGTCATCGGGCGCTCGTTGCGGCTGCCGATCTCGACCCGGTCGCCGGAGCGCCAGATGATCGAGCGGAACCCGTCCCACTTCGGCTCGTACAGCATCTCGCCGCGCGGCAGCTCCTTGACCGGCTTGGCCAGCATCGGGCCGTACGGGGGCACGATCGGGGTGCCCCACGCGGCGTCCCGCTCCGCCTTGGGGGCGAGGTAGTCGGCGTCGGGCCGGTCGGCGCGCCGCTTGCTCGGCGGCACCCGCGGGGGCTCGCCGGGCATCTTGGGGTAGTCGGGCGGGAAGTTCAGCTCGCCCAGGCCGCGGTCCAGGTCGGCCTGCCACAGGTCCAATGCCGCGGTCACGTCCCCGGCGTGCTCGTCGATCGAGGACCAGGGACAGGGCCGGTCTGCCAACAGCCCGGGGACCGTGTGGACGGTGTAGTCGCCCGGTCCGGTCGCCGCGGCGAGCTCCTCCCAGCTGAGCGGTGTCGAGACGGTGGCCGCCGGCAGCGGACGGGGACTGTAGGCGGCGGCGATGGTGCGATCCCGGTTGGCCTGGTTGAAGTCGACGAAGATCCGCTCGCCGCGTTCCTCCTTCCACCAGGAGGTGGTCACCAGGTCCGGCAGGCGCCGCTCCAGTTCGCGGGCGATGCCGATCACCCCGTGCCGGACCTGCTGGAACTCGTGGGTCGGCGCGATCCGGGCATAGACGTGCACGCCCCGGTTGCCGCTGGTCTTGGCGTACGCGGTCAGCCCGACCCCGGCCATCACCTCGCGCAGCGCCAGGGCCGCCTCCACCGCGTCGCGGAAGTGCCGGCCGGGCTGCGGATCGAGGTCGATGCGCAGTTCGTCGGGGTTGTCGAGGTTCGCGGTCCGCACCGGCCAGGGGTGGAAGGTGACCGTGCCCACCTGGGCGGCCCAGGCGAGGGCGGCCGGCTCGTCGAAGACCAGTTGGTCGTGGCGGCGCCGGGACGGGTAGGTGCAGGTCACCCGGCGCAGGAAGTCGGGCGTCCCCTGGGGCGGCCGCTTGGAGAAGAACTCCTCGCCCTCGATGCCCTCGGGGAACCGTTGGAGGGTCATCGGGCGGTCGCCGTTGAGGTGCAGGAAGGGCCCGGCGACGGCCATCAGGTAGTCGGCGAGCCCACGCTTGGTGATGGCGTCCCCGGCCGGTCCGCCGGGCCAGAGCACCTTGCCCGGACTGGTCAGGGTGACCTCGCGGACACCCGCGGGACCGGGGACCGACAGGACCGTCGTCTCGCTCATGAGGTCAGCCTAATCCGGCCCGCCGTCGGGCGGCAGCACCGCGTCCGGCCCCTGATGATGATCTTCGTGACGATTCGACAGCCGTTTGTGTCGAATCCCACACGAAACGGGCACCGAGGTCTTTCAATGGGTAGGTGCGGCGGCAACGGGGCCGTCCGCTCATCACCGGACCCAGGAGTTCGTCATGAACGCTCGACTCACCCGACTGGCGGCCATCGGCATGGCTGCCGGGCTGACCTTGGCCATGGCCGGATGCGGCGGCAACCAGTCCACATCAGGCGGCAGCTCCGCGGCCGCCGGGGCCAAGATCGCCCTGCTCCTGCCGGAGACGAAGACCACTCGCTACGAGACCTTCGACAAGCCGTACTTCGAGGCGGCACTCAAGAGCGAGTGCGCCACCTGCACCCTGATCTACAACAACGCCAACCAGGACGCCGCCAAGCAGCAGCAGCAGGCCGAGTCGGCGATGACCCAGGGGGCCAAGGTGCTGGTCCTCGACGCGGTCGACGGCAAGTCCGCCGTGACGATCGTCAACGAGGCCAAGGCCAAGGGTGTCAAGGTCATCGCGTACGACCGCTTCGTCGCCGGTGCCGACTACTACGTCTCCTTCGACAACATCAAGGTCGGCCAACTGCAGGGCACCACGCTGGTGGACATCCTGCACACCTCGGGCAAGACCTCGGGTGACCTCGTGATGGTCAACGGCTCGCCGACCGACGCCAACGCCGCCGACTTCAAGTCCGGTGCGCACAGCGTCCTCGACACGTCGGGCTTCACCATCAAGGCCGAGTACGACACCCCCGACTGGAGCCCGGACAAGGCGCAGGCCTTCATGGAGAGCCAGCTCACCAACGTGAAGGCCACCCTGGTCGGTGTGTACGCCGCGAACGACGGCACCGCGGGAGGCGTGATCACCGCACTGAAGGCCGGCGGGGTCTCCCCGATCGTCCCGGTGACCGGTCAGGACGCCGAGCTCACCGGCATCCAGCGGATCGTCGCCGGTGACCAGGCCATGACGATCTACAAGGCGATCAAGCCGCAGGCCACCGACGCCGCGAAGAATGCCGTCCTGCTCTCCAACGGCAAGGCCCCCGCCTCGTCGACCACCAAGGACGGAGTGCCCGCCACGCTGCTGACCCCGGTGGCGGTCACCAAGACCAACATCAAGGACACGGTCGTCAAGGACGGCTTCTACACGATCGCCCAGATCTGCACCACTCAGTTCGCCGATGCCTGCAAGGCCGCCGGTCTCCAGTAACGACGGGACCGACAGGGAGAACGCCATGACCACCACCTCCCCGCCCGAGGTCCTCGCGATGACGGGGATCTCCAAGCGGTTCGGCGCCGTCCAGGTGCTGAGCGACATCGAACTGCACGCCAGGGCGGGGGAGGTGGTGGCCCTGGTGGGCGACAACGGCGCCGGGAAGTCGACGCTGATCAAGGCCGTCGCCGGCGTCCACACCCCCGACACCGGGCACATCGTGATCAACGGGGAGGAGGTGCACATCACCTCCCCGGCCCAGGCCCAGAAGCTGGGCGTCGCCACCGTCTACCAGGACCTCGCCCTGTGCGACAACCTGGATGTGGTGTCCAACCTCTTCCTCGGCAGCGAGGTCACCCATGCGACCGTGCTGGACGAGGTGAGCATGGAGAAGCGGTCCTGGGGCCTGCTCCGGGAGCTGAGCGCCAAGATCCCGTCCGTACGCATCGCCGTGGCGAGTCTGTCCGGCGGGCAGCGCCAGACCGTGGCCATCGCCCGGGCGCTCCTCGGCGAGCCGCACCTCGTCATCCTCGACGAGCCGACCGCGGCGCTGGGCGTGGCGCAGACGGCCGAGGTGCTCAACCTGATCCGCCGGCTGCGCGAACGCGGCCTGGCGGTGATCCTGATCAGCCACAACATGGCCGACGTGATGGCCGTCGCCGACCGGGTCGTCGTGCTGCGTCTGGGTCGCAACAACGGCGAGTACGTGGTGGCCGAGACCAACGTCGAGCAGATCATCGCGGCGATCACCGGAGCGGTCGACAACACCCGCCGGCCCCCGGCGCCCAGCCAGGAAGGAACCGCACCATGAGCACCGAGAAGCCCGGGCAGCCGGCGAGGCGGGCCGCCCCGCGGCGGAGGTCCATGAGCGACCTCGCGGCGATGCCGGGCGAGCTCCCACCGGCCGTACCGTCCGCCGATCTCCAGGACGAGCGGTTGATCCAGGAGCAGGGCCTGATGGGGTGGGTGAAGGCGCAGGGCCTGCGGTTACGCGGCGGCGACCTCGGCTCGTTGCCGGTGGTCATCGGCCTGATCCTGATCTGGGTCGTCTTCACCGTCCTGGCCCCGGTGTTCATCTCCGCGCCGAACCTGGTGAACCTGCTGATCCAGATGGTCCCGATCGGGATCCTCTCCCTCGGCATCGTCTTCGTCCTGCTGCTCGGCGAGATCGACCTGTCCGTCGGGTCGGTGTCGGGCCTGACCGCGGCCGTCCTCGCCGTCACCTTCGTCAACAAGGGTTGGCCGATGCTGCTGGCGGCCCTCTTCGCCGTGCTCTGCGGGACGCTGATCGGTCTGGTCTACGGCGTGGTGTTCAACAGGTTCGGCGTCCCCAGCTTCGTGATCACCCTGGCGGGTCTGCTCGCCTTCCTCGGGGTGCAGTTGCTGGTCCTCGGCAACGAGGGGACGGTCAACCTGCCCTTCACGTCCGGCTTGGTCCAGTTCGCCAACGGGACGTTCCTGCCACCCTGGGCGGCGTACGCCGTGGCCGTCCTGGTCGCGGTGCTCACGCTGGTGGCAGGCCTGAGCAGCAACCGGACCCGGGGGAGTGCCGGACTGTCCACGTTGCCGGCGAGCATCGTCTACGGACGCGCGGTGCTCCTGGCAGCCGGCCTGGCGGTCGTCGCCTTCGTCCTCAACCAGGACCGTGGCGTGCCGTTGATGTTCGTCCTGTTCGTCGTCGTCATCGCGATCATGGACTTCGTCATCCGGCGGACGAAGTGGGGCCGCAACATCATGGCGGTGGGCGGCAACATCGAGGCGGCCCGTCGTGCCGGCATCAACGTACGCGGGGTCTACCTGACGGTGTTCGTGACGTGTTCGTCGTTCGCCGGACTGGGTGGCGTGCTGCTCGCCTCCCGCCTGTCGGCCGCCAACCAGAGCACCGGTGCCGGCGACGTCAACCTGAACGCGATCGCGGCCGCGGTCATCGGCGGCACCAGCCTCTTCGGTGGCCGCGGCTCCGCCTACTCGGCGCTACTCGGCATCTTCGTGATCCAGTCGATCAGCAACGGCCTGGACCTGTTGAACCTCAACTCGGCCATCCGGTTCATCATCACCGGCCTGGTCACCCTGCTCGCGGTGATCATCGACTCGACCACCCGGCGCCGCCGGGCCCGTTCGGGCCGCGCCTGACCCGCCCGCACACGCTCGACGAACGTGATCCCCGCCGCACCCCACAGGGTGCGGCGGGGATCACGGTGTCGGACCCCGAGGGGGTTCAGAGCATGCCCCAGCGGCGGGCGTACTCCACGTCCACACGGTAGTCGCGCGGGTCGGCGCCCGCCTCGCGGAGGACGGCCTCGACCCCGGTGACGTCGGCGGTGGCGGAGGAGAGCTCCAGGGTGCCGCGGGTCCGTCGGATCCGCAGGTCGCCCACGGCGCCGGCCAGGGCGCTGATGATCGCCGAGGTCCGGACGAGGCGTGACTGCGCCGCGGCGAGGTCGAGCAGGAGTGCGTCGAGGTCGACGTCCCCACGGTCCCCGTCGAGGGTCAGCTCGAGGGTGACGATGGTCCGGGCGACGCAGACGGTGTTGTCGGGTTTCATCGGGCACACCTCACAACGACGACCAGAAGCCCGCCAGCACGCCGGCCGACAGGCCGAAGCCCAGCAGGATGTTGACCACCGCACCGGTACTGAAGGCGGCCAGCGGCCGCCAGCCGACCGAAGTGAGGTCACGGAAGCGGGTGGTGAGCCCGATCGACAGGAACGTGAAGGTGAACACCCAGGTCCTGATGTCCTTGATCGGGTTGATCACGTCGGCGGTGATCCCCTTCGAGGCGGTGGCACCCGCCAGCACGATCAGCAGGGTCAGCACCAGGGAGCCGACGAAGAACCCGAGGACGAACTTCGGGAACCGGTGCCAGACCTGGGCGACGTCCACCTTGGGACGCGGCGCCCCGGCAGCCTCGGCGTCGTGGCGGTCCCAGTAGGTGATGGCGATGATGGCGAGGACAAGGCTCCAGATCCCGATGAAGATGTCGCGGCCCACGACCTTGACGAGGGTGAAGGCGGCCAGGCCCTGGTCGCCGAAGGCGCTGGCTGCGGTGATGCCGGCCGCGTCGGCGAACTCCGAGGAGCCGATCCACGCCCCGGCGACCCCGGGGTGAAGCCCCAGTGCCTTGGACACCGCGGTCAACAGGAAGATCGCGACGACGGCCCAGACCACCACCAGCGAGATCGTGACCGACACCTGCTCCTTCTTCGCCTTGACCGAGGAGCCGACGGCGATCGACGCGGACACCCCGCAGATCGACCCGCCCGCCCCGAGGGTGGCGGCGAAGCGCTGGTCGAGGCCGAGGAGTCTGGTGCCGACGAAGTAGATGACCAGGAAGGTGGCCAGCGCGATCACGGTGGCCTGGACGAAGGCGACCGGGCCGGCCTTCACGATCAGGGTGAACGGCAGCGTCGCCCCGAGCAGCACGATCCCGACCTTCACGTAGAGCTCGGTCCGCAGGGCCGAGTCGAGCCAGGCCGGCACGCGGGTGAGGTTGCCGACGACCAGGCCCAGGGCGAGGGCGACGATCGGTGCTTCCAGGTTGTAAGCGCTCGCCCATGACCAGGTGGCGAAGATGTTGATCACCAGCGCCGCCAGGAACAGGACGCTGAATCCCGCGATGAATTGGCCCAGGCGGAGCCCGAGGAACCGGGCGACGAGGGTGAAGAGGGCGCCGAGGACGAGGAAGAGGGCGACCACGTTGACCGCGCGGGCGCCGAGCTGAGCCCCGAGCGTCGCGAACGAGGACCATTTGGGGATCTGCGGGGTGAGCACGGCGAGGCTCCCCTGGGCAGCCCAGAGCAGCACGCCGAGGGCCACCAGGAACAGGCCCACCCAGACCGACCACCAGTCCTCACTGCGCAACAGGGGGGAACGGCTGTCGGACGGCTGGGGCAGAGGGGAGGCGGACGACTGCGGTGACGTGGCCGGTGTCGAGGTCCTGGTGAGGTCCAGGCCGGACGGATCGGACATGGGCGTACCTTTCGGCGAGATCCGTGGGCAGGCAGCGGGGCGCGAAACCTGCCACATGTATAAGCTCAATCGATACACTAGCAAAGCTAGGGGTTATGTGGTCCGTGACTCCGCCTCCGACCGGCCGGTGACCGGGTCGCCGGCCGGTCACCGGTAGACGATCACCTTGTCGCCGACCTGCACCTGGCCGTAGAGGTTGGCAATGCCGTTGTAGTCGCGCACGTTGACGCAACCGTGCGAGGAGCCGTTGTAGCCGCGGGCCGCGAAGTCCGCGGAATAGTGCACGGCCTGGCCGCCGGAGAAGAACATCGAGTACGGCATCGGGGTGTGGTAGATCGTCGACACCCAGTCCTTGGCCTTCCACTCCACCTGGAAGGCACCCTCCCGGGTGGGCGTCAGTTCCGACCCGAACCGTACGGCCATCCGTAACTTCGGCTCGCCGTCCACCACCCACACCAGCTGCCGGGTCGTCTTGCTGATACAGATCGCCCGTCCGGTCAGGCAGCGGGGATCGAGTCCGGCCGTCGAGGACGACCCGACGGTAGCCGTGTTGGTCAGCTCGGCGGTGGTGGGCGTACGGGTCATCCCCTGGAGCCGGTCGAGCGTCGCCCGGTCGACCGCGCCGGTGACGGGCAGTCCCCGCCTGGCCTGGAACCCACTGACCGCACTGGCGGTAGCGTCGCCGTAGGTCCCGGTGACGTCGCCGGAGAACCAGCCGATCTGCTTGAGCCGGGCCTGCAGGTCGCGCACCTGGGCACCGCTGTCACCGCGCTCGAGGATCGCCGGACCGCCGGTGGCCTTCGTCGTCGGGCTGGCCGTGGTGGGGGACGGGGTCGGGGAGGGACCGGTTGATTCCGCGGCGTCGGGTGTCGCGGGTGTGGTCGGCGTCGCTGCGGGGGAGTCTGTGGCCGTCGCCGTCGGCAGGACCGTGCTCCCGGCGCTCGCCGAGGCAGCGGGGGCGGCAGTACGGGACGGAGCACATCCCGTGAGCAGGAGGGCGGCAGCCGCCACAGCGGCGAGGCCGGCACGCGCACGACCGGCGATCGACATGTCAGGGTCCTTCGGCAGGGGACGTCGCCTCACGACGTACGGCGTCCGTGTCGGACCAGCATGGCACGAGGGTGCCGATCGGCGGCCGAACCGCCCCGGCGATTCCCCCGCCCGGGCGCCCGTCGATCACCGAGGCCGTTGCCCTAGGATCTCGGCATGGAGAAGCGCCTCCGACGGGATCGGTGGTGGCGGACGGTGGCCCGTGACCCCGCAGTGCGGGTCATTGTGGCATGGATCGGCATCATGGCCGCGGTCACCGTCGTGGGAGCGCTCGGGTTCTACTGGACGCAGCCGGACTGGACCTTCTTCGACGGCCTCTACATGGCCGTGAACGTGCTGGCCACCGTCGGGTTCAGCGGTGAGCACCCGGTGGACCGGGCCGGCAGGATCTGGACGATCGTGCTGTCCTTCGTGTCGGTGGGTGTGGTGTTCGGCACCGTCGGCGTGATGGCCGATGCGCTGATGCAGCGGGCCATGACGGGGACCAGGAAGGCGAGGCGGATGCAGAAGCGGGTGGACCGGCTGACCGGTCACTTCATCGTCTGTGGGTTCGGCCGGGTCGGGTCGATGGTGACCCGGGAACTCCTCGACGCCGGGTACGACGTGGTGGTCGTCGACGTGGACCCGGCCTCCAGCACCCGGGCGGCGGAGGAGGACATCCCCACCGTGCCGGGCAGTGCCACCTCCGACGAGACCTTGGTCGCGGCAGGGGTCGCACGGGCCGCCGGGCTGGTCACCTGCGTCGACTCCGATCCCGACAACGTGTTCGTCGTGCTCACCGCCCGCTCGCTCAACCCCGCCATCTTCATCGTGGGCCGAGCCAGCTCGCGGGAGGGAATCGCGAAGCTGCAGCAGGCCGGCGCCGATCGTGCCGTCTCGCCGTACGTGATGGGCGGTCGCCGGATGGCGCAGCTCGCGTTGCGGCCCGCTGTGGTCGACTTCATCGATGCGGCGATGTCGAACACCGAGCTGGACTTCTCGATCGAGGAGGTCCCGGTCCCGCCGGGCAGCGACCTGGTCGGGGTGAGCGTCGGTGCGCTGCGCGCGAGGGGCATCTTCACCCTGGCCATCCTCAAGGAATCGCGCCGCTACGACCACCGGCCGCCGGACGACCACCGGATCGAGGCGGGGGACCACCTGATCGTCTCCGGGGCGAGCGAGACCCTGCGGTCCCTCGACGGACAGCCCTGAATCCACCCGGGCTCGCCCGACCGAGTGGGGTCAGCGGATGTCGGCGCCGAGCCGGCCGTAGCGCTGGAGGAGTTGAGGGCCTCGGCCTGGGCCCAGGCACGGGAGTCGGCCCAGGTGAGCAGTTCGGTGACCGGCCGCAGCCCGGCGTCCCGACCGATCAGGCCGTGCATCGCGGTGCTGACCGATGAGCAGCGGGTACTCGTGCGAAGCGGTGAGTCGTACGTCGCCCTCCAGGGAGAACAGTGAGGCCTTGGCCGCCGTCGTGCCGACGTCCAGGCCCAGGATGATGTCGCTGGGGGTACTCACGGGAGGCTCCTGGGGATCGCGGATCAGGCACGGACGGCCGGGCCCAGGGTGAGGGCCGGCGAGCGGGCCGGCGACGGCTCGACGTCGACAGCTCACCCGCAGGCTAGGCGCCCGGGCCGGTGACGGCCGCTGGATGCCGGATGTTACCGGCGCCCATCGGCGGTAGCGTCACTGCCGTGAGGATCGCCACCTGGAACGTGAACTCCGTCAAGCAGCGGCTGCCCCGGCTGCTGCCCTGGCTCGAGGAGCGCCGCCCTGACGTCGTCTGCCTGCAGGAGACGAAGCTGACCGACGACGCCTTCGGGGAACTGCTGGACAGGCCGCTGTCGGCGCTGGGCTATCGGGTCGCGCACCACGGGCAGGGCCGGTGGAACGGGGTGGCGTTGCTGTCCCGGGTCGGTCTGGAGGACGTCGAAGCCGGCTTCGAGGGCCAGCCCGACTTCGCGGGGCTGCGCGAGGCGCGGGCGATCAGTGCGACCTGCGGCGGGGTCCGGGTGCACAGCCTGTACGTTCCGAACGGTCGGGAGGTCGACTCGGACCACTACGCCTACAAGCTCGCGTGGCTCGAGGCCCTGTCCCGGGTGGTCGCGGCAGGTCCCGCCGACGTCGCCCTGTGCGGCGACATGAACATCGCGCCGGCGGATGCCGACGTCTTCGACCCCGCGGCCTACGCGGGGCAGACCCACGTCACCACTGCCGAGCGGCAACGGCTGGCGGCCTTCGGCCTGGTCGACGTGGTCCGGGACCACTGGCCGACCGAGAGGGTCTTCTCCTACTGGGACTACCGGGCGGGGATGTTCCACCAGGACCTGGGGATGCGGATCGACCTGGTGCTCGCCTCCGCGCCCGTGGCCGACCGGGTCAGGGCCGCCTGGGTGGACCGGGCCGCTCGGAAGGGGACCGGCCCCAGTGACCACGCGCCGGTGATGGTGGACCTCGACGAGGCACCCGACGGTGACATCGGTCCGGTCGTGCCGCCGCCGTCCGCCCCGAAACGCGGACGCGGCGTGAAGCTGCCCCAGGCCCGCTGAGCCGGCCGGGCCGTACGACCCGGGACGCAGCATCCCCCGGTGGCCGCAGGACCGCCGGGGGATGCCGATCAGGGGGAGTGCCGATCGATTCCTCGGGTCAGGGGCAGACCTGGCGCCAGGCGTCGAGGTCGAGTCGCTTGAGCAGCGAGGAGAAGCCCAGAGCCTTGGTGGTCGGGCAGAACCTCGAGAGCGGCCCGGAATACTCGACGTGCAGGACGGCCTTGCCCTGCGTGATGAACGGCGAGAACGCCGGGCACTCCCGGTACTGGTAGCACTGCTCGACGACCGCGAAGTCGAAGTTGTTGAGCAGGTCACCGACGAGGTCGGGGGTGTTCTTCAGGCCGATGGACAGCCCGCGCTCGTGGGCCAGAGCCGCCAGCATCCGGTTGTAGGCGATCTGCTGGCTACTGCTGATCGGGAATCCGGTCGAGTTCGAGTAGCCGTCGACGTTGTCGGCCTCGATCGCGTCGAAGCCCTTGTCCTTGCACATCTGGATCCGATTGGCCATGATCGGCTTCAGCACGTCGAGCTGACGGACGTCGAGCCAGCGCTCACCCGGCCACCCGTCCATCGTGTTGCCCAACACCTTGGTGGGGAAGGTGCCGGCGTCGGAGCGCCAGTTCTCGTAGCTGCCCGCATCGATGTAGCAGATAGCCCTGCGACCCTGCTGGTGCAGTTTGTCGATCGTGGCCTTCGAGGTGTCGAAGCCGTCGAGGTCGAAGACCGCGGCGTCGATACCGAGGTCGACAGTACCGGTGAGCTGCCACTGCCAGGTCGTCCCCTTGGCGGGGCGCCACATCACGGTGCCGGCAGTGGCCCGGGTGATGGCGGAGGAGGCTGCGGCGGCCTGCCGGGCGGCGGCGTCGCGGGCGGCGATGTCGGCGCTGACCTGGGCACGTGCGGCGGTGAGGTCCTGGTAGGACTGGTTGTCCTTCGCCAGTTCCGTCCGGGCCGAGGCCTCGGCCTGCTGGTTGGTCCGGACCGTGGCGGCCAGGGTGACCTGCTGGTTCGCCTGGGTGGTCGCGAGCTGGTTCAGTGTGACCAACGATTGCGCGGCCGCCGCCCGGTCGGCGGCGACCTTGGCGGTGGCCTGGGCCTGGGTCGCCTGGGCCGCCTCGAGCTGTGCCTGCATCCCGGCGAGGCGATCCAGTTGGGCCTGGGTCGTGTCCAGCATCGTGGTCGACAACTGCATCCGGGTTGCCAGGTCGGCCGCGGAGCCCTGGCCGACCAGGACGGCGAGGCCCATCAGGTTGTGCTGTTGCTGGACCTGGTCCCGGGCGATGGCGCCGACCGCCGGACGCTGACCGTCGAGGGCCAGTCGGCCGGCCTCGACCGCCCCGTCGGCGTCGTTCAGCGACACCTGGGCCGCGGTCAACTCGTCGGCGAGCCTGGCGTCCGCCGCCTTCGCGGCGGTGAGCCGGTCCTGCGTCGCGGTGAGGGCGGCCTGCGCGGCCGCCAGTTCGTCCTGAGCATCCTTCAGACGGGCCAGGGCGTCGTCGAGCTTCTTCGTGGACTCGGTCACGGCAGCGCTCGCGCTGTCGACCTGCGTCTGCAGTTGCTGTCTTCGGTCGTCGAGTTGGTCGGCGGCTGCCGGCAGCGCGTACCCCAGCTCGAGGGCAGCGACCAACCCGAGGGCGGCCACGCGAAGCTCCCAGCGACGACTCGGTGGTGTCATGGTCACCATTCCTCCCAGTTCCCTCAGTACGCCGGTTCCCCCGATACTCACGCGCACGTGTTGTGGTGACAGTCAACTCGGGAATGATAAAACGGCACACCCGGGACAATGGCAAGCCTCTGGCCCCCGATAGCGTCGAAAGGGGTCATTCCGGCGCGAAGTCTGGATGGAGACTTCAGCCTTTCGGCGGCTCCCCCCGAGCCCTCGGCGTGCCCGGAGAGATGCGCGTCACCGGGCTGGGCCCGGCGCAGTCAGAGGCAGACCTGACGCCAGGCGTCGAGGTCGACCTTCTTGCGCATCGAGGAGAACCCGAGGGCGCCGGTGGTGGCGCAGAACCTGTGTAGCGGAACGTTGTATTCCACGTGCAGGACGGCCTTGCCCTGCTCGATGAAAGGAACGTACGCCTCGCACTCGTCGTATTCGAAACATTGCTCGACGACCGCGAAATCGAAGTCGTGGACGAGGTCGGCGACGAGGTCGGCGGAATTCTTCAGGCCGATGGACATCCCTCGCCGGTGGGCGAGATCCGCCAGCATCCGGTTGTAGGTGAGCTGGTCGCCCCTGGTGAGGCGGAAGCCGGAACGGTTGTCGTAGCCGTCGACGTTGTCCGCCTCGATGGCGTCGAAGCCCTTCTGCCGGCACAGGTCGAACCGTGCCGCCATGATCGGCGCCAGCACGTCCACCTGCCGGATGTCGAGCCAGCGCTCGTCCGCCCACCCCTCCATCCGGCGACCCAGCACCTCACCCGGGAAGGCACCGGCGTCGGGACGGAAGTCCTCCCAGCTGCCCGCGTCGACGTACGCGATCGCCCGGCGGCCGGAGTCGTGCAGCCGGGCCACCGTCTGCGCCGTCACCTCGAACCCGTCGACGTCGAACACCGCGGCCTCGACGCCGAGATCGACGTCCCCGGTGCCCAGTTGCCACTGCCAGGTCGTACGCGGCGCCGGCCGCCAGATCTGCGGGCGATTCGTCAGGGACATCCGATCCCCCTCAGCCGAGGATCCAGAGCATCGTCCGGTTGTACGGCGTGGGGATGCCGTGCCGGGCCCCGAGGGCGACGACGCGGCCGGCGAAGATGTCCACCTCGGTCCGCCGGCCCGCCAGCACGTCCTGGTACATCGACGTCTGGCCCCGGGCGGGCTGGCCGGCCAGCACCCGGTCCCAGGCGGCGAGGTCGCCCGCGTCGAGCCCGATGCCCTCCGCCCCGGCGACGGCGATCACCTCGTCCATCAGGGCCAGCATCAGCGAGCGGGCGGGGCCGTCCTGCTGGAATGCTCCGTACGGCACCCTCATCACCGCGGACGCCTGGTTGATCCCGACGTTGACCATGAACTTCCACCACATCTCGTGCGGCATGTCCGCGGGGGCCACCCAGGCGAGCCCGGCCCGGTCCAGCACCTCCTGCGTCGCCCGGAGCCGCTCGGGGGTGCCCAGCCCGGACCCCGGCCCGATCGCGAGCCGGCCGGACTGCCGGTACGAGACGCGGGTCCCGTCACGCTGGGCGTCCATGGCGAGCGCGATGCAGAGCAGGACCCGTTGCGGCCCGTACGCCGCGGCGATCGCCTCCTCGCTGTCGAGGCCGTTGAGCACCGACAGGAAGGTGGTCCGGTCCCCGACCAGGGGCGCGACCTCGGCGATCGCCTCGGCCAGCTGGTGGTGCTTGACCGCGATCAGGACGAGGTCGGCGGTCCGGGTGCCCGGCGCCTCGTCCGGGTCCACGACCTCGGCCCCGAGCGGGTCGCCGTTGACGGTCAGGCCGGGGGAGCGCAGTCGCGCGGCGCGGTCGCCGCGGGCGACCAGCCAGGTGTCCACCCCCGCCCGAGCGAAGTGCGCCGCGTACATGGCCCCCATGGCGCCGGCCCCCACGACGGCCACCGTCCGGATCGTTCCCTCACTCACAGGGGCAGCCTAGCCACGTACGACAGGGGCAGTCCTCGAGTCGGCCGCGAAGGGGATCCGGGACGAAACACCGTCGTAACACTAGCCACATCTTCTCGTAACGGCGCCAACACACGGCCGTAACCCGAGCTGAACACCCCCGAAAACACTCGGCGCGGACAGTGACAGGGTGGTTCACGAGATCAACACGGGCGACACCGCCTGGCTGCTGACCAGTGCGGCGTTGGTGCTGCTGATGACGCCTGGTCTGGCCTTCTTCTACGGAGGCATGGTGCGCGCCAAGGGCGTGCTCAACATGGTGATGATGAGCTTCGTGAGCATGGCCACGGCGGGGGTCGCCTGGGCGGTGATCGGTTACAGCGAGGCCTTCGGTGACTCGCTGGGCGGCCTCATCGGCGACCCGTTCCAGTTCGCCTTCCTCGATCCGCTGGTCAACGGCGACCCGACCGTGGGCACCGTGCCGGCCCTCGCCTTCGCCGGCTTCCAGGGGTGTTTCGCGATCATCGCGGTGGCACTGCTGTCCGGCGCCATCGCCGAACGGACGACGTTCGCCTCCTGGACCACGCTCTCCGTGCTGTGGCTGGTGCTCGTCTACGCCCCGCTGGCGCACTGGGTGTTCGCCACCGACGGGCTGACGGCCGCCCACGGCGGCTGGATCGTCAATCGTCTGGATGCTGTCGACCTGGCCGGCGGCACGGCGATCGAGGTCGCCTGCGGCGCCGGTGGACTGGCGCTGGCCCTGGTGCTGGGCCGCCGGCTCGGGTTCGGGTCGACCCCGATGCGCCCGCACAACATGACCCTGGTGATGCTGGGGGCCGGGCTGCTCTGGTTCGGCTGGTTCGGGTTCAACTCCGGCTCGGCGCTGGTCGCCGGCACCTGGGCCGCCCTGATCTGGGTCAACACCCTGCTCGCCCCGTGCGCGGCGATGCTGGCCTGGCTGCTGGTCGAGCGGCGCCGCGACGGGCACGCCACCTCGCTGGGTGCCGCCTCCGGCGCGGTGGCCGGCCTGGTCGCGATCACCCCGTCGGGCGGCGCCGTCAGCCCGCTCGGCGCGATGCTGATCGGTCTGCTGGCCGGTGCGACCTGCGCCTGGGCCGTGAGCTGGAAGTTCCGGCTGGGCTTCGACGACTCCCTCGACCTGGTCGGCGTGCACCTGGTCGGCGGCATCGTCGGCACCCTGGGGGTCGGCCTGTTCGCCGATCCGCGGACGGCGACCCACGCCAGGGGTCTGTTCTACGGCGGGGGCGTCGGTCAGCTCTGGCGCCAGGCCGTCGCCGTCCTCGCGGTCGGGACGTTCTCCTTCGTGATGACCTGGCTGCTGGCCCGGGCCGTCTCCCGGACGATGGGCATGCGGGTGAGCGCCGAGGCCGAGATCACCGGCATCGACCTCGCCGAGCACTCGGAGTCGGGCTACGACCTCACCCCGGTGCAGCACTCCGCGTTCCGCGGCGTCAGCCGTACGCACTCCCATGGCCCCGACGAGCCCCCGGCAGGGACGCTGACCGCCTGAAGACGGTGGCCGGGGCTGCTCCCACCGGAGCCCCCCGTCGGCGTCAGACCGCGGAGAACCAGCCGTCGGCGTCAGACCCCGGAGAACCAGCCGTCCGGGCCGATGCTGGTGTTGAGTCGGGGGACGTACTGGTCGAAGTAGATCCGGGCGACCAGGTCGCGGCGGTTGCGGACGCCGGCCTTCTCGAAGACCGACTTGAGGTGGTCCTGGACCGTGTACGCCGACACGTGCAGGGCGGCGGCGATCTCCTTGGTGTCCGCGCCCTGGAGCACCAATTGGGTGACGTCGCGTTCCCGCGCGGTGAGGTCGAAGGCCGCCACGACGATCGGCACGATCTCCGGCGGCCGGGCCTCGTCGATGGTCACGACCACGTCCGACCCCTGGTCGCCACCCCCGCGAGGGCTCATCCGGGCAGCGTGCAGCACCAGCCACTGGCCGGAGCGTGACCGCACCCGGGCCCGCGGCGGCAGGTCGGTCAGGCCGGCGGCGAACCGCCGCGCGGCACCGACCAGGGAACCGATCACGCCGGTCGCCTCGGCCGACGTCTCGTTGCCGACCAGGTCGCGGAGTCGTTCCTCGGCCCCGGTGCTCATCTGCCGGACGGTCCCCTCGGGGCCGACGATGATCACCGCCGGCCCGCTGGGCACGCTGACGGCCGTCTCGCCGAACCGGGTCAGCAGGCCGGCCCGTACGCCGGTGGACAGCATCTCCGACAACGAGGCCATCAGGGCGCGGTCGTCGGCCTCGAAGGCCGGCGAGTCGGCACCACGGAACAACGAGGCAGCCCCCCAGACCTGCCCGTGATCACGGAACACCACCCGCAACTCGTCGGTGAAGCCGAAGTAGGGCACCATGAAGCCCTCGAGGCGTCGGGACGGCGTGGCCTCCCGACGGGCCAACTCGCCCACGATGACGGCGTCGACGTCCTGGCGGACCAGTTCCCGGAACGACGACGACTCGACCTCGCCGTACTCGAGCAGCCCCCACTCCCCGTCCTGCTCGTCACGGCCCGTGAGATCGCCGTACTTGCGGGTGGCGGTGAGCAGCAGGGTGCTCGGGTCGACCGTCGCCACACAGGCCGCGACGCACGGGACGGCGCGCTCGATCGACGCCATCGCCTCCTCCAGGAAGGTGTCCACGTCCAGTCCGGCATGCGCGATCACGTCGACGTCCCGTACGACCCGCTGCGCCATCAAATCCCGCCGCATGGCAACCAGTGTGACGCAGGGCACAGTCGAGGACCATCCCAGAGTTGTGGGGGTCGGGTGCTCCCAGCCGGCCGGGTCGAAGATCCTGCGGGCGACAGGGATGGTCCCGACCGGCCGGGGACGCGACATTTCTGTCAGGCGGTCCACTTCGCGACGGATCGCCCCGAGGAAAGGAACTCCGATGACCATCGAGATCGACATCACCGCCGCCCGCTCCACCCGCCCGGCCCACCGCACCCGGCCCGATCCCGTCGCCGCCGCGACCGCTCTCCGGGAGGCCGCCGGCGACTGCGTCCACCTGCCCGGTGACCCCGGCTACGAGACCGGTCGGCACCCCTGGAACGTGGCCGTCGACCAGCGTCCGGCCGCCGTCGCCACGGTCGGGGGCACCGACGACATCGTCCGCGTGGTCCGCGCCGCCGCCGCGCTGGGACTGCGGGTCGCGCCCCAGGGGACCGGACACGGCGCCGGTCCCCTGGAGCACCGCGACCTGTCCGACACCGTCCTGCTGCGCACCGACGCCCTGCGCGGCGTGACGATCGACGCCACCCGTCGGATCGCCCGGGTCGAGGCGGGCGCCCAGTGGCAGGACGTCGTCTCCCCGGCCGGGGAGCAGGGGCTGGCCGCGCTGCACGGTTCGTCCCCTGACGTCGGCGTCTGCGGGTTCAGTCTCGGCGGTGGGCACGGCTGGTATGCCCGCACCCTCGGGCTGGCGTGCAATTCCGTCACGGCGGTCGAGCTGGTCACCGCCGCCGGGGACCTGGTCCGCGCCGACGAGACCCACCATCCCGAGACGTTCTGGGCGTTGCGCGGGGGCGGCGGCAACTTCGGCGTGGTCACCGCCCTGGAGTTCCGGCTCTACCCGATCGCCGATGCGTACGCCGGCATGATGCTGTGGGACCTGGCCGAGGCGGAGCCGGTGCTGCGCCGCTGGGCGGCCTGGGCGGCCCAGGCTCCGGACGAGGTGACCACCTCGCTGCGGTTCATGCGCTTCCCGCCGATGCCCGAACTGCCCGACTTCCTGCGCGGCCGCCGGCTGGTCGTGATCGACGGTGCGGTGCTCGGTGACGACGCCCACGCCGGGGAGCTGCTCGCCCCGCTGCGGGAGCTGGCCCCGCAGATGGACACCTTCGCCCGGGTGCCGGCGCCGGCCCTGGCCCGGATCCACATGGACCCGGAAGGCCCGACCCCGTCGGTCGCCGCGAGCACGATGCTCGAGGAGTTGGACGAGGAGGCGATCGTCGCCTTCCTGGCGGCTGCCGGACCGGCGGCCACCACCTCGCTGTTGTCGGCGGAGCTGCGCCAGCTCGGTGGCGCGGTCGCCCGTCCGGCGCCCGGGGCCGGCGCGCTGGCCAGGCTGGAAGGGGCGTACGCCGGGTTCTTCGTCGCCGTGGCCGCCACGCCGCAGATGGCGGCCCAGGGCGCCGCCGACGCCTCCCGGCTGGTCGCGGCGCTGGCGCCGTGGTCCACCGGCGGGCAGTACCTCAACTTCGCCGACACGGAGGTCGAGGTGCGTGACGCGTACGCCACGACGGACTGGCTGCGGCTGCGGGCCGTCCGGACCCAGGTGGACCCCGACGGAGTGTTCGTGGCCAACCACCCGATCCCCGGACTGCACCCGTCCGGCGATCACGAGTGAACGCCGCGGGCGCCGGCTGGTCTCAGGGCAGCGGCGCCCGCATCGCCAGGCAGTCCTGGACGACGAATCCGGCCTGCTGGTAGAGGGGACGCCCGGCGTCGGTCGCCATCAGTTCGGCGCGACCGGCGCCGGTCGTCCGCGCCCAGGCCATCACCGCCTCGAAGGCGGCCCGCCCGTGGCCACGGCCTCGGGCGGGGGGCGTCGTGCAGACGTTGCTGACCAGGACGTCCCCGCCGTCCGGGGCGCCGGGGGAGGGGGCCGCGTCCCGGACCGCGCCCACCGCGCAGGCGACGACCGTGCCGGCCACCTCGACCACCACGATCCGGTGGTCGGGCCGGTCGAGCCGGTCGGCGAACCATCGTCGGGCGTTCGCCCGCCATGCCGGGTCGGTGCCGGGCACCCCCATGGAGCGGAACATCTCCGCCCGCAGTTCGACGAGGACCTCGAGATCCCGCTCGGTGGCCGTACGCACCGTCCCCTCACCCATGTCCCCATCCTCGCGCACCGACGGTGCGGTGCGTCCCGGTGGTCCGTGACGCACCGGGGCCGATCAGCCGGTGGAAGACTGGTGGCGATGAGTGAGCACACCGCCGCACCGGCCCAGGTCCGGGTCGAGGGACTGTCGCGCCACTTCGGCACCGGGGAGTCGCGGGTCGAGGTGCTGCACGAGGTCACCTTCGGTGTCGCCCCGGGGGCCCGCTGCGTCATCGTCGGGGCCTCCGGGTCGGGAAAGTCCACCCTGCTCAACGCGATCGGCGGGCTGGACAGCCCCGACGCGGGCACGATCCGGGTCGCCGGCCAGGTGATCACCTCGCTGTCGCCGCGCGAGCTGACCCGCTTCCGGCGCCTCCACGTGGGATTCGTCTTCCAGTTCTACAACCTGGTGCCCGACCTCACCGTCCGCGAGAACATCCAGGTGACCGCCCAGCTGGTCCGCCGCCCGCTCGACATCGACGACCTGCTGGACCACCTCGGCATGGCCGAGCACCAGCACAAGTTCCCCGCCCAGCTCTCCGGCGGCCAGCAGCAGAGGTGCGCGATCGCCCGCGCCCTGGTCAAGGGCTCCGACGTGCTGCTGTGCGACGAGCCGACCGGGGCGCTGGACCGCCACACCTCCCAGCAGATGCTGGAGGTGCTGGAGGACGTGCATCGCCGCTACGGCACCACGCTGATCATGGTCACCCACAACGAGGCGATCACCGCCATGGCCGACCAGGTGATCGAGCTGCGCGACGGACACGTCGTCCGCGACGAGGCCAACCCGCACCCCCGCGCGGCCGCGGACCTCGACTGGTGAACACCATCGCCATCGGCCTCACGGCACGGCGCAACTGGCGCGGTTTCCGGGCCACCTGGGCGCGGTGGACCGCGATCGTGGTGCTGCTCACCGTCGGCCTGGGCGTCGTCGTCGGACTGCTCGGGTCGGCCACCGCGACGCTGCGCGGGATCGAGCAGGGCGCCCGCCTCGGACAGCTCGCCGACGGCACCGTCGTCACCGAAGTGCCGCTGACCGCGGCCCAGCTCGCCGCCGCCGAGGCCGTCGGAGCCAGGATCGAGCCCACCCCGTACGTCGACGTGCCGGGCCGGTCGGGTGCCCAGGTCACCACGGTGCGAGTGTTCCGGGCCGACCAGACGGTCAGCCGGCCCACCCTCGACACCGGCACCCTGCCGAGGGGCCCGGACGAGGTGATGGTGGAGAAGAAGCACGCGGCCGCGCACGACCTGCGGGTCGGCGACGCGATCACCGTCGACGGCCGGACGCTGCGGATCAGCGGGATCGGCAGCCTGCCGGACTACACCCTGGCCAGCCCACGCCTGGGCCAGACCAGTGACCCGGCCGGGTTCGCCCTCGCGGTCGTCGCCCCCGCCACGTACGACCGGCTGGCGGCCGCCCACCCGCGCGAGGTCGTGTGGGCGTACGGCTACCTGCTGCACGGCGCCACCCAGGACCAACTGCGCGAGCACCTGCAGCGGATCACCCTCGACCCGGCCCGGGCCACCAATCCGTACGTGACCAAGGCCATCGACGCGGCCCGCGAGGCCGGCGCGCCGCTGCACTACCCGGCGATGTCGCTGTTCCTGCCCGCCGGGGACAACCCGCGGATCACCGGGGCGGTCTCCGACGCCCGGACGACGATGGTCGTGACGCTGGTGACGACGGTGCTGGTCACCCTGCTGGTGGCGTACGTCCTGGCGGAGTTCTCCCGGGACCGGATCCTGCGCGACTCGGTGGTGATCGGCACCCAGTCGGCGCTCGGCACCGGCGAGGCGGCCCTGCTGCGCTACTACCTGATCCTGCCGCTGGCCGTCACGGTGCTCGGCTCCACCCTCGGCACGGTCCTCGGCCGGTTGCTCGCCCCGTCCCTGGGCCTGGTCACCGGCTACTACTCCTTCCCGGCGGTGTCGGTCCTGCCGTCGCCGGCGATCGTAGCGGCGAGCATCGCGGTCCCGTCGGTGCTGGTGGCCCTGGTCAACATCCTGGTCATCCGGACCGCGCTGAACCGGCCGACGCAGGAACTGTTGCGCCCCCAGGCGACGGCCGGCCGGACGCTGCCGCTGCGGCTGGACCGGCTGCCGTTCGTGATGATGTTCCGGCTCCGCCAGGCCCTGCGGACGGTCGGCAGCTACCTGCTGATCGGGGCCGGCCTGTTCCTCTGCAGCCTGCTGATGGTGTTCGGGCTCGGCATGCGCAGCTCGATGGACAGCTACCTCGCCCGAGCCCAGGCCGACCTCACCTTCCACGATTTCTACACGCTGCGGTTCCCCGACCTCGGCTCGGTCCCGGCCGGTGCCCATCCGGCCGTCGCCGTCCCGATGCAGGTGCTCGGGGCGGACGGTCGTCGGGACAAGGCCCTCACGGTGCTCGGGGTCCAGCCGGGCGACCCGTACTTCCCGGTCGACGTCAGCGGATTGGGGGAGCATGAGCTGGTGGTGTCGAAGGCGGCCGCCCAGAAGTACCGCCTGCACGTCGGTGACACCATCGCGCTGAGCGACGGCAGTTCGCTCAACTGGGCCTTCCGTGTGGTGGGGATCACCGACTACCAGGCGATCGCCTTCGGCTTCACCACCCCCGCGCACGCCCAGCAGTTGCTGGACCCGGCCGTCCCGGTCGCCGCCGGGCGGATGAGCACCGCGGCCGGAGGCACCGCCGTGCCCTTCTACAACGCCCTGCTGGCGGACCATCCGCTGGATCTCGACCCGGACCGGGTGCTCAGCCATGCCACCAGGGAGGAGATGCTCGGTGGGGTGGTGAAGTTCAACGCCCTGCTGTCGCGGATCGTGTCGCTGGTCACCTGGTCGTCGATGATGATCATGGTCGTCGTGCTGTACGTGCTGATCCGGCTGGTCGTCGCCCGGCAGCGATACTCGATCTCGTTGCTCAAGGCGCTCGGCTACAGCGACCGGCAGGTGAGCCGGCTCTATCTCGACAACTACCTGTGGCTGGTGGTGGGCAGCATGGCCGTCGCGATCCCGGTGTCGGCGGCGATCATGAGCCAGGTCTGGCGGCTGATGACGGTCCACCTGCCGCTCGGCATCCCGTTCTTCGTCACCGTCCGCGACGTTGTGGTGATGGCCGGGCTGGCCCTCGGGTCGTACGCCGTGGTGCGGCTGGCCACCTCCCGCGACACGCGGACGGTGCCGGTGACCGAGGTGTTGAAGTTCCGGGAGTGACCGGAGCGCCTCGACGGCGTCGCGGTCGGTGAAGGGCCGGACCAGGTCACAGGTCCAGCAGGCCGCGGATGTCGGCGGCGCTGAGCGGTGCCGCGACGTCGCTGCCGGTCCCGACGACCTGGTCGAACAGGTCGCGCTTGCGCTGCTGCAGCGCGACGACGCGTTCCTCGATGGTGTCCGCGCTGACCAGGCGGTAGACGACGACGCTCTTGTCCTGGCCGATCCGGTGGGTGCGGTCGATGGCCTGCAACTCGGTGGCGGGGTTCCACCAGGGGTCCAGGACGAACACGTAGTCGGCCTCGGTGAGAGTGAGGCCGAAGCCGCCCGCCTTGAGGCTGATCAGGAACGCCGGATCGTCGCCGGTGCGGAACGCGTTCACGGGGGCGGCCCGGTCCCGGGTACTCCCGTCGAGGTACTGGTAGCCGACGTGGGCCGCGTCCAGGCGGCGCTTCACCAGCCCCAGGAACGAGGTGAACTGGCTGAACACCAGGGCCCGGTGGCCCTCGGTCGCCAACTCGGTGAGCATCTCGACCAGGAGGTCGATCTTCGCCGACTGGGCGGGATGCGCGGGATCGATCAGTGCCGGCGAGAGGCTGAGCTGGCGCAGCCGGGTGAGCGACCGGAGGATCGCGATGCGGTTGCGGTCGAGGTCGCCGACCAGCCCCAGCACCTTCTGGCGTTCGGCATGGAGTTGCTTGTCGTAGAGCCGCCGGTGCGCGGGGGCGAGGGTGACCGGAACCACCTGTTCCTGTTTGGGGGGCAGGTCGGCGGCCACCGCCTGTTTCGTCCGTCGCAGCATCACGGGCCGGATCCTGCGGCGCAGCCGGGGGAGCGCGTCGGGGTCGGAACCGCTCTCGATGGGACGGCGATAGAGCTCGGTGAAGCGCTCCGGGTCGGGGTACAGGCCGGGGGCGGCGATGGACAACAGGGACCACAGGTCCATCAGGCTGTTCTCCAGCGGTGTGCCGGTGATGGCGAACCGGACGTCGGTCTGCAGCCTCCGGACCGCCTGGTAGGCCTTGGCGTGCCGGTTCTTGACGAACTGCGCCTCGTCGAGGATCACCCCCGACCAGTGCTGGGCCGCGTACTCCACGTCGTCCAGGCGCAGCAGGGTGTAGGAGGTGACGACGACGTGGGCCCCGCGGGCCAGCTCGGACAGGGTGGACTCGCGCTTGGTCGAGGTGCGCGTCACGACCCGTACGTCCAGCTCGGGGGTGAACCGGGCCGCCTCCGACTCCCACGTCGACAACACGCTCGTGGGGGCGACGACGAGCACCGGGTCGGCCAGTTCGCCGTGCTCCCGGGCGGAGGCGATCAGGGCCAGTGCCTGCAGTGTCTTGCCCAGTCCCATGTCGTCGGCGAGGATTCCGCCCAGGCCGCAGGACCAGAGGAACCGCAGCCAGCGGAACCCTTCCTCCTGGTAGGGGCGCAGCGTGGCGTGCAGCCCGGTGGGGACCGGGGCGGGCGGCAGCTCGGTGCGGTCGAGAAGTCCGGAGACCGCCCGCCGCCAACTGTCCGCCTGGTCGACGACCACCCCGAGGGAGACGAGTTCATCCCACAGGCCGGCGTGTTCGACGCGCAGTCGGTAGCTGCCCGGCTCGCCGTCACCCAGGTCACGCGCCTCCTCGATCAGGTGGCGCAGTTGGTCGAGCTCCGGGCGGTCGAGGCCGAACCAGGTGCCGGACTCCAGCACGAGGTGGTCGTGGCCGAGTGTCAAGGCGGTGAAGAGGGCGACGAAGGGGACCTCCTCGTCCCCCAGGGTGACGTCGACGGCCAGGTCGAACCAGTCGGTCACCCCGTCCTCGGGCCGGCTGACCCTCAGGTTCACCTGCGGTGTCTCGGACGACTCACGGTAGTCGGGCACGGCCCCGTGCACGTGGACCTCGACGCCGTCGACCGCACGCAACCGGGGCAGCGCCGTGGTCGCCAGGTCGATGGTGGCGCGGCCGGCCAGGATCGCCTCCCCGTCCGGGCGGCGGCCCTCCGGGCTGTCGACGACGGGCCACGGACCGTCCGGCAGCGACGCGAACAGGGCCCGCTCGGCCGCCGGGTCACGCACGAGCGGGTCGTCCTCCCCGGGCGCCGGGTCGAAGGAGAGCGTCTCGCCGCCCAGGTCGTAGCGGACCGCCCAGCGCAGGGCCGCCCGGTCCCCAGGGTGGAAGGTGAGGTGGACCTCGAGCACCGGCAGCGCGGCTGCGGGCAGGTCGACCCCCTCGGCTTCCCGTACGTCGACCGTGTGCCGCAGGGCGGGCAGGTAGCCGGTGACGAACCGGGCGACGTCCTGCTGCGGGACCGTGAGCGGGCCCTGTTCGACGAGGGCGTGCTGTGCCGCGGTCAACGGACGCTCGAACCCGCCCAGCAGGAGCCCGTCCGGCAAGGACACGCACACCCCGTGGACGGGGCGCCCGAGGAGGGCCACGGGACTGCCGCTGACGGCACCGGGCACCCGGACCGCCGGCAACAACGCCAGCCCGTCCGCCGCGGCCGGGCTGACCTCGAGGGTCAACGCGGCCGGGCCGTCGGCCAGCCGGACCGGGGGCGTCCGGGCGGCCGGGACGAAGTCGACCCCGGCCTCCCGGGCGTCCCGCAGGGCACCCCACACGGCGGGTCGGGCCTGGTCGAGGGACAGTGGACCGCTGCGGCCGTAGTAGCCGTAGTAGGTGCCCTGCCCTGCGCAGGCGTCGAGCATCCGCAGCGTCTCGACGTGCCGGGCCCGGAACTGCCCGGTGAAGCCACGCAGGGAGTCCCAACTGATCCCGGTACGGATCCACCGACCGGACACCCCTCGCAGCACCGGCTGCAGGCTGAGTCGACCGTCCTTGTCCATCGCGAACTGCAGCCCGAGCGGGTCCCCCTGCCGGGCACCGTCGGCTTGCTCCGCGACCACCGCCAGGGCCCGCTGCCAGGCCGGGACGAGCTGCCGGCCCGATCGCGGCGAGGATTCCGGCGCGGCACCGGCGCGCAGGACGAGGAGGACGGCGACGACGTGCTTGCAGTCGCTGCCGAGCGGGCAGGAGCAGTGGGTCGCCAGGGACGCCCGACCGGGCGTCGCGACCCTGCTGATCACCGTGTGGTAGGCGGACGAGCCGTGCACGGTCGCGCTGATCAGGACGCGCTCCCCGGCACCGCCGACCGCGATCTCGCCGACGCGTCCCTGGTCCGCGTAGCCACGCCCCCGGCGGAGGGTCTCCTGCCCGAATCTCAGCGCCAGCGCCTCATCGGTCAGATCGGCTGCACCGGACTGCAATTCGCTCGACACGTCCCCTCCCTCCCCTCCCTCGCCTCGCTGCTGACACATCGTCCCAGGGGCCACCGACAGTGCCGGTCCCGGCCCGGGAACGTGGACCGGGAGGCGGTGGTCCGTGCCCCGAGCCGGACCCATGCTACTCAACCGGCCCAATGCCAGCGGTCGCGGCTACTGCCTGGGGGACCCCTCCGACCCCGGCATCTCCCGCTGCGCGGCAGCCGCGGCGGCCCTGGCGTCGGCCACCGCGGTGCGAGCCAGTTCGGCCACCTGGTCGGGGCTGGGCGTGACATCGAGGGCGGCCGGTCCGCCGGCGGTGAGGGCCGGTGTGCCCCCGTCGTCGGCGGTCCCGTCGTCCTCGGTCGTCCCCTGGGGCCCGACCACGGACGGCGGCGCCTGCGTCCGGGCAGCGGCGGGGGAGCGGTCGGCGAACGCCTCGGTCACGGTCTGGATCGCCCTGGTCAGCTCACCGGGAATGACCCACAGCGTGTTGTTCTCGCCTTCTGCGAGCTGCGGCAGGACCTCGAGGTACTTGTAGGCCAGCACCTTCGGATCGGCGTCGTTGCGGTGGACCGCCTGGAACACCAGGTCGATCGCCCGCGCCTCGCCGTCAGCGCGCAGGATCGCCGCCTGCTGGTCGCCCTGGGCCTCCAGGATCGACTGCTGCCGGGTGCCTTCGGCGGTGAGGATCTTCGCCTGCCGTTCGCCCTCCGCATGCAGGATCGCGGCGCGCTTGTCGCGCTCGGCGCGCATCTGCTTCTCCATCGCCTCCTTGATCGTGGCCGGCGGATCGATGGCCTTGATCTCCACGCGGTTGACCCGGATGCCCCACTTGCCGGTGGCGTCGTCGAGGACTGAGCGCAACTGGGCGTTGATCTCCTCCCGCGAGGTCAGGGTGCTCTCCAGGTCCATCGAACCGATGACGTTGCGCAGCGTGGTGACGGTGAGCTGGTCGATCGCCTGCAGGTAGTCAGCGACCTCGTAGACCGCCGCGCGCGGGTCGGTGATCTGGTAGTAGAGCACCGTGTCGATGTTCACGACCAGGTTGTCCTGGGTGATGACCGGCTGGGGTCGGGAGGTGAACACCTGCTCGCGGATGTCGAGCCGACTGTTCACCCGGTCCACCAGCGGCACGATGAAGTTGAGTCCGGGTTGCAGTGTCACCCGGTAGCGGCCGAACCGCTCGATGTTGTAGCGGCGGGCCTGAGGAACGACGCGGACGCCGCCGACGGCAAGAAAGACCATCAGGAGCGCCGCGACGATGATCGGTACCAGGACCAGGTCCATGATTGTTCGTCTCCGTTCAGGGCTGGGGGATCAGGGGAGCAGGTCGCGGGGATAGACCACGGCGCGGGCGCCGTCGATCTCCATCACCTCGACCGCGGCTCCGACGGGGATCACGTGGGTCTCGTCGAACGAGCGGGCCGACCACGCGTCACCGGCGAGCTTGACCAGGCCCTGCTGCGCGGTGACCTCCTGCAGGACCACGGCTGTCTGCCCCACGAGGGCATCGGAGCCCTCCCGCGACAAGGGTGGCGATTCGAGTTGGCGGCGCGCGATCGGTCGTACGACCAGCAGGCCGACGGCGCCCGCCGCGGTGAACGCGATCACCTGCACCAGGACCCCGCCACCCAGCCCGGCGACCACGGACGCGACGAGAGCCGCGGCAGCGAGCAGGCCGAAGGCGAGGGTGAGGGTGGCGAACTCGGCCGCGCCCAGTGCCACGGCCAGCACCAACCAGAGGATCCATGCCATGGCGACCTCCCCGCCGAGGACGTGTCCTCCAATCTACCGGGCAGGGGAAGGGCCGGTTCCCGAGCCGGAACGCGGAGGCTCGGCAGGGACGTACGATCCGGTGTCGATCACCCAGCGCGATCCCGCGTACGCGGTGCGGGTGCTCTCAATCGGGGTGCCGTCCGGGTCGGTGACCATCCTGGACTCGACCAGCAGGGCGGCCGGCAGGTCCAGGCCGAGCAGTCCCGCCTCCTCATCGGTGGCCAACCGGGCGGTGACGTAACCGGTGGCCTGTCCGATCCGTCGGCCGAGGGCGGCCAGGGCCTGGTGCAGGGAGCCCTGGGCCAGATCGGCCTCCAGCACCGCGGCGAACCGGCCGGGCAGCACGGCGCGCTCCAGGGCGACGGGGAGTCCATCGGCGCACCTGACCCGTTCGATGATGACCATCCAGTCGGCGGGCGGCAGACCCATGGCGGCCGCCGCTTCGGGCGCAGTCGCCACCTCGGCGCGGACGATCCGCGAGCTTGCCACCAGGCCGCGGGCCGCCATCTCCTGGCTGAACGAGCGCATGACCGTCGGTTTGCGATGCAGGGGCCGGGGCAGCACGAAGCTTCCGGCACCGCGGCGCCGCTCGATCAGGCCCTCCTGCACCAGGTTCTGGAAGGCCTGGCGGGCGGTCATCCGGCTGACGTGGAACCGTTCGGCGACCTCGGCCTCCGTCGGCAGTCCGGACCCGGCGGGCAGCGTCGAGCACAGTCCGACCAGCCATTGTTCGATCGCGACGTACCGCGCGACTCCGGCACCCTCGGTCCCCATTCGGACATGATCCCACATTGGGCTAGACATTAAAGGGCACGGGTCGTGTGAAGACCACTTACGGGGCAGTCTGCGACGCTCATGTCTATACATGGGCCCTGTCCTCCGGCGTCTCCCGGCGCTGTGCTTGGCTGGCGCCATGGAGACGCCCGAGATCCTCGCCGCTCGTACGCCGGTCCTGGACCACCTCGAAGAGGTGGTCGCCCGCACCCGGGAGGTGACGGACGGGGAGCCGTACGCGATCGGAGCGGAGCATCCCTCGGCCACCGGCGTCGCGATCTGCACGGTCGACGGGCACGAGTACGCCGGCGGTGAGTCGGAGGAGCGCTTCGCGATCCAGTCGATCTCCAAGGCCTTCACCTACGCGTTGGCGCTGATCGACCGCGGCAGCGAATACATGGACGCCCGGATCAACGTGGAGCCCTCGGGGGAGGCGTTCAACGAGATCTCCCTCGACGGGGAACCGCACCGCCCGGCGAACCCACTGGTCAACGTCGGCGCGATCGCCGCCGACTGGTGCGTTCTCGAGCCCCGCTTTCCGCGGATCCTGGAGTTCTACGAGCGGCTGGCCGGCCGCCCGCTGGAGGTCGACGAGGAGGTCTACGCGGCGGAGACCGAAGACGCTGCCCGCAACCGGGCGCTGGCCTGGCTGCTGACCTCCGCCGGCGTGGTGGACGGCGATCCGGAGGACGCGCTGGACGCCTACCTGCGCCAGTGCTCGGTGCTCGTCACCGCCGCCGACCTGGCCCGGATGGGGGCGACCCTGGCCAACCGCGGCGTCCACCCGGTGTCGGGGGAGCGGATCATGCCGGCGGCGGTCGCCGAACGGGTGATGTCGGTGATGGCCACCTGCGGCATGTACGACAACGCGGGGGAGTGGATGATCCGGGTCGGGCTGCCCGCCAAGTCGGGGGTCGGCGGGGGCATCGTCGCCGCGGCGCCGGGGCAGCTGGGCATCGGGACCTTCGCTCCGCCGCTGGACCGACACGGCAACTCCGTCCGCGGCACGCTGGTCTGCGAGCACCTCTCCCAGGACTTCGACCTGCACTTCACCCGGGTCTCCCCGCCGCACCACCTGACCGTCCGCCAGGTAGTCGACCTCTCGGATCGGGCGCGGTTGGTCGAGCTGCAGGGGGACCTGGCCTTCCTCGGCATCGAGGCGGCGATGCGGACCATCCTCGGTGCGGCCGTGGACCGCGAGGCGGTGGTGGTCGACATGACTCGGGTCGGCACTGTCGTCTCCCATGCCCGCCACCTGCTGCCGAGGGTCAACGAGCAGCTGGCATCGACCGGCCATCGGCTGCTGGTGATCGGCGACGAGACCCGCCTCGGGGACGGCACCTGGTGTGCCGACGTGGAGGACGCGCTGGCCCGGCTCAGGGCGGACTGAGCGGCGCTGCCGAGGTCAGCCCAGTGGTGGATTGTCCGGCGTCTTCACCCGACAATCCACCAGTGGAACGGGCCCTCAGTCCTCGAGATCGAACACGCCGGTGTCCACGGCGCTGATCAGGACAACCAGGAAGTCCCAGGACAGCGGAGTGGCGACCAGCCGGTCGCCCTGGTGGGTCCACAGGCCACAGTCCTCGTACTGCTCCACACAGCCCGCCAGCTGCAGGTCACTGACCTCCCGGCCCCAGGCGTGCTGGGCCAGGTAGTCCGCCCGCTCGTTCGCAGGGCTCTCCCACCACGCTTCCTGCAGCTCGTCGAGGGTGTGGGGACCGCCGTCGAAGTCCGGCTGGAGGTGTGCGAGCAGATGGACCAGCGCCGTCACCCCCGCCACGGCCTGCGTCCGGAAGGTCAGGAGCAGCAACAGCTCGAGGGTCAGGTGCACCCATTCCTCATCGGAGGATGGCACCAGCACCGGGTCGTGGACGGCCTTCTTGCCGCTGATCGTCACCAGGTTGCTCATCAGGGCCGGGTACCACAGCCGGTCCAGCGCGAAGCAGTCCCCGGACGATCGCCACTTCAGGGCGCCGGCCCGGAACCGCTCCACGTCGAACGCCGGATCCTTCACCGCCTCGGCGAGGTACCCGTCGTGGCGCAACTCCCAGGACCACAGGTCCAGCGCTGCGTACGCTTCCCGGCCGACGGCCGGCCGCAGCAACTGGGTGGCGGTCACCTCGCGGCCCTGGCCGACCCATGCCGCCAGCTCCAGCACCTTGGCGACGAACGGTGAGGACCGTGCGAACGGTGCGGAGACCGACGGGTCGTTGGGCTTCGACGCATCGGGGTCCATGTCGACGTCCAGCCCATCGGCCAGACCCGGCAGCCCCATCTCCTCGCCGCTGCGGCGGCGGCGCTCCTCGATGGGCAGCGCATTCCAGGCCTCGACGATCTGCTGCATGCGAGCGTTTGCCTCGTCGATGCCGTCCACATCGTCCAGCGACAGGCCGATCTCGCCCCCGAAACCCACCAGTGACTTCGCCACTCCGTACCGCGAAGCGTCCGCGCACGCCTCCGGCATCTGCTTCGCGGCCTTCCTCGCCTCCTTGCGGAGCTGGGCCGGTTCGGCCGAGGCTCCGGCCATCCGGCCGGTGGAGCGCAGAAAGCGCCAGAACGTGTCGAGGCTGTCAACCATCAGGTCCGCGTCGGGCGCCTCGACCGGGCCATGGGAGGGCCAGCGGTGCAGCATCAGGTCCGCGACGCTGCCGGCAGGCCACAGGTTGGCAGCGCGGTCGTCATGGGTGGACCTCAGGTCGAGGACCAGTTCCACCAGGGATCGATCGAACCCCCGATCATGCTCTGCGGCCCAGCGCTCGGCGTGCCGGAGCAGCAACTCGTGTTCGCCCATGTGCTCCATCCTTGCAGGATCGGACGGACCCTCCGGTCGACGGCCGGATGGAGGACCCGACAGGCATAGGCTCGTACGGTGAGGCAGCGGAGCGACTTGGGTGACCGCCTGGCAGGCCACCCGTCGGCGTGGCGGGTGGTCTTCGCCTTCGGACTGGTGAGCCTGTTCGCTGACATGGTCTACGAGGGTGCCCGCTCGCTCTACGGCCCGGCCCTGCTGGCGCTCGGCGCATCGACGGCCATCGTCGGGCTGGTCTCCGGGGCGGGGGAGGCGATGGCCCTGGTGCTGCGGCTCTTCGCCGGCCCGATCGCCGACCGCCGCGGCGCGCACTGGTCGTTCACCCTGGCCGGCTACGGCCTGACCGCGGTCTGCGTCCCGCTGCTGTTCCTCGCACCGCGGGTCGGTGGGCTCGGCCTGATCTTCGGGGCGGCGATGATTCTGGCCGAACGCGCCGGCAAGGCCATCCGCTCCCCGTCCAAGTCCGCCCTGCTGGCCTACGCGGCGGGAGCCGTCGGTCGGGGGCGGGGCTTCGGGGTGCACAAGGCGCTGGACCAGCTCGGCGCCTTCGCGGGTCCGCTGCTGGCCGCCGGCGCCATCCTGGCGGCGGTCGCGCACGTGAGGGTGAAGCGGAGCGAGGAGCAGGGGACCGGGCGCTGAGGACGTCGTCTCTCGATGAAGTATCCATAGCTTTGCCCTATGGAAGGCCGATGATGCTTGCGGAGCCACGACGTCGGCGTTGCATAGGGCAAAGCTATGGATTTTTTTCAGGGAATGGCCAGGAGCCGCGCGTCACTCAGGGCAGCGGGACCCCCTTCACCAACTGGGAGGAGTAGACGCTGGTGATCACCACGCCGTCCAGCCATTCGGTCAGGCGGGTGGCCTCGGCATTGAGTGCCGCCCGCCCCTCGCGGCCGATGTCCACCCCGGGCAGGACCACGACGTCGACGACCCCGTCCGGATCCTGCACCCAGGCGCCGACGATCCGGCCGTCCCACCAGGCCGTGGTGCCGGCATTGCCGTTGGTGTCGAACAGATACCGTACGTGGGCGGGGTCCAGGTAGAACTCCCGGTGCTTCCAGCCCATCGTGGTCGGGTCCAGCGTCGGCAGCAGCGCTGCCCACGGCTCGACCTCGCCTACCGGCTCCAGGTTCTCGGGCAGCACCCAGCCCGTACGCCCATGATCCAGGCCCACCTGCACCGCGCCCCCACCGGCGAGGGCATGACGGGCCGCGGTCTTGGTGGAGCCGAGCCACCACTGCAGGTCCTCCAGCGTGCCCGGGCCGAAGGTGGCCAGCCAGCGCCGTGCCAGCTCGGCGTAACCCTCCTCGGCTGGGAGCGGGACCGGCTGCTCGCCGAGCCAGTCCGCCATCAGTGTCCAGGTGGGGCGTGACGTACGCCAGTGGCCGGCGTTCGGGCCCCGGACGATCCGGCCCTCGGCACCCAGCAGGGTCAGCACCCGCGGGGCGAGCTGGAACGTTCCCCCGTACTTCTTGTCGAGGTCGACGGTGAACGTGCCAGTCAGCTCGGGCAACTCCTCGCGCAGTTGCCGGGCCGACAGCGGCTCTGCTCCGGCCAGCCGCGCGAGCACCGCAGCACAGGCGGCCGTCAACCATGCCTGCCCATCGGCTGCGACGCCGTGCCGCTCGGCGTCGCGAGCGATGATCCGGCGCTGCTCCGCGGCGACCCGCGCCGAGGCGCTGCCCAGCGCTGCCGGCAGCAGCTCGCGGGGGAAGACGAA
Source organism: uncultured Propionibacteriaceae bacterium (assembly GCA_964402325.1). GTDB lineage: Bacteria > Actinomycetota > Actinomycetes > Propionibacteriales > Propionibacteriaceae > Raineyella. The sequence goes on along the minus strand of CAYOBI010000001.1, from coordinate 5,840 downwards.
CAGGGTGCGGCGCATCGCGAGCTGCTTGACCAGGGACCGTTCGTCGTACAGTGCCGCGTCGATCTCGCGGGGTCCTGCATCGGCGACCCGTGCGAACAGCGACAGGTACACGGTGGCGGCCTCGGTGGCGTGCAACACGGTCATCGCCCGGGTGGCGGCGAGTACGTCGGCCGCGCGGTGGTTGGGGTGCAGTCCCTGTCGGGTGGCGAGCCGCGAGCGGCGTTCGGCGTCGGGGATGTGGCGTACGGGCATCCCGTCCTCCCTCCGGCTCGGGGATCGACACGCCCAACGTACCGCCCAGCCGCGGGTGTTCGCGGCGAGCTGACCCGACGCGGGACGATAGTGGGGGTCATGGCAATCATCGAGGTCCGCGGGTTGGAGAAGTCGTACGGCGACCGCCACGTCCTGCGTGGCATCGACCTGGACGTGGCCGAGGGGGAGATCCTCGGGATCCTCGGACCGAACGGCTCGGGCAAGACCACCGCGGTGGAGTGTATTGGCGGGCTTCGTACCCGGGACGCGGGGACGGTCAGCGTCGCAGGGATGGACCCGGCCACCGGCCCGCCGGCCCTGCGGCAGCTCCTCGGCATGCAGCTGCAGCAGTGCCGGTTGCCCGCCAAGGTCCGGGTGGGGGAGATCCTCGACCTGTACGCCGCCTTCTACCCCGACCCGCAGCCCACCGACGAGCTGCTGGAGCGCTTCGACCTGCTCGGGCACAAGGCGACCCGGTTCGCGAACCTGTCCGGCGGCCAGCAGCAACGCCTTTCGGTCGCCCTGGCACTGGTGGGAAGGCCGCGGATCGCGTTCCTCGACGAGCTGACAACCGGCCTGGATCCCGCGGCCCGTCGCGACATCTGGGCCTACCTGGAGACGTTGCGCCGGGACGGTGTCACCATGGTGCTCGTCACCCACTTCATGGAGGAGGCCCAGTACCTCTGTGACCGGGTCGTCGTCATCAGCCGCGGCACCGTGATCGCCGAGGGGACCCCGGAGTCCGTCGCGGCATCGGTCGGCAGCCAGCACACGTCCTTCACGTACGACCCGGCGGTCACGGAGGCCATGCTGCTGGCCGTCCCCGGGGTGAGCAGCGTCCGACAGGAGCGGGGCCGGACCGTGGTTACCGGCGGCGCCGACTCCACCCAGGCCGTGATCGCCGCCGTGTCCTCTGCCGGGGTCACCCTGCGCCAACTGCGCGTCGAGTCCCCGTCACTGGACGACGCGTTCATCCTGCTCACCGACGATCCGACCCAGAAAGAAGGAGGGCTCGCATGACGACGTTCACCACGGCCAGCACGACGGTGCCGGCCACGGTACCGCAGGGCCGGGTGTTCCGGGCCCATCTCGCCAACGAGGCACGACTGCTGGTGCGCGAGCCGGCGGCGCTGATCTTCGGGGCGCTGCTGCCGCTGCTCGGGATCATCGTGATGTCAGCGATCCCGGCGGCCCGGCAGCCGAATGCGACGATGGGCGGGTTCTCCGTCGTGCAGACCTACGTCCCCGTCCTGGTGCTGTTCGCCACCTCGGTGGTCGGGCTGACGGTGATGCCGGGGATCCTCGGTGGCTATCGCCAGCTGGGGGTGCTGCGACGGCTGCGGACCACGCCGACCTCGCCCGCCACGCTGCTGGCTGCCCTGTTCACGCTGATCACCCTGATCGGGCTGGTCGAGGCCGCCCTGATCGTGGCCATCCCGGCGCTGTTCGGCGCCGCCCTGCCGGTCGGTCTGGCCTGGTTCGCCCTGGCCACGACGCTGTCGACCCTGGCGTTCGTCGCGATGGGCGCCCTGCTGGCCGCCCTGGTGCCGAGCGCCGGGGCGGCTGCCGGGGTCGGCAATGCGGTCGCGGCAGTGATGTGGGCGGCGTCGGGCCTGTGGTTTCCCCGGTCAGGGTTCCCGGACTGGTTGCTGACCGCCTCGAACCTCACCCCCGGGGGCGCGGCGGCCGATGCCATGCTCACCGCCACACTCGGCGCCCCCCAGCAGTGGCTGCCGTACGCGGTACTGGTGGTCTGGACCGCCGTGTGTGCGGTGGTGGCGGTGCGGACGTTCCGCTGGGAGTGAACGGGAATCCAGTGCCGGATTCCCTACGCCAGACGGTGGGAATCCGGCACTGGGCCGGCTCAACGACCAGCGGTCGTGGCCTGTCGCCCCGGCACTGTCAGTGACAGCCACGTGCGTTCCCGGTGCCCATGGCCGCGGCGCTGCACCCGGAGGTGGCCGGCCGCCTCCAGCTCGGAAAGGTGCTGGTCCAGCGCGGCCTCGGGCACGCCCAGCCCGCGCACCAGGACGTCTCGTTCCAGCGCAGCGACCTGGTAAAGACTCTCGTACAACGCCCCGCGGACCTCATCCTCTTCCACCGACCCCGCCGGGCTACCCGAACGAGCCAGCCGATCCACGGTGAAGCGCTCGACCAGCCGCAAATAGGCGTAACCGACCGCGGAGAGCGCCATGGCGTACGCCAGCATCCACTCAGGCTGCCAGCCGCGCGGCCCGTCCAGCATTCCCAGCAGGTACACGGCGGCGAACATGGCCAGGAACACCAGTGCGGAGCGCCGGTCGGCCAGACCGGAGCCGGGCTCGTCCCGCCGCGTGGCAAAGGACCTGGTGAGGCCGACGGAAAGGACGATCGACGCGACCAGCAGAACGGCCCCGAGGGCCCAGCTCCAAAGGACCTGGGCCGACAGCACCCCCAGCGACAGGCCGAAGCCCACGGCGATCACCGCGTCGACCCACGCCGGACGGAGGGATGCTGCCAGCACGCGTCGGCGAAGGGCGTCGAGATCACTGCCGTGCATGGTTCCGACTCTAGCCACCGTTTCACCGGTCGCGGAGTTGCCCGTGGAACCGGGTACGTCCAGGCGACGGCGGCCGGGCTCGAGGGCGGTCATCCAGCACCTCGAGCCCGGACAGGCATACCCGCCCTCCCCGCGTTCACGGTCAGCGGAGGAGGCTGAGCAGGATCCCTCCCACGGCGACCAGACCGGCGACCACCACGAACACGTTGCTGATCCGGCCACGGTAGGCGGCCAGCGCGGGCACCTTGTGGATTGCGTACATCGGCATCAGGAACAGCACGATCGCGATGACGGGACCGGCCAGCGACTCGATCAGCGACAGGATGCTGGGGTTCATCACGGCCGCGAGCCAGGTGGCCAGGAAGATGAAGACCGCGATCGCGATCCGCAGCGTACGGTCACCGATCCGGGAGCCGTCCCGGTCGACGAAGCCCCGGACGATTCCGGCCAGTCCCTCGGCAGCGCCCAGGTAGTGCCCGAAGAAGGAGGAGCCGATCGCTGCGATGGCCACGGCGGGGCCGAGGTAGGCGATGAACGGGGTGCCCTGGACGTTCGCGACGTATGACAGCACCGGCAGGTTGGCCTCGCGCGCTGCGGCAAGACCCTCCGGGCCCAGGCTGAGGACACTGGACCACACGAAGCCCATCGCGAACAGTACGAGCAGGACGGTGGTGCGCTTGAGGATCCGGGAGGCCTTGTCGGAAGCGTGGACGCCGTACTGGTTCTTCATCGCCAGGGAGAACTGGGAGATCGCGGGGGAGTGGTTGAAGGCGAAGACCAGCACCGGGATGACGATCCAGACCGACAGGGCGAGTTCGCCTGCCGCGGGCGCCTGCAGCATCGAGGCGTCGAACTTCCAGCTGGGGATGAGGTAGAGCGTGATGCCGGCGAGCATCAGGATGAGGGGGTAGACCAGCCATTCGGTGACGACCAGCATCAGGCGCTGGCCGGCGACCATCACCAGCATCATCAGGGCGATCAGGATGCCTGACAGCAGCCAGCGGGGCGGTGACTGCAGGCCGAGCTGGTTCACGATCAGGCTGTCGACGGTGTTGGTGATGCCGATGCCGTAGATCAGGACGATGGGGAAGATCGCCGCGAAGTAGAACAGGGTGACGACCTTGCCGGCCGCTTCGCCGAAGAAGTCACGGACGACGACAGTGATGTCGTCACCGGGACGGCGAGAGGCGCACACCATCCGCGACAGTGCCCGGTGCGCGAGGTAGGTCATCGGGCCGATCAGCACCGTGACGATCAGCAGTGGCCACAGGCCGCCGGCACCCGCGTTGATGGGCAGGAAGAGGATCCCGGCGCCGATGGCGGTGCCGAACAGGCTGGTCATCCAGCCGGTGTCGAACTTCTTCCACGCCAGCGGGTCGCTGGTCGCGGGGGAGCCCTCGGTCCGGTGGGTGGTCTGCGGGGGCTTCGGGGTGGCTTCGATCGTCGACAACGTTGTCTCCATGGGGTGTTCGGGAACTACTGCGGATAGGGGATGGGGTCGGGTGAGGGAGGAGATCAGCACTCCGTGTAGCTGACGGCAAGGCCGCCCTGGGAGGTCTCCTTGTACTCGGTCTTCATGTCGGCTCCGGTGACGCGCATCGTCAGGACGGCCGCGTCCAGGGAGATCTGGTGCTCTCCGTCGCCGCGGCGGCTGATCCGGGCGGCGTTGATCGCCTTGACGCTGGCAACGGCATTCCGCTCGATGCAGGGCACCTGGACCAGGCCGCCGACGGGGTCGCAGGTCAGGCCGAGGTTGTGCTCGATGCCAATCTCGGCGGCGTTCTCCACCTGGGCGGGAGTACCGCCGAGCACCTCGCACAGGCCGGCGGCCGCCATCGAGCAGGCGGACCCGACCTCGCCCTGGCAGCCGACCTCGGCCCCCGAGATGGATGCGTTGGTCTTGAACAGGATGCCGACCGCGGCGGCGGTGAGCAGGAAGCGGATCACCCCCTCCTCGCTGGCGCCGGGGACGAAGGTTCGGTAGTAGTGCAGGACGGCCGGGATGATGCCGGCGGCCCCGTTGGTGGGGGCGGTCACGACGCGTCCGCCCGACGCGTTCTCCTCGTTGACCGCCAGGGCGTAGAGGTTGACCCAGTCCATTGCGCGCAGCGGGTCGGTGGTCTCGCCCTCGGCCTCCAGCTCGGCCAGCAGTCGAGGTGCGCGACGTCGTACGCCGAGGCCGCCGGGCAGCACGGTCTCGGTCCGGTGGCAGCCGTTGGTGACGCATTCCTGCATCACCGCCCAGATCTCCAGCAGCCGGGCCCGGGTCTCGGCCTCGGGACGCCACGCGGCCTCGTTGGCCAGCATCACGTCGCTGATCGACAGTCCTTCGCGGGCGCAGATCTCCAGCAGCTCCCCGCCGGTGGTGAACGGGTAACGCAGCTGCACGTCGTCGTCGGTGAGCCAACGGTCTTCCGCAACGGCGTCGGCATCGACGACGAAGCCACCCCCGACCGAGTAGTAGACGCGCTCCAGCAGCACCGCCTCATCGGCACCGAAGGCCACGAACGACATGCCGTTCGGGTGCCCCGGCAGTGCACGGCGCAGGTGCATGACCAGGTCACGGAAGCGCTCGAAGTTGATCGGGCGCAGCCCACCCAGGGCCAGCACGCCGCGCCGGCTCACCTCGTCGACGCGGGCGTCGGTGGTGGTGGTGTCGACGGTCGCCGGGTCCTCGCCGAGCAGCCCGAGGATCACCGCCTTGTCCGAGCCGTGGCCGCGCCCGGTCAGCGCCAGCGAGCCGAACAGTTCGGCGCAGACGCGCTGGACCTGGTCGGTGTGGCCGGCAGCATCCAGCTCGCGGACGAACATCGTGGCGGCACGCATCGGACCGACCGTGTGGGAGGAGGACGGACCTATTCCGATGGAGAAAAGATCCAACGCACTCAGAGTCATGGCAGCACCTATCGCCGGGCGTCGCCCGGTAGCGATTAACGATTTGTTGTAGGCGCATCCCATTCCGGGGAAACCGCTCGGATTTCCCTCGTGGTGGCCGGCAGTGTCATACCGTCGAAGCAACACTGCTGTTGAGGGAGGGGCTGGTCGATGG